>DDSR01000432.1 GCA_002343455.1 Deltaproteobacteria bacterium UBA2385 | reverse complement strand
GCGGGGGGAGGTGCCGAGCGAAGCGAGGCGGAGGGGGGGCGTCCGGCCCCCAGCCCCACCCTCGATCTGTTAGAGCCCGCCGATGTCCAAGCGCCACCCGCCGAACCCTGTCGAGCCCACCGTCGCGCCCAAGCGTAGCCGAGGCCGCGCGCCCCGGCCCGAGCGCCCCGCGCGGGATCGTTCGGACCAGCCGCGCTACCGCACCGCCAAGATGACCCCCGACTTCTGGGGCATCCACGGCGACGCGGTCGTGCCCGGCGATCTGCCAGTGGACGTCTGGGCGGGCATCCCCGGCGAGACGGCCGAGGTCGAGCTGCTGCACACCGGCCGCCACCGCGCGGTCGGGCGCTTCTTCCGCCCGCTGGGCCCCCCGCACCCGCTGCGGCAGGAGCCCGTCTGCGAGCACTTCACCCCCTGCGGGGGCTGCCCGCTGATGCACCTGACGGGCGCCGGGCAGCACCGGGCCCGCCTCGCCATGCTGCGGGACGCGCTGCACGAGGTCGGCCTCGCCTCGCTGACGCCCGCCTCGATCATCTCCTCTCCCGAGGGTGAGCTCGGCTACCGCCACACGGTCAAGCTCAACATGGGGCGCTCGGACCAGGGCCACATCCGGGTCGGCACCTTCTCCCGCCGCACCCACCGGGTCGTGGCCATCCCCGGCTGCCACGTCGCCACGCCAACCCTGCGCCGCGTGATGAGCGTCGTCGCCCACACCATCATCGAGCTGGACATCTGGCCCTTCGAGCCCGAGAACGGCCGCGGCACGATGCGCCACGTCGTGATGCGGGAGAGCCGGGCCACGGGCGAGGTCTTGGTGACCATCGTCGCCGGCAACCGCAACAAGACCCTCAGCCTGCTGGCCGAGCGGCTCTCGGGCGCGGTGGCCGAGGTGGTCGGCGTCCACCTGCACCTCAACAGCGAGCCCGGCAACGCCATCTTCGCTCCGGACGAGGACGGGGTGGTGCGGACCGTGCACCTCGCCGGCAAGGACACCATCGACGAGAAGATGGGCGAGCACTCGCTGGCGGTGGGGCCGGGCGACTTCTACCAGGCCAACCCGGCCATGGCCGAGCGCATCGGCGCCGACCTGCTGGAGCTGACCGAGGCCGACCGGCCGCGCCCGGTGGTCGATCTCTACTGCGGGGTCGGCGGCTTCAGCATGCTGCTGGGGGCCGCCCACGGCTGGGTCCTGGGGGTCGAGGCGGTCGGCGGCGCGGTGCTGCGAGCCCGAGAGAACGCCCGCCGCAACCGCATCGCGGCCGAGTTCCTGGCCGGCGACGCCCTGGAGCTGCTCCCCGAGGTCGCCGTCCGGCTCGAGGACCGCCACCCCGTCGTGCTGGTCGATCCGGCCCGCCGCGGCCTTGGGGACGGCGTGCTCGACGGCATCCTCTCGCTGAGCCCGGCGCGCATCGCCTACCTCTCCTGCAACCCGCGCGCCCTGGCCCGCGACCTCGGGCAGCTCCTGGCCCGGGGCTGGAAGGTGCGCAGCCTGCGGGCCTACGACATGTTCCCGCAGACGGCCCACCTGGAGGTCCTGGCCCTGCTGGATCCGCCCGAGGAGCTCCCGCTGGGCCGGCAGGCCCCCCGGCGGATGGTGGTTCGCTGAGGGGCCTTCGTCGAAGTGCGGGCGTCTGCTATCCTCCGCCCCCATGCTGACCGCCCTCCTCCCGCTCCTCCTGCTCGCCTCCCCCGCCTCGGCCCAGGAGTCGAAGACCCGCGTCTTCGTCGCGCCCTTCGAGGCCCGCACCCGCGAGGCGACCTCGATCGCCTCCTTGATGGCGGGCTTCCTCCAGACCCAGCTCGACGCCCGCGAGGAGCTCGACGCCATCGGCATCGACGAGGTCGGCCCGATCTTCGACACCAACGCCCAGACCTACATGGCCAGCTGCCCCACCGGCGAGCTGGTCGGCTGCGCCTTCGTCGTCGGCGAGGTCGCGCGGGCCGAGTTCGCCATCACCGGCACCGTCGACAGCGCCGGGGGCGCCAGCCGGGTCGAGGTCTCGATCATCGACATCCTCGAGTCGCGCGAGGTGATCTCCTTCCAGGCCGACCTCGCCGTCGGCGACGACGCCGTCTTCGCCGAGGGCGTGGCCCGCGTGCTGGTGGCCGTCGTGCGGGGCGAGGCCGGGCGCAGCGACGACATCCGCACCGACGAGGACGCCGGCGCCCGCGAGGCCGAGATCCAGCGGGCCGCCGAGATCGCCGCCCAGCTCGACCAGCTCTCCTCCGAGCTGGGGGACGTCACCACCCTGACGACCCGCTCGGAGATGGAGATCGAGCGTCCCCGCTACACGGTCGGCGAGATCAGCGAGCAGATGGAGTCCGAGGGCACCAAGCCCTGGGAGCGCCTGGGCATGGGGCCCCGCGAGTACATGCGCTACCGCAACTCGGAGATGAGCCTGCCCGTCTGGCGGCAGCGCGCCATGGGCCGCCAGGGCCAGCTCATCGCGCGGGTGGGGCCCTCGCTGGGCACCTCGCAGTCGCACGGCGCCTACTACGGCGTCTACGCCCGCAGCTCGCAGACCCTCTCCGTCATCGACGCCTACAGCTACCAGGCCGTCACCAGCGGATCGTCGGTCGGGGGCACCGCCTCGCTCAGCTACGGACTGCTCCCCTTCCTGGAGGTCGGCGTGCTCGCCGGCCTGGGCAGCGGCCGCTACAGCCTGCTGATCGACAGCTACGTCGCGGGGGACACCCGCACCCTGCGCGACGCCGAGGACCGCACCAACCAGGTGATCATCGTCGGCCCCCAGGTCCTGGCCAGCTTCATGCACACCTCCTTCATCCGCCCGGTGATCGGGGGCGAGGCGACCGCCCTGATCGGCACCACCGTCAGCTCCCGCTACAGCCCGCTGCCCGCGCAGGAGCTGAGCGCCTTCTCGACCCCGGTGCTCTGGCGCATCGGCGCCCGCGTCGGCGGCGAGCTGCGCCTCTCCGACAACATCGACATCTTCGCCCACCTGCCCTTCGGCTCGGTCATCGCCGGCTCGTCGTCGGAGACCCAGCGCGTCGGCGACGCCGGCCTGGACGCCTCGCACATCACCTCGCCGCCGGGGCTGTCGCCGATCTACGCGGGGGTGGACTTCGGGCTGCAGGCGCGCATCGGCGGGAAGAAGGTCAAGTCAGGGCCCGGCGGGCGCGGGGGAGAGCTGCTGTAGGGGCGCGCCGGGCCCACGCCTTCAGGCCAGCTCGACACGAAGGCGGGGGACCCCGTCGATGAGCTGGAGCGCCAGGAGCTCGGGGTGGTCACGCCAGGCGCTGAAGACCCCGAAGGCGGCCTCGACGTCGATAGAGTCGCCTCCCGGGGCCATGGGCACCGAGACCGGGGTCGTGGGTCGACTGCCGGCGTCGCTGGGGTCGACCGAGCGCGGAAACACCGCCCAGGCCCCACCGCTCCGGTGCAGGGCGTGGTGCAGCGCCTCGGGGTTGGGGTGGATGTCCAGGGTCGAGGCCTGGCCTCGAAAGACCACCAGCAGCGTGTCATCGGCCAGGCGCGACCTGCGCAGGACGGCGCGGCGCGACCCGACCGCAGGCGTCTGGTCCGGGGCGAGGCCCGCGACGCCGTAGCCGTCGATCTGGATGTCCGGCCAGCCCGAGACCAGCTCCGAACGCAGCAGCAGGCCGGTCCGCTGGATCGAGGAGGGATCGACCCCGGGGACCCCCAAGGGAGCAACCGCCGCGGCGCGGAGCTCCTGGAAGAGCAGCCGATCGAGGGCGTGCCTCACGCCAAGCAGGCGGGCCGCGCTGAACGCGCCGTCCAGCAGGCAATCGACCCAGCGCTCGTCCACCCAGAAGGACCTCAAGCTGGCACGGGGGAGCAGATCCTCCTCGGGCACCAGGTACCGGGCCGGCACCTGCTCCAGCATGGCCAGCCGCTGGAATCAGTCCTTGACGCCGGCAGGCAGGCTCACCGCGCCCCGAGCGGCGCCCGGCGGGAGGTGGGCTGCCCGAGCCTCGGCCTCCATCCGGCCTTCTTCGTGCCGTCGCGCGGTCTTCCACTCCTGCAGCGCAAGCCCCAGGTTCGGGTTGGCGACCGCCAGGCTCCGACCCAGCTGCCAGGCCGAAGCGTAGGAGACGTCGAGCATCCCCCGCTCGCGGTCCAGGACCAGCAGGGCGTCTCCGTGCTCCACCGGCAGCTCGGGCAGCACGACCCTCGGCTCGCGCGGGACCAGCGGACCGCGGTACCAGGAGACCAGCCGGCTGCCCTCCCGCATCCGGTGTTCGAGCGCGGTGTAGCCCACCTCGAGCAGGTCCCGGATCGGGCCAGGAGCGAGGGAGGGCTGCCGCCCGTAGCGGACCCGCCGGCCCGGGACCGACCAGGCTCCCACGGGCGCAGGCGCGTCGGCGACCAGCTCCCCCAGCAGGCGGGCGAGGTGCCCGGAGTCCTGGGAGACCGAGAAGCTCCAGCGGTGCAGGATCACCAGGCGCACGGGCTCGTCGGGATCCGGCCGCGTGCTTGGGTCCAGCCCCAGATCCTGCACGGGGTCGGACGCGTCGTACCGACCCTCCACCGAGACCAGGAAGGCCCGATATTGCTCGCCCCGCTGGACGACCCGGTGGCTGAGGACCACGCTGCGGGCCTGGTCGACCACGTCGAGGTGGGTCGGCGGCCCCCCGGCCGGATCCGCCACGGCTTCAACGTACAACGCCCGCTCGGTCGAGGGGCTGTCGATCCGCCACTCCCCGCCGGGATGCTCCACGTGCACGACGCAGTCCGCCGGCAGGTGGGCTCCGTGCTCGCGCAGGGTCTCCTGCAGGCCACCCGGCAAAGAGCCTTCATCCAGCGACTCGACCTGCGCGCCGATCGGCACCCGGCACAGGAAGCGCTCCCGCACATGGGCGAGGTACCGGAGCTCCGGCAGCCGGGGCAGCAGGCGGTCGGCCAGCCGGCGCGGCAGGTCGAGGACCTGGACAACCTGCTCGGGATCATCCTCCTCGTCGGACAGCCCGGGGAAGAGCGGCCCGACCGCGGGATCATCGACGCGAGCGGAGAGCGCCCCCCGCTTGACCTGGGCCTCGGCGACCCGGGGCCCGGTCGCCTCCTCCTCGGTCAGCACCAGCACTGCGAGCCAGGGTGCCCGGGTCCCACCCGGCTCGCCCCGCTCGGCGTGGCGCTCCCAGGGCAGCGTGGCCCGGCGCAGCTCGACGTGCGGCAGGACGCCGTCGTGATCGCCGTCGTCCGCCGGTGGGGGGAAGGTCGAGCTGACCGTCCCCGGCGCCAGCGAGGTCCGTGGGCCCAGCACCCGGAAGGTCGCCGTGGCCGAGAACAGGCCCGGCTTGAACTCCCTGCCGGGGGTGCTGCCCTCGACCTGCTGGTCCATCACGATGGAGTAGGTGCCCGACTCCAGCGGAGGGTGGTGGGCGTCGACGAACTTGATCTGATCCGGCGAGGACATGAAGACTCCAACAACTCAGGCGGAGACGAGCTCAGGGAGCAGGGCACCCACCTGAGGAGGGGCCTGGAAGACCGAGGCGAGGCCCGCCCCGACACGGATCGAGGAGGGCTCCAGTCCCAGGGCAGCCAGGACCTCCAGCCGCCGTCGGGCGACCGCCTCGTCGTCGAGGACCAGGGCCAGGACGCGGGCGCGCTCCGCCGGATCGTCGACCAGCGCCGCGTCGGCGCAGAGGCAGGGGTCCCAGCGCAGGTGGTCGTCCCGGACGGCCACGGTGTCGTAGGCCAGGTCCTCCCGCGAGACCGGGCGCGAGCCGTTCGCGGGCGCTCCGCGCGCTGGCCGCAGGGCCACGCCGGCCAGCGCGCCGGGGATCAAGCTCTCGGCTTCCAGGGAGGGAGCCAGCGTCTCTTCCGATAGCGGCGGCCCCCACATGGCCTTGGGGACCCGCTTGCGGACCGGGCTGGCCCGCAACCCGGTCACCAGCGCGCCCCCCCTACGCACCACGACGTCGACCCTGGACGTGAACTCGGTCGCGGCGGTCCCGACCGGGGAGACTCCCAGCGCGGGGAGCGGGGAGGGCTCCATCGACCGCCACAGGGCGGGGCTCCCAGCGGCGGCGTCCTCGTCCTCGACCAGGATCCGAAGCTCCTTCACGGGCACCTGGGTCGAGAGCTCGAGGCAGAGCTCCTCGGCGCTCACCACCCAGTCCGGGCCCTCGGACCGCGGCGAGGGGATGCTGCGGACCAGGCCCGACCGGCAGGAGATCGCGCAGATGTCGGACTCCTCAGGGAGAAAGGAGGTGGCGAATTCGCCCCAGGTCTGGTGTTGGACCTTGGGCTTGCCTTGGTCCCCGAAGGCCACGGTGAACGAGACGATGGTCAGGTCGATGTGGGCGGTGCCCGCGAACTCGGGACCCCAGAGGTGGACGTCGGCGCCCACCTCCACCTGGATGTGGTGGGTCCCCAGGAACGTGTACGTGTACGATGCCCCGATGCTGACGTACATGCTGGCGTCGTAGTGGTAGGGCTTCCAGGCGACCAGGAAGTCGGCGCCGGCCCGAAACCAGGCCGAGAGGTTGCCGCTTCGGTAGGTCGCCTCGAGGTGCCCTCCGGCCATCAGGGCCTGCCCGGTGAGGGCATAGTAGGCGTCGCCCTTGATCTCCACCTCTGGACAGACCTGCCAGTGGAAGGCCAGGCGAGGGACCTGAGGGTAGTGCGACGGAGCGTGGAACAGCGGGTGGTACCCGCCGAGGGTCAGGGCGAAGTCACCCGCATGTTCACCCGAGAACCAGCTCGAGAACGCGAAGCCGCCCGAGAGGTGGCAGTCGCGGGAGAGGATGAACGAGGCCGAGGTGATCCGCGCCTCGATGCCCAGGAAGCCCTCCGCGGGCGCGAAGCGGCCCTTCAAGGCCACCTGGACCACGGCCAGGGGCGTCTGGCCGCTCTCCGGCGGAGGGGTGACCAGGGTCGAGAGGCCGAGGAGATCGATCTCGAAGCGGTTGCCGAAGGAGACCGAGAGCAGGACGAAGGACTCCACGAGCTTGAAGGAGGTGAACTTCACCCCGACAGCCAGGAAGTAGTCCCCCACGCTGGCCGGCACATACCTCTGAACCGAGGCCAGCTTGTCCATCAGGGCATCGCCGGAGGGCAGCGCGGCGGCCCCCGCTCCAGCCACGGCGTCCGCGACCAGCGGGAAGGAGGCGACGTCGTCGATCTCCGGCAGGATCAGGCGGCGGTTGTAGCCGAAACCGGCGGCGAGGCCCGTCACGAAGAAGAAGGAGGGGCCGCCCAGCGGGTAGTCCAGGACCGCGTAGACGAAGAGGGACTTGTGCCCGTTCAGCTCGCCGAAGGCCCCCAGCGCCGAGAGGGAGAGGGTCTTGGTCTTGACCAGGGCGGCACCGACGAAGGAGGGCTCACCACCCGGCAGGTCGCTCTCCACCATCAAGAGCGCGCCTTCGACCTCGACCTCGCCCGCCCGGACTTCCAGCCCCAACCCCCGGAGGCGGAACCGCGGCTCGAAGCGGTCCAGGGGGGTCTGGACCCCCAGCCCATCGAGCGAGAAGGTCACGGGGCCCATCACCAGGGAGCTGTCGATCTCGATGTCCAGGGTCCCCGCCACGGCGTCGACCCCCAGCCCCAGCCGCCGCAGGTGAATGGGTCCCACCGCCTTGCCCACCTCGACCCAGTGCACCCCTCCGGGAGCCGCGGGGTCGGCCTGGACGGGCAGCGCCTGGGTCTGCGGGCCGACCTGGCTGGCGACCTCGGCGTGGGGTCGAGCCTCGACCCCAAAGGGTGGCAGGCAGAGCAGCTCGTCGCCCAGACGGATCTGGGCCCGAAGGCTGAGCT
Organism: Deltaproteobacteria bacterium UBA2385; assembly: GCA_002343455.1. GTDB lineage: Bacteria > Myxococcota_A > UBA796 > UBA796 > UBA2385 > UBA2385. The sequence goes on along the minus strand of DDSR01000432.1, from coordinate 15,122 downwards.
TGGGCAGCTCGGTCTCGCCATCCGCCAGCGCCACCGGCGCGACCCCTTGGGGAAGGGCCGCGACCAGCGCGTCCACGGCGGCGGCCGTCCACCCCGCCTCGGCCACCAGCAGGCGCAGGCGCAGGTCCAGGGACAGCCCCTCGGGCAGCATCCGGCCGATCCACGGCAGGTGCGCGAGGTCGACCCCTTCGTCCAGGTCGACCAGGACCAGGCTGCGGCCGCCGCCGCGCGCGAAGACGGCGTCGACCAGGGGGATCTCGATCGGCAGGCCCAGGCCCAGGGCGGAGAGCAGCTCGCTCACCGTGGCGCCCTCCTCGGCGACGTAGCTGCCGACGATCAGCGCCTCCTCGTCCGCGCCTCCATCCCCGACCTGGAGCTCGAAGCGGTGCCCGGAGTCCAGCGTGAAGCTGCCGGAGATGCGGTGCTGGGTGTGGCCGCCGCCCTGGGGGAGCACGTCCAGGTCGAGGGCGACCGTGCCCTCCAGGCCGCCGAGGTGGAGCGCCACGGCGACCTGGAGCTGGAGGTGGCGGTCGCCGGTGTCGAAGGAGATCAGCAGGTCGTCCAGGGTCGCGTGGCTCTCCACCAGGGCCCTGGGCAGGACGGCGGCGTGGATCTGCGCGGACAGCCAGCTCTCCAGCCCGTCGACGCTCGGCCCCGAGCCGACCAGGGCGCCGCGAAAGAACCAGCCATCGCTGCCGACGGCGTGACTGGCGAGCAAGGACAGTCGACTGCCCGCCGCCTCCAGCTCGGCCACGACCGTCCCCTCGATCCCGCCCGATCCGTCGCCTCGCACCTCGACCTGGACGGCCCGCAGCGAGAGGGAGGGGCCTCCCAGCGCCAGGTCCAGGGTGGCGACCTCCTCCAGCCGGCCCCGCATGACGAACTGCGGAGGGCTCCGGTGGGGGTAGGCCCCCACGACCAGCTCGGTCAGGACCGGGGCGCCGGCCGCGGGCACGGGCAGGTGCAGGGCCTCCAGCAGGTCGGCGAGGTGCCAGACCTGCCCGGGCACCAGCGAGGCGTGGACGAAGCCGTCGGGGAATGACGCGCTGGCGTCCAGCGACAGGCTACCCACGCGGAAGACCCCCGAGGCGCTCAGGCGGGTCTGGCGACGAGCGGGCTCCAGCGGCGCCCGGACGCTCAGGGACAGGCGCAGGTCTCGCATCGAGAGCAGGTCCAGCCCGGGGACCAGGTTCCAGGCGCGCTCCGGTGCCGTGCCCACCCGCAGGAAGACCTCGTCGAGGAAGGGCGCCGTCGGCCTCAGGGTCAGGGCCAGGGCCTGCACGCGGAGGTCGAGCACGGCCTGCAGGGGATCGGGCAGCTCGGCGAGGTCCGCGCCGGCGTCGTGCTCGTTGCCCAGCATCGTGGCGAGGGCCGCAAAGGAGGGCAGCGCCTCGCCCGGCGGCAGCGCGGGCAGGGCCAGACGCTCGACCTCGCTCAGGTCGGAGGGCTCCAGCACCGAGAAGGTGCCGCTCTGTCCGACGAAGGTGGCCCGGACCAGCACCCCCTGCCCGCCCACCTCGATCCGCCTGACGGCCGAGTGATCAATCCGGATCAGCTCGGGCAGGTAGGGCTCGTCCCCGGCGAAGGCCGGAACGAAGGGCAGGGGCACATGCGCATCGACGACCTCCCAGAGGTCTCCGGACCTCAGGCTAGGCACGGACACCCGGTCCAGCAGCTCGACCGGCCGGGCCATCCAGATCCGCAGCACGTTGCCGGCGGCGTCGAGCAGGACCCCGAAGCGGGCCTGGTCGCTGCCCCAGGCGCGGGTGCTCCCGTGCCAGGAGCGGTTCCCGGCGGCGTCGACCGACCGGTCCTCGACGAGGACGGTGAACTCGAGCTGCGTGGCCTCGAGCACCACCGAGAAGAACTGCTCCAGCACCTCCGGCAAGGGGCTCCCCCGACGGACGACCTGTTGAGGCGCTGGCGGCCAGGATGCGGGGATCATGGGACGACTCCGGTAGAAACGCTGGCGCGGCGCTGGAGGAGGCTGAGGTCGGGCACCGCCGCGCCGGGAGAGGAGGAGCCCAGGGCGGTCAGCGCGGCCGCGAGGTCGATGCAGCAGGCCCCGGGGTGATTGGCCAGGTCGGGGCTGGTGAAGGCCGGGGTCGCGCCGGGGGCGACAGCGGGCGTGAAGAAGGCGCCATCCAGCAGCTTCGTCGTGTGCTTCAGCATGTGCTCCTTGACCTGCTTCGCGGTGAAGCCCGGGGCCAGCTGCCACAGCAGCGCGCAGGCCGCCGCGACGATGGGCGCCGCCTGCGAGGAGCCGCTGCCCAGGCGCCAGCTCCCGTCGCCCATCGGGTAGACCATGCTGCCGCCCTTGACGTCGCAGTAGGTGCTGGCGCAGACGTCGGGGACCACGAGGTCCGTCCCGTTGAGCTGCCAGAGATAGCCATGCTGGCTCTCCGAGGCGTGAGGCTCCAGCCGCGCGATCCCCGCGTCCACCAGCCGGACCCACACCGATCCGCCGACCAGGATGACGTTGTCCTGCCCGCCCAGCAAGGCGTTGCGTTCGAGCCGGGTGCTGCCCGCAGTGGAATTGCTGACCGCCAGGACGAACAGCACCCGCTCGGGTTCGAAGGTTTGCAGGGACTGTACGAGCCCCGAACGCTCAATGCCGAGGCGGGTCGGGTTCTCCGGCCGCACCGCTTCGCCGAAGCTGCACGAGCGCACGACCTTCTGTCCAGGTGTGAGCGGATGCCCGAAGAAGCCCGGCGAGCTGGACAAGAGCCTGACCGGTACTCGCGAGCCCACGACCGCCAGCGCCGCCGCCGCGCACATGACCCCATGCTCCTTGTACCCCCGCTCCCGCTTCTGCCTCAGCCCGTCCGGGTCCATCCCTCTTATCCGCAGGAGCCAGTCGGCCAGCATCTCCAGCGTCGCCGAGACGCCCTGTGTGCGCACCAGGTCGGGGATCTCCACCAGGATGGACCGGGCCTCGGCGTCGTCGCTGAAGACCGTCGTGCTGGACATGGTCGGGATGAGCAGATCGGCGAGCGTCGCCAGGCAGTCCAAGAGCGCCACGACCCGAGCGGGCGTGCGGAAGACCCCTTCGCCGTCGACCCAGTCGGGGCGAAGCTCGGTCGTGGACGCCTTGTAGGAGTGGAAGTCGAGGGTGCTCACGATCTCCTGGCAGTGGTTGATCGCAAGGTTGAGATCCGACCGGATGGCGGCGACCTTCCGCTGGAGCTCCTCGTGCAAGGTTCGTATGTAATGTGTCTGCAGCACGGCCAGCGGACCGGAGATCTCGCGCTCGAACCGACGGTTCAAGCGCACGATGGCCGCCCTGACGCTGCTCTCGAGGTCCTGCAGCGTCGCAGCCGACTCGCTGGCGAGCCTCGTCTCGAAGCGACTCTGACCGCCGCTGAAGGGCCCGACCACCTGGAACCCTCCGTCGAGCCCATGAGCGCCCCGCGCCGCGTCCCAGGTGTCGTCGATGTCGCTCTCCAGGATCTCCAGGGCGACGGGCTGCCCGGTGTTCGTCACCGCACCCAGGCGAGCGAGCTGGGCGCCCCACTCGTGGAGAGACCGGAGGGACGCGGCCTCGTGGGCCGCCTGCGTGTCGGGAAGATCGGCTCCGGCCAGGACCCGGCGCGGGCCCCCGCAGACCGCCTCTCCCAGCTCGCCCAGGAGCAGGTCCCCGGGGACCGGGCGGTTGAGCGGGGGCGCCCATGAGACCGCGAGTGAGTCGGACAGGGCGGCGATCCCCGGACGGGTCGGCGTCGCGCCGGGCCACACGCCGACTCCGCCGAGGTAGATGCCGGTCGTCCACGGCCGAGCCGCGTCGATCATCGGGAGAGGCTGCCAGTCGATGGCCTCGGGAGGGGGGCGATCGGTCCACAGACCCGTCGTCGGGTCCCGCACGGCCCGCACCTCCCAGCGCCCGCCGTCGGCGAGGGGGCGCCAGGCCGCCCGGATGCCGAAGACGGCCTCGACTCGACCGATCGGACAGTAGATCCGGGTTGGCGCCGGCGGGCGCACCTCCTCGCTCCATCCGCCGAAGCTCGCGTTGAAGGCGCGCAGCGCCGCTGCCGCGCCAGGAGCATCCACGACTCCGTCCCTCAGGGTGAAGCCGATGAAAGGCCAGCTCGGCTTCACCTCTTCCCTCCTCGCCCTTGAAGCAAGGGGCTGTTGACCGCCCGCTGCGTCTGCAGAGCTGCGAGCGCCTTCTTCAAGTCCAGGGTGCGGGCCCCCTCGTTGCTGGCCGCGTCGGTCTCGCTCAGCCCGGCCACGCCGGCCGGCGCGTGAAAGGACCCGCTGGTGAATCGAGTGCAGCCATGCTCCAGGACCCAGGACTTGAGCTGCGGCGCCGTCCAGCCCGGGTTGGCCGACCACAGCAGGGCGCAGGCTGCGGCGAAGAGCGGCGTGGCCTGGGAGGACCCGGACCCGAACCGCCAGGCGTCGTCGACACCCAGGTAGAGGGCGCTGTTCCCCAGGGCGTTGGCCTCGGTCGGGGCACAGACATCCGGCACACGCATGTCCATGCTGCCGACCTTCACCCGGTAGCCGTGCTGGTACGGCGACGCGTGCATCTGCAAGGAGGGCCCGTGCGCCGTGCCCGGCGACGTGTAGCATCCCCCCACGATGATCACGTTCGGCTTGCCGGCGAGGACCGCCCAGGCGTCCAGACCGGGTTCGGTCCCCTGGTTGGCCACGGCCAGAACAAACAACGTCTGATCCTCTCGCCAACCCGCCAGGTCCTCGGCGAGGTCTGCCGCAGCCCGCTTCCACGCGCGGGTGTCCAGAGGGTCGAGGAGCTTGCCCCAGCTCAGTGAACGCACGACCTTCCGGTCCACGGACGGCGCCGTTCCGTCCAGGTTGAAGCCCGAGTGATACACCAACCGGACGTCGACCCGGTCCCCCACGACGGACATCGCGCAGGTCGCGACCATCGCCCCGTGGTCGGCGTCGTCCCGCTCCGACCCTCCGATCTTCTCCACCTCCTTTCGCAGCGCTCTGAAGAAGCGGGAGAGGGCGATCAAGCCATCCGCTACATCCCGCAAGCGCAGGGCCTGGTAGAGCCTCGTCGTCGACGCCATCAGCGCGGCACCAGGAGCATCTTCGTACCGCCCACCGCTCGGAGCCTTCGCCAGCTTGGAGCACAGCTTGCTGAGTTCAGTCACCCATTCCGCCCACCAGTCGGGCGTCTGGAAGTGCCCGTCGGCGGTCGTCCAGCCCGTCGGCATAGGTACGACCCGCCCTCCCTGCCCGCTTTGGGATCTCCTGTGAACCAATCCTTCCGCAAGACCGCGGCCTTCGATTGCCTGGTCCAAGGCGCCTCTCAATATATTGTATAGATTCTTGCGCTTTTTGTCATCGTAGGTTGCACACAGACCAGCAACAGGCGCTTGGACCTTGGTGTCGAACGACGGAAACATCAACCCACCTGCCTTGTCCAGCGCGACCTCGAGGGCGCGAAACCGTGCACCGTTTACCGGGTCAATCGGATCGAAGGCATCGCGCCTCTGCTTGTCGCGAGAGGCCCCCTCGGACACGACCTTCGTGCGATGCCCGCGGGTGGCTGCACTTCCCACCCAGTTGGCGTCGAAGCCCGGCTCTACGACATCGAGGACCACTGGGTTGACACTGGACGCAGTGACTGTCGACCCATGCCTCGGTAGCACGTGTGCGCCCGGCCACTTCGCGAGCCGAGACGCTGCCTCCGCACGCAGCAGGGCATCGGAGGCCGGAAGCGGCGTCCACGCCTTCAAACGTCGAGAGCCTCCACACATGAGGGAGCCCAGCTCGCCTGGGTGCACATCTCCCGTAGTCGGCAGGTATACGGGGGGATGCCAACGCACGATGCCGGGGTCGACGCCGCCTGGAGCGATCCGAGGAGGAACCGGCTCTCCTGGCTGCATCAGCTCGCTCAGCGAGGCGGACACGATCATCCCCTGCGCTGGTGGTTCCAAGGCAGGCATGGGCAGCGACAGCCGCGTCTGCAGCACGGCCGCGTCTGTGTCGGTCCAGGACCCACTGACGGGGTCGAACCTCCTCACGATCTCCCACCGGCGACGACGGCCAGATGCACGCCAGGCCAGCTGCACGGCAAATGTTCGCTCGACAACCCTGGGTACCATGAAGAGCCGTACCGCTGAGCGCCCCGCAAGCACCTTGAGGTCGATGCCACCGCCTTGCAGCCAACCCTCGACCAGCTCTCTGGCTCTCTTCTTGTCGACCGCCGGACCCAGGCCCAGCTCCACCCGCACCAGCGACGGTCCGCTCATCCGGCCTCCCCGCCCGAGGGTGGCGCCAGCTTCATGATGAAGCACAGCGGGTGGTAGGCCGGACGGTTGTCGAGCGCCTGCTGATCGGTGGCGGCCCCTCCGCCGTCGACGCTCACGCTGACAGAGCTCGTCGCTTCGCCGCTCGTCCGTTGGATGAGCCCCGACTTCGCCGCCCCCTCACGGCCCAGGGCGCCCACGATGTTGAGGGCCTTGGCCGTGTCCCCCGGAAGGCCCCCACCTCCGAAGAACTTGACCACCTCGTCGACCAGGACGCTGACGGGGTTGGGGACGACCTCCGCCAGCTTGAGGCCCTTCTTGATGGACTTCATGCGATCGAGCTCTGACGGGGCGATCACGGCGACGGTCCCGCTCGGGCTCGACCGGTACCCGTGGCTGTGGGACCCTACCGTCACCGTGGCGCTGTGCGTGTGGGGCGGCAGGTGGTTCACGCCCAGCGTATGGGACTCCACCCCGAAGCCGCACGGCCGGGCGCCTCCCTTGGGGCTGCCGTCTGCGTCCCACAGCCCCTCGACCTGCGTGTCCTCCAGCCCCCGGACGAAGCGTCCGCGCAGATCCGGCGCTCCATGGTTGCCGTCGCAGATCGCCCAGCCGGCGGGCGGCCGGTCCGGCGAGCCGTACCACATCACGATGGTCCCCGCGGGCACCAGGACGCCCAGCCCGTCCATGACGGCCCCCCCCGCCTGGACCGCCCCGCGGGCCGAGAGATCCCCGTCCACCGAGAGATCGCCCCCCAGGCTCGTGCGGCCGTCCGAGCCCAGGCGGGATGGCGCCTTCTCCACCTCGACGACCTGCTCGTCGTCCCAGCAACCCTCCAGGTTGCGGACCTGCAGGCTGAGCCGGGCCCGCCCGGCCGCGAGCGAGGTGACCAGGTCGGAGACGACGATCTCCAGCCGAGCGCGGGGCCCCAGGGTGAGGGGCCGCTCGACGAGCAGGCGCCAGGTGGGCGCCAGGCCCTGGGTGTCCTCCTCGACCCGGATGGCTGGATCGAGGGGGGTGATCCGGGCGTCCTGGAGCTGGTCCAGGGTCGCCACGGCCCAGTCGTCCGCCTCGGTCTCGGCCCAGTCGAAGCTGAGGACCAGGGTGGTCGGAGCTCCCTGGGAGACCGGCCTGAGGGTGAGGCCATGCACGGCCGAGGTGTTGACCAGGCAGAGACGGAGCGTGTTGGTGGTCTCGCCGTCGTTGATCAGCACCCGCTCGCCCAGGATCTGCAGACGTAGAGGGGAGTGTCTGCGGCCGCGGTTGCCCACCACCTCGACGACCTGCACCCGGGTACAGTCCAGGTCGTGGTGATGCGGGTGCCGGTACCAGAGCTCCACCGGCGAGCTGTGCGCGCCGGGGGCGGGGTCGGCCTTGAGGTGGGAGAGCGGCACCACCACCGAGCGGCCCGCCGGGATGACCAGGTCCTCGGCGGGGCGCAGCTCGACAGAGACACCCCCATCGCCCTCTCGGACCCGGGTGCGGACCCGCCAGTCTCGGGGCTCAGCGTCCGCGTGGACCCGGGTCGAGGCGTCCAGGCAGCCCGGTCGGCATCGAAGCTCCAGCGGCGGGGCCTCGGCGCCCCCGGCCAAGGGCTGATCGAAACGCGAACGGTTCTGCAGGATCACCGTCAACGGTCGTCCGGGCGCGTCGTCGTCGGTCGCGTACAGATGGGGCTGATCCCAAGGGTCGGCGAGGCGAAGGGCGATCGGGTGGCGTTCGTCGATCGTCGGATGCTCGGCGATGTCCCGCCGACGCTCCGAACGGAGCTCGGAGGCGCGCAGCTCACGGTCGTACAGGCGGGTCGGCCCCAGGCACAGCGCTCCCCTCGCGTCGGGATCGGCCTGGATGTGCACGCCCGGGCGGCCGAGCCGGGGCGGACGGCCCTGCTCGATCGCGTGGGCAGACCGGAGCGCGCCGTCGATGTAGAGGAGGAGCTGCTGGGCGTCGCCTCGCCCGACCACCGCGACGTGCCGCCAGTCCCCGGGCTCGTCCTCGGCGAGGTCGGTGCTGAAGGGACGGCGCAGCGGCACCTCCTCCCCCGGGAAGTCCGGCTGGACCTGGGTGCTGGCCAGCTCGGCGTCCACCCGCTCGCGCCCCAGGTCGATCCGGAGGAGCGGGTCCGCGGCCTGGAGGGCCTCGCCAGGGGCGGGGAGATCCGAGCGCGGCCCCTCGGCCCACCGAAACCAGAGCGAGAGGGTCAGGGCCTGCTGCGGCTGCCGGCGAGCCGGGAGCTCCAGCCAGAGGCCGGGGCTCTCGGACCCGAGGTGCAGGCAGGCTCCCAGGAGCCGATCGGGCGCCGTCGCGCTGGCCCCGGCGGACCAGGAGAAGCCCGGTGAAGAGCGGTAGAGGATCTTGGCCGGATCGGCTTCGAAATCCAGCGCGGCCAAAAGGGACGGATCCCGGCTCATTGCCATCCCCCCTCGTCGGTGTCTTCGGCGGGCTCCAAGCGCAGCCAGCCCTCGACCAGCGCGCTTCGTTGGGCGAAGGCGAGGGTCTGAGCGGGCCGCACCAGCTCCGACGCCGGACGACGACGCCAGCCCGGGCCATCGCGCTCGATCCAGCTCCAGACGAGGCCGGGCTCCTCGGGGACGGCGAGCTCCATGGCGCCCTCGGCGCTGAGCAGCGGGGCGACGGGGAAGGAGACCGCGATGCGGCGCATGGCCTGGGCGACGAGCTCGGCGGGCACCTGCAGGCGCTTGGTCGGCAGCACCCCCGTGGTGAAGTGGACCGAGGCGCGCGGGTCGATCAAGAGGGTCAGCACCGTCGGGTCGGCGTCCGGCGCGAGGGTCAGGGCGCCGTCGACATCGGCGAGGATTCGGTCCGCGGACGCAGGAGGGGCCTCGCCTCCGGTCGCCGCAGGGTCCCCGGTCGCCGCAGGGTCCTCGGCGGGCAGCCCCTGCGGTACGAAGAGGCGGTGGTCGAGGAAGCCCGCCCCGTCCTCGACCCAGAAGCCGACCACGCCGTCGTCGAGCTGCTGGTGCTCGCCCACCCGCAGCGGGACCCGCTGCGCGCTCAGCTCGCCGTCGTCCGCGGTCCGACCGGCCATTCGCTCCCGCAGCCCACGCCAGCTCTGGTCGATCGCCGGCTTGCCCGCCAGCTCCAGCCGCACGCTGACTCGGACCACCGCGATGGGGTGCCCCACCAGCAGGGAGAGCGCTCGATGGTGGGCGGCCGCCGCGGGCGCGATTCGCTCCAGCGCGGTCTCGAACACCTCGATGACGCGCGCCACCGCCTCGCCCTGGTGCAGCAGGTGGGTGACGACCCGACGCAGCCCCGGCTCGGCGATGGCGTGCGGTGCAGGCAGGCCCGTCTCGCCGGGCGCGGGCCACCAGCGCCCCTCCCCGTCGATGGCCCCCTCGGCCTCGCCGCCCGGCCCGAAGATCTGCAGGCGATCATCCAGCAGGTCCGGGACGATCCACCCGCAGATCGGGCTCCCTGTGGGGTGCTCGTGGGCCTCGCCGCCCTGGTCGCCGACCCGCAGCCAGCGGGCATGGAGCCGGGCGGGCTGCACGAAGCGGGGCGGGAGCTCCACCTGTCGGTGGGGCGCGGGCCACCCCACCTCGCGCGCGGGCATGGTGGCCGTGCCGTGCACCGGGACCCCCGGATCGGCCCCGTCGGCGAGCGCGACATCGCGGACCTGGCCGAAGCTGTCGATCAGGCGGAGGCCTCGGAGCTCCATCCGGCCCGATCGGACCGGAAGGAAGGGGTTGAGCGGCCGGGGCGCCGATCGGGTGTGACGCCCGACGAGCTCGGCCACCCGCTCGATGAAGGGCGCGGCCTCGGGCGAGGCCAGGGGATCCGCGACCGGGAGCTGAAAGGTGGTCTCGTGCATGAGGAGCTGGTCGCCCAGCCCCGAGAGGACGACGGACTAGAGGCCCGGGCCGGCCTGCTCGTCCGCCAGCTCGGCGATCGCCTGGCGCACCGCGACCAGGTCGGGCGACTCGGCCGCGCCCTCGGCCTGCCGAGAGGCCCAGGTGGTGGCGGCCTGCAGGAGCTCGCGGGGCCCGTGTGGGCTGAGGATCGAGCGGCCCGCGAGCTCGTAGCCCCGGGTCGACACCCCCGTCGCGGTCGGGGCGAGATCCACCTCGCCATCGGGGAGGCGGTGCTGCGCGGCGATCGTCGGCCGCCCCGACGCCCCTTCACCGGGCAGCAGCGGGTGGATCGAGACCTTCCAGTCCAGCAGCACGGGGTTCCAGGGAGGCGCACCGACCGTGGCCAGCGGCGCTCCACCCCCGGCCAACGAGGCCAGGACCTGCGTGAGGGGGTGGTCGGGGAGCTCCCGTTCGCGCACGGCGACGATGCCATCCGGCAGGGCCGCGCCCAGCGCGACCACGGGGAGGGCCTGGTCTCCCCCGACCTGCGCGCGCGGCGAGGGTCGCACGTCGGGACCGACCAGGCTGACGACGGGATCGCGCGGTCGCCAGAACCGAGGCCCCGGCTGCACGGCGAGGCGGCGGCGCGCTCGAGGACCGAGCCGCAGGGCCGGCCCCAGGGCGCGCTCGAGGAGGATCCGACCGCGCTGCGCCGCCGAGACCCGCGCGGCCTGCGCGACCAGCACGTCGAGCAGCTCGCCCCGAAGCTCGTCCCGGCGGACGCGACGCCAGGCGGTCAACACGTCGAGGGCGCGCGAGCTCTCGGCCGCTACCTGCTCTGCGAGAGGGCCCCCCGGCTCACCGGGATCGGGCTCCGACGCCCCCTGGCCGGCTGCAGCCCGCAAGCGCGCCACCAGGCCGGCACGGTCCTCCACATCGGCTGCGGAGGCCCAGGCAGCCACCGCGGGCCAGTCGAGCACATCGCTCTCCGAGGGCAGGCTCGCCTCCACCTCGGCATCAGCGAGTGCCACCACGAGCTGCCTCCAGGTCTCCTCGCGGGCCTCGGCCTCCACCTCGGCCCGGTCCAGGCAGTCTTCGATCCCGCCGATGCTCCGGGTCTCGATGAAGCGCCGCAGCTCGTCGACGTCGGGGTGCTCCTCGCGGTCGCCCGGCGACGGGTATCGGCAGGCCTGGAGCTTGCACCAGTCGCTGAAGAGCTGGGCGCTGGACGAGTCCTGCTCCCGAGCGAGGCGGTCGACCTCGCGCTGGCGGGCGTTCAGCTCGGCCAGGAGCTCGGCCACGGCGGCGGGGGGGTGGTTCGTGGCCGGATCGCGCCCGCCCCCGGGATCGGTGGCGACCGAGGGACCGTCCAGGCGCAGGACCCAGCTCAGGCCGCCGGAGAGCGCCTCGAAGGCCTTGTCGTGTCGGGCCTCGGCCAGCCGGGCGTGGCCGTCGGTCGTGCCGAGATCGACCCGCTCGTGCAGGAGCAGGGCCTCGCTCAGCTCTTCGAGCTGCCCGGCGCGATCCTCGACGAGGCCGGATGGCCCGGCCCCTGCGAGGCGCCGGCCGAGCCAGGCCGCGACCGTCTCGGCCGCCGTCGAGCCGACCACGACCTCGGTGACGCTGGCCCCGGGCGAGCCCCCAGAGGGCTCGGGCGACCCGCCAGCGATCCACCCGACACAGACCAGGCGTGACGGGCGCTCGACGGAGGCCGCCCCGTCCTCGGCCGCAGGCCGCAGTGTCCACCCCAGTGCCGCGCGCAGCGCCTCGCGGAAGGCCTCGTCGGACATCTCCGTGGCGCTCGCCGCGAGCGCGGCCACCGGATCCTGCTCCTCGTCGGAGTACCAGCCATAGACCTCGTAGGGGCCTGAGGGGTCCACGGAGCCTTCGTCGCTCGGCACGTCGGGATCGCGGAAGCCGAAGACGCTGAAGCACTCGGTGTACAGGGCCGCGAAGAGCGGATCGCCCCAGCCCACCGCCGTGAGCGGCGAGAACACCTCGAGCGGGGGGGCCGCTCGCCACTGCGAGAGCCGCAGGGTCCGACCCAGGTAGCGGAAGGGGGCATCGCCGCCGAGGCGCTCGCGCAGCTCGGGCGAGAGCGGCACGCAGACCGCCGGCTCCACTGGCCGGACGCCGTCGGGGTGAAGGGCGTCGCTCTCGACGATCCACCAGTCGGTCGGCGTGCGCACCAGCCAGCGATTGGGGACCCGGGGGAACTCCAGCTGTCCGCGCCCCCCTCGACCCGCCGGATCGTGCCGCCCCCGGGTGAGCGCGCGGGGCAGCGCCCAGTGCAGGTGAAGCCCGGCGGGCAGCCAGGCGCTGTCCTCCTCGAAGGGCGCGCTGAGCAGCGCCTCCGCGAGGAAGGGGACGCCAGGGTTCATGTCGCCAGCGTCCCCGCGGTAGGGCAACCGGCTGAAGTCCGCTTGGGGTCGGGCCAGGCGGGTCGACTCCGAGATCCGCAGCGCGTGGACCTGCATGGGAACTACAAGGGCGTTGACGGGCATGGCCTTCCGCTCTGGAGTTTGCTCCCTGGGACCTCAGAGAGCGGCGAGACCGTACCACAGTGCACCGGACCGGTTCCCGGCCTCGACTCGGGGGCGGCCCACGGTCGCCAGCCCGCCCCCCCTCCCCGTGCTAAGCCCCGGGTCCCTTTCGCCCCGGAGTACGGGTGACGGCCCTGCCTCGCCCCGGACCCTTCGCCCGACTGGCCGCCTGGGTGCTCGATCACCCCCGGACGGCCCTGGGCGGGGTCTTCCTGCTGACCCTGCTCAGCGTGCTCCTGGCCCTGCGGCTCAGCGTCAACCCCAACGTGCTGGACCTGCTGCCCGACGATGACCCGACCACCCAGGCGATCCGCAAGATCAACGAGGAGGAGGGCGGGGCCGGGCTGGTGACCATCGCCGTGACCGGGGGCGAGGAGGAGGTCCGACGCGCCTGGACCCGGGCGCTGGCCGCCGAGCTGGCGCAGGACCCGGACATGGACTGGGTGCTGTACGAGCTGGAGGAGGACATCGCCGCGCGTCTGGGGATGCTGCAGCTCGACCCCAGCGAGCTGGCGCTGATCCGCACCAAGCTGCAAGGGGCGCTGGCGATGGGCCCGGCGGCGCAGAACCCGCTGCTGGCCTCGCGCTTGCTGGACCTCGGCCCGCTGACCCAGAAGCTCGCCGACCCCGGCGCGGCCCAGGTGCTCTCCGGCAAGGACGGCACCGAGCGCATCCTGGCTCGCCCGACCGGCTCGGCCTACGATCCGAGCTTCTCTCGCCCGCTGATGGCCCGGGTCCACGCGGCGATCGACCGCGCCGATCCGGCCGCCTCGGGCCTGGAGATCGCCTGGATCGGCGGCCCCTTCCGCCACGCGGTCGAGGACCTCGAGACCGTGCTGCACGACCTGACGGCCACCCTGGCCTTCTCGCTGGGCCTGGTGCTGGTCTTCCTCTCCGCCGCCTTCCGCAGCCCCCGCGCGGTCGTGCTGATCGTGATCCCGCTGCTCCTGGGCACGGTCTGGACCCTGGGCGTCGCCGGCCTGCTGGTCGGGCGGCTGAACACCTTCACCAGCTACTTCATGGCGGTGCTGATCGGCCTGGGCGTCGACTTCGGCATCCACCTCTACGCGCGCTTCCGGGAAGAGCGCGCCCACAGCGCCACCGCCCGCCTCGCCGTCCAGCGCGCCTGGGACGCCGCCGGGCCGCCCTGCGCCACCGCCGCCCTGACCAGCGCGGCCGGCTTCTGCTCGCTGTGGATCGCCGGCTTCCAGGGCTTCCAGCAGCTGGGCACCCTGCTCTCCAGCGGCATCCTGCTCTGCCTGGCGGCGCAGCTCGTCCTCCTCCCTCTCCTGCTGGTGCGCTTCGACGCCGCGCCCTCGCTGGCCAGCACGCCGCTGGAGCCGCGGGTGGAGCGCGCCCCGAGCTACCGCTGGGCACCGGCGCTGCTGGTCCTGGGCGGCCTGGTGGTCCTGGCCTGCGCGCCCGCCCTGCGCGGCATCCGCTTCGAGTTCGACATCAGCGAGATGCGGACCCAGGGCCGGGCCTACGCCGACCTCAGCGAGGAGGTGCGGGCGCTGGCCCGCGAGAGCTACGCGCCCCTGGTGGTCAGCCTGGAGAGCGAGGCGCAGGTGGGCGCCGAGCATCGCCGCCTGGAGGGGATGATCGAGCGGGGCGAGCTGCCGACGCTGCGCGGCGTGCTCAGCGTGCGGACCGTGCTGCCCGAGGACCAGCCGCAGCGGGTGGCGAGCTTGCAGGAGATCGCCGAGCTCGCCCGCCGGGAGGAGGTCCGCTACCTGCCGCCCCCGGTGCAGCAGAACCTGCAGCGCTTCGCCAGCAGCGAGCCGCGGCTGCTGCAGGTCAGCGACCTGCCCGCGGGCGTGCGACAGCTGATCGGCGCCAACGGCGACAACCACCGCCTGATGCTGCTGGCCGACGGCAATATGTGGGACATCCGCAACATGGTCGAGCTGCGCACGCAGATCGAGGGCGCCCTGCCCGGCGTCGTTCCCGCCAGCGAGTACCTGGCCACCGCGCGGCTCTTCGACCTGATGCAGATCGACGCCCCGCGCATCGCCGCTGTCGCCATCCTGCTGGTCTTCCTGGCGAGCTGGATCGACCTGCGCAGCCTGCCTCGGGCCCTGGTGGCCATCTCGGCCCTGCTGGCCGGCCTCATCATGTCCGGCGCGGTCATGGCCCGGGCCGACGTGCCCCTCTCCATGGTCAACTTCGTCGGCATCCCGATCCTGATGGGCATCGGCGTCGACGTGGTCATCCACCTGATGCACCGGATCCGCGAAGAGGGGCCCGGCGGGGTGATGCGGGCGATGCGCACGACGGGCTGGGCGGCGCTGATGAGCGCGCTGACCACGGTGATCAGCTTCTCCTCGCTGACCCTGGCCGACAGCCGCGGGGTGCAGAGCCTGGGCAAGCTGATCGTGCTCGGCCTGGGGATGGTGGTGCTGACCTCCTTCGTGCTGATCCCGCTGGGCTGGATGAGCGTCTGGACTCGGCGCCGCCAACGCCCGGAATCAACGATAGGCTGAGCGGCGAGGCGGTCCGCGCGCCTCGGAGGTCCCATGCCGCACCGCAGCCCTGTTCTCCTC
>DDSR01000452.1:174-20513 GCA_002343455.1 Deltaproteobacteria bacterium UBA2385 | reverse complement strand
GCGTGCTCTTCGCCGCCGACAACCTCGCCGGGGGCCCCGCCGACTCCTGGCTGGACTCGCTGGCCGACGAGCTCGACGTGGACCTGCTGGTCGCGGCTGTCGCCGGAGACCGGGTCGAGGGCCTGGTGCACGCCGTCCGGACCCTGGCCCCGACCCGGGTCCTGCTGTACCGGGACCACGACCCCTACGAAGGCAAGAGCCGCTCCCTGCCGATCGACCGCTTCGTCGCCGCCCTGAAGGAAGACCAGCCCGAGCTCAGCGTGGCCACCCTGCGCGCCGGCGACGAGGTCGTGCTCAGCGGTTGAACGCGGGCTCGCCTGGCCCCTAGGGGGGAGGCCCGTGCCCTTCCGGAGGAGGAAGCGGCTCGCCGTTCTCGTCCAGCGGGGGGCCCTTCTCGGGCGGAGGCGGCTGCTCTTCCAGGGGCGGAGGCAGCATCGGCGGCGGCGGGGTGTCCTCTTCGCCATCGACGCCCGCGGCAGCGCGGACAGACCGCGCCTGCTCCAGCGCCTGGTCCATGTTCTCCATGGCCGCGGAGCAGCTGGCGTCGCTGCTGCCCTCGCAGGTCTGGCTCAGCCAGGCCGCGCGGTCTTCGAGGGTCTCCATCTCGTAGTTGCTGAGCGGCCGGTCGGGGAGCGGGGGGTAGTCGTCGGCCAGGCCCGCGACGAGCTGGGAGTCGTCCACGTCGGCCGCGGGCAGGCCCAGGACCGCCGCCGGCGACGGCAACCCGGTGTCGCCGAGCGCCGGACGGACGAGCTCCTCCTCAGACGCGTCAGCTGGGTCCTTCTCCCGTCGAGCGGGCGCCTTGGAGGCGGCGGCCCGGTCTCCATCGGGTCGCACCTTGGGGCGCGTGGCAGCCCCCGCGCCGAGATCGCGCTCGTTCGCCGCTCGGGTCTTGCGCGCGCCCGAGTCCGCCGGCGCCTCGGTCCGGCTTGCCACGGTGACCACGGGGGTCACCTCGGGGAGGTCCCGCGAGAGCCACACGCCGCCCACGACCGTTCCGACCGCGAGGCCCGTGATTGCGACGATGACCAGCCGATTGTTCACTCAGCTCTGCTCCTTCGACGGTCAAGCATACCGGCACGGGCGTTAGCCCGCCACGCTCAGGGCGTTAGCCCGCCACGCTCAGGGCGTTAGCCCGCCACGCTCAGGGCGTTAGCCCGCCACGCTCAGGGCGTTAGCCCGCCACGCTCAGGGCGTTAGCCCGCCACGCTCAGGGCGCTAGCCCGCCACGCTCAGGCCCCGGAGCTTGCCGGTACGCGAGCGACGGGCGCGTGCGCTATAGACAGCACCGCGGCCGCTCCGGTTCGCACCAAGAGGAGTCTCCGTGGACTGGCAGATCGCCGAGAACATGCGCTGCGACATGGCGGGATACACCAAGCCCGGCTTCGCCGGCACCCGCCACGTGGTGCAGATCTTCCCCAGCGGCCGCCAGGGGGATCTGCCGGACGAGCTCTCCTCGCTGATCCTGGTCGGCCCCATCGGGACCCGCCTCGTGCTGGTGACCACCCGGGTCGGCGAGTACACCAACGCGGCCTGGCGCTGCATCGACCTGGTCAAGGGCGCGGCCTTCAAGACCAAGGACGGGCGGCCCGGCGTGCGCATCCCCGATCTGGAGCTGCTCGACAAGCCCGACGCCCACCGCACCGACCCCGACTTCGAGCAGAGCTTCGACGCCGCGGCGGACCTCGCCTCGGGCAAGGGCTGGACCTTCGGTCGTCCCGGGCCCATCAAGGAGCGGGTGGTCCTGATCCGGGTCGAGCGCGTCGGCTGAGCGCTGATGGCTGGGCATTGAGGGCTGGGCCTGGCCCCGCGCGCCCGCGATGCTCAGGGCGTCCAGACGGAGGCGCGACCGGTGGAGTCCCAGGCGATCACCTGCTCGGGCAGGCGGCTGAAGCCGTAGGCCTCGCCCAGGGGTCGGCGACCGCCGACGGCGTCGAGGTGCGCCGCTCCGGGGGCCTCCACCATCCACAGATCGCCCTGCTGCTGCACCGTCGGGGCCGCCGGCCAGGCCGCCGGCTGATCGACGATGGCGTTGAGCAAGGTCAGGCCGACCTCGCGGGCGCTGCCCTCGTGCAGGACGACGAAGAAGCTGACGTTGCCGTCGCGCACCGCCACCACGGAGCTGCTGCCGAGGGCCTGGTCCCCCAAGCCCAGCACGGGCACCAGGGGCACCTGCACCCCCAGGATGGCGTCGCGGAGCCAGAGCTGGGCGTCGAGCTCGGCCTTGCCGACGAAGACGCGGACCACGCCGCGAGGCTGGCCGTCGGCGCTGAGCACCGGCGCGCTCCAGCCCAGCTCGGGCGAGAGGAAGTCGGGCTCTCCCAGGCCCGGGACCCCGCGGACGGGGACCCCGGCGTGCAGGCCGGCGGCGAGGGCGGTGGCAGAGAGGAGGAAGGGGATCATCGGATCCTCACGCGGCTGTCGGCGTAGTAGTAGGAGGCGGAGCCGCTTCGGACGAGGCGGTCGAGGTACTCCTCGCCGTCGATGTCCTGCACGAAGAGGCGGGTGGAGGGCTCGCTGCCGGGGTCCTTGTCACCGTCCAGGGCCAGGGTCGCGTCCCAGATGGACTCGCCGTCGTCGTTGGTCGTGACCGCGTGGTAGCTGAAGCCGCAGCTGGTCGGGCCGAAGGGGCAGCTGGTGAAGCTGCCGACCCCGATGGCCTCGATCTCGTTGAGCTGGAAGTTGCTGAGGATGATGGCGTAGTCCAGCGGCACCCCCAGCATGTTGGCGTAGACCCCGGCGATGCCCGAGCAGTCCGAGCAGTTGATGGTGCTGCCGTTGGTGCGGTCCAGGAAGCTGGAGAAGGAGAAGCGCCCGCTGCTCCAGCCCGAATAGCTCATGTAGTAGCTGGCCCCGCTGCGGGTGTCGTAGCGCAGGCCCAGGTCCAGGAAGATCCACTCGATCAGGGCGTCGAGCACGGCCTCGTCGGTCGCTTCGGCCTCGGCCATCCCGCGCAGGGCCCCGTCGATGGCCTCGACCCAGGCGAGGTGGGGCGCGCTGGACGAGCTGAAGGTCGCCGGCCCCATCAGGGCGTAGACCCGGTAGGGCAGGGCCTGGGTGCTGACGTCTTCGCCCTCGACGGAGAGCACCAGCGAGAGCTCGCCCTCGACCACGCCTAGGCGCTCGGCCAGGGCCTCGGTCTTGCGGAAGCTGATCGTGCCCTCGGCCACCGAGCCGGCGACGACCTCCCAGCCGTCGATCCGGGCCTCCCAGGGCAGGCTGGCGGCCTCGCCCAGCGAGTTGCCCAGGCTGAGCCGCAGGGTCGGGCGGCTGTCGTAGGCATAGCCCTGGGGCAGGTTGGTGTCGGTCCAGCCCGTGGGAGGCGTGCGCAGGCTCTCCCAGACGGCCGGGACCTGGGTCGGCAGCTCGTCCGCGCCCTCGCCGGTGAGGATGGCGTCGAGCTGGAAGGCGCTCTCTTCGGCCCCGTCGTCCCAGGTCGAGCTGGCCCCCGAGGCCCGGTGCCAGAGCAGCGGCACCCGGACGTCGTCGACGCTGCCGCTGCCCCCCCACACTCCGGTCAGCACGCCGGTGCGGACCACCTGGAAGGGGGCGTCGAGCAGGTCGATGGGCTCGCCCGCGGGGTCGCTCAGCGTCCACTCCAGGCTGTAGCTGCCCACAGGCAGGGCCACGCCATCGCCGTCGCGCAGGTCCCACTCGTATTCGACCCGGGCCTCGGCTCCGACCGGGAGGTCCTCCGCCAACACCACCAGCGAGTCGCCCACACCATCGCGCAGGACCAGGTCCACCGTCAGGCCCTCGCTCCAGTCGGCCACTTCGGCGCTCCAGACGCCCGGCAGGCCGCGCAGGGGGTCGAGGACCAGGGAGCCGCCGACCGCCGCGAGGCTGGGCACGGGCGGGGGGACGGTCTCGGTGCCGCCGTCGAGGGTCTCGGTGCCGCCGTCGTCGCCGCCGCCGTCGCCCACCCCGCCGCCATCGGTGGGGGTGGTCCCGGTGTCGTCGGACGGGTCCGGCTTGGAGGTGGCGGGGTCGCAGGCCAGGGCGAGGAGGAGGAGGGTCATGCGCGCAATAGTAGCGAGCGCCGTGCCGGACCGGGTAGGGAAAACGTCAGGAGAGCACCCATGGAAGAGCGCATCACGGAGATCGAGACCCGCATCGCCTGGCTGGAGCACAGCCTGAAGGAGCTCGACAAGGTCGTCAGCGCCCTACACGACCAGATCGACGCCCTGCACACCGATATGGGCCAGGTCCGTGGCGCCCTGTCGCGGGAGATCGAGACCTCGCGCAACCTGGCGGACGAGAAGCCCCCGCATTGGTAGGTGGGGTACCCACCCCCTATGGAGGCCCCCGATGGCCCGTCGACACCTCTCCGGCATCCAGCCCAGCGGGCTGCTGCACCTGGGCAACTACTTCGGGGCGATCCGCGCCCACGTCGACAACCAGGACGATGGCTACTACTTCATCGCCAACTACCACGCCCTGACCACGGTCCAGGACGCCGCCCGGCTGCGCGAGCTGACCTTCGACGTGGCCGCGACCTACCTCGCCTGCGGGCTGGACCCCGCCCGGGCGGTGCTGTATCGGCAGTCCGATGTGCCCGAGGTCTGCGAGCTGATGTGGATGCTGATGACCGTGACCGGCGCGGGCCTGCTGGAGAAGGGCGTCTCCTTCAAGGACAAGAAGGCCCGCGGCTTGCAGGCCAGCGCCGGCCTGCTGACCTACCCGGTGCTGCAGGCCGCCGACATCCTGGCGGTGGACGCCGACGTCGTTCCGGTGGGCGCCGACCAGGTGCAGCACATCGAGTTCGCCCGGGACATGGCCCAGAGCTTCAACCATATGTACGGTGAGGTCTTCCGCGTGCCGACCTTCAGCCTGGGCACGCCGGTGCTGGTCCCCGGGGTGGACGGTCAGAAGATGAGCAAGTCCTACGACAACCACATCCCGATCTTCATGGCCGGGAAGGAGCTGCGCAAGCGGGTCATGGGCATCGTGACCGACCCGACCCCGCTGGAGGACCCCAAGGACCCCGACACCTGCACGGCCTTCGCCCTGTTCAAGCTGGTGGCCCCGCCGGACGAGGTCGCCGAGATGGCCGCCGCCTACCGCCGCGGGGGCTACGGCTATGGCCACGCCAAGCAGGCCCTGTACGAGAAGCTGGAGGCGCACTTCGCCCCGATGCGGGAGCGCCGCGCCTGGCTGGAGGCCCACCCCGACGAGGTCGAGCAGGCGCTCTTCGAGGGCGCGGCCAAGGCCCGGGCCGTGGCGCGGGCGACCACCGATCGGGCCCGCAAGGCGTGCGGGCTCTGCTGAGTCGGACATCGGTGTCGCGATCCTTGGGGGTGCCCGGGCGTCGATGCCCCTCAGCAGCGCCCCCTCGCCGTGGCACGGGGATTGCTTAGCTTGATGGTGGAGGCCCGATGCTGTCCACCCTGCTGCTGAACACCCTGCTGCTGAACCCTGCTCATGCCGAGGACCCCGTCGTGCGGGTCGAGGAGCTGCGCGCCGCCGGCGAGGTCGACGCCGCCGAGGCGACGCTTGACCTGCTGCTCCGCCTGGAGCCGGGCGACCTGCTGCTCCGCCAGGACCCCACGGACCGCGAGCGCCTGCTGGAGCTGCGGAGGGGGATGCCGATGGGCACCGCGCGCCTCTCGGCCACCACCCGCCTCGCGGTCGGGCAGGCCGCGGCGGGCAGCTACCTGCTGGGCCCGCACCTCGCCCGGCTGAGCTACGACCCGCGGCGCTCGGCCACCCCCTACTACCTGGGGGCCCTGGGCGGCGCGGCCCTGGGCGCGGGCAGCGCCGTGCTGGCTGGCAGCAGACCCGGCTTCGACGAGGCCGACGCCGACACCATCCTCAGCAGCGAGCTGCTGCTGGCCGGCAACGGGCTGGCCCTGGGCTTCCTGCTTGACGAGCGGGACCGACTGGGCCCGGCCTGGGGCGTCCTGGGCGGGGCTGGCGCCGGGGCGCTGGCGGGCTGGGGCTTGAGCCAGCTCAACCCCAGCCTTCCCGAGGTCCGGGGCGGGCAGGCCGGCGCGCTCTGGGGGGCCGGCCTCGGCACCGCCGCGCTGGTCTACGCCGAGACCGAGACCGCCGACGGCGCGGTCCTGCCGCTGATGATCGGCGCCGATCTGGGCGCGGTCGGCGGCGTCCTGCTGGCGCGGGAGCTGGACCTCAGCACCCGGCAGATCGCCCTGACCAGCCTGGGCGGGCTGCTGGGGGGCGGGGCCACGGGCGCGGGCCTGGGCATCCTCTTCAACGACCGCGAGCTGAGCCCTCAAGCGGGCGCGTTGACCATGACCGCCGGCACCCTGGCGGGTGGGGCGGTGGCCGGCTGGCTGGCCTGGCAGGGAGAGGCAAAGCGCCCCGAGCCCGCCGACCCGGGCCTGGCCCTGGCCTGGAGGCTGCGCCACGAGGGCGATCTGGACAGCGCCCGCGCGCTGGCCCGCCTCGCTGCGGCAGGTGCCCCCGGCGAGCAGGCGGCCATCGACGACCTGCTGCAGCCCCGTCGCAACAGCCTGGAGCAGACCTCCGCCACGGTGCGGCTGGTCCTGGCCGAGACCGCCGTCGGGGCCGCGACGCTGGGCAGCCTGACCACCGCCGTGGACTATGGGGGCGAGTCCGCTCCCCTGGACATCGGGCTGGCCCTGGCTGGCGGCGCCGCCGGCGCGACCGGGGGCTTCCTGCTGGCCCGGCGCGAGGACTTCGGAGCCGCCCACCTGCACGCCCTGGTCGGCCCGCAGAGCCTCGGCCTGCTGGCCGGGGGGGTCCTCGGCTCCCAGGTGACCGATGGCGACAACCCCTTCGGCGGCATGATCGGCGGCAGCCTCGTTGGCACGGGGGCGGGCCTCGCCTGGGCGCTCAGCGGCCCCGACCACGCCGAGGCCCTGGCCTTCCACTCCGGCGCGTACTGGGGCCTGGGCCTGAGCGCCCTGGGGCTCTCCTACGGCTATGGCTTCGACCAGCTCGAGAGCCCCGAGCTGGTCCTCGCGGCGGGGTCGGCGGGCATGGCCGGCATCGGCCTGGCCAGCGCCCACCTGCTGAAGATGCGACCCGGCCAGATCCGCGCCATCAACACCGGGGGCGCGACCGCCGCCCTGGCCACCGGCGGCTTCGTCTGGATGACCTCCAGGATCATCTGGTACACCCCGCACGGCGTCGCCGCCATCGTCGGCGGGTCCAGCCTGGTGGGCGGGGCGCTCGGCTTCGCCCTGGACGGAGCCGTGGCCCCGCAGCTCGGCTCCTCGCCCAACGGCGCCCTGCTTCACCTGGAGGGCGGCCGCCTGGGCCTGGGCCTGCCCATGCCGCGGGCGATCCCGCTGCCCCAGGATCCCAGCCGCTTCGTGCTCGGCCTCAGCCTGATCGACCAGTCCATCTGACCCCTCTCGCCCTCGCCGGAGACCCCCATGCGAACGATCATCCTCCTCAGCCTGCTGACCGCCTGCGCCCCGATCGACCCCGACATCGACCTGCGGCCCTTCGAAGACTGCGAACAGATGCAGAAGAGCATGAAGAAGATGGCCCTGCAGGAGGTGCTCTACGACTGGCGCTGGGAGGGCAACCTCTACATCGGCGCCAAGTCCAACGCCCTGTCTCTTGAGGGCGGGGGCCAGACAGGCGCCACCAGCTACAGCACCACCAACATCCAGGAGCAGGGCATCGACGAGGCCGACCTGATGAAGACGGATGGCAACTGGATCTACAGCCTGGCGGGCAACTCCCTGGTCATCACCGACGCCTGGCCCGAAGAGGGCGAGACCCTGGCCGACATCGAGCAGGTCGCCACCGTCGACGTGGACGGCCGGGCCTCGGGTCTGTACCTGTACGGCACGATGGTCGTCGTCGAGAGCGTCGTGGACGGCACCCCCTCCCCCCGCTCCGGGGTCCGCCCCGAGCAGGGCGGCAGCGGCCCCCGCACCCTGCTGACCCTGGTGGACGTGCGTGAGCCCAGCGCCCCGCGCCTGATGCGCGAGGTCTACACCACCGGTGACCTGGTCGAGAGCCGCCGCATCGACAACCTGCTCTACCTCGTCACCTACCAGGACCTGCAGGTCACGGCCGGCGCCGAGAACGCCCGCCAGGCGAAGCGCAAGGTCAAGGACGCCGCCTCCAAGGACTGGCTGCCCACGCTGGCCGACAACCGGCTGGAGGGCGAGGCCTGGACCAGCAGCGAGGAGCCGGCCTGCGCCTGCACCGACGTCTGGGCGTCGGAGCGCGAGGGCGGGACCTGGCTGGTCAGCGTGCTCTCCTTCGACCTGGACGATCCGACCGCCACGCCCGTCGGCAGCGCCGTCGTCGGCGAGGCCGAGACCGTCTACGCCAGCCACGAGGCCATCTACGTGGCCAGCAACGAGTACACCGAGGGCCCCTTCCCCAACATCGACGACAGCCTGCAGACCATCCTGCACAAGTTCCGCATCGGCGAGGGCCGCAGCAAGCCCGAGTATGTCGCCAGCGCCAAGATCCTCGGCACCCTGGAGGACCGCTTCGGCCTGTCCGAGCGCGACGGCGTGCTGCGGGCCGCCACCACCGAGTTCCAGGAGGAGTCCTCGGCGGTAATCACCACCCTGGCCGAGGAAGATGGACGGTTCGCCCAGCTCGACAGCGTCGACGGCCTGGGCCAGGGCGAGGAGATCTACGCCACCCGCTTCGTCGACGACATGGGCTACGTCGTCACCTACGAGCAGATCGACCCTCTGTTCACCATCGACCTCTCCGACCCCGAGCACATCGAGGTGTCCGGCGAGCTGAAGGTCGAGGGCTTCAGCGACTACCTGCACCCGATGCAGGAGGGCTACCTGCTGGCGGTCGGCCTGGACGAGGACTGGCAGCTCCAGGTCAGCCTCTTCGACGTGCGGGACAAGTACAACCCGGTGCGGGTGGACGCCCACAGCTTCGACTCCTGGGGCTCGGAGTCGATGTACGAGTCGCACGCCTTCAACTGGTTCGCCCCCCAGGCCGCACTGGTCATCCCCGCCGAGGGCCCCGACGGCCAGCCCGGGCTGGAGGTCACCCGCGTCACGACCGAGGGCTTCGACTACGTCGGGCGGATGGAGCAGGAGGCGGTCGTCGAGGCCTACCCGGGCAACGAGTGGTGCATCCCGGTGCGCCGCAGCATCATCATGGAGGACGAGCTCTTCGCCATCAGCTTCGGCGGCATCACGGCGGGCCCGCTGGCGGAGCCCTGGGCGGTCGAGGGAGCCGTGGCCTTCGAGGGGGTGGACCCCTGCGGGAGCTACGACTACTACGATTGGTGAGGGGAAGTGGGGGGCGCACGGCAGGGGAAGGGCCCAAGTTGCTTGGTGGATGATGTTTCATCTCTTGAGCAACTTGGGCTGGGACCAAGGTGCTCGAAGGATAATCCGCCATCCCATTGGTACGTTGGGTACGGCGGTTTCGGACGGCGGTCGGTCGGAGTGGGCGAAGGCCGATCGGCGCGATCAGGGGACCGACCTTGCAAGGCGAAGACCCAGGCTGCTGCGGCGGGAGCCCGGCGCGTGCCTGCTGCGGGAGGCGAGCCGCGCGACGGTGGGCGTTGGTGACGGCCGCACCGGTGACAGCGTCTCAACCGGTCGTCCAGGTGCGGCCGGCGCTGTCGGTCCAGCTCATGCGAGCCCTCCAAAGGCGGGCGAGCCTACCACGTTACGATGGCGCCTCGATCCAACGCAGAAAGGCCTGCTCCTCCAGGTCGAGGGCCCGGCGGTAGTCCTCCACCATCTGGAGGCGCCAGGCGACGGCCAGGACCTCCCAGGCGCTCAGGATCTCTCGGGCGACCTCCTCGCGAACCAGAAGCCCCTTGACCTCGGTCGACACGATGGCGGTGACGGTCTCGCTGACCACAACGCGGAAGGAGGACAACCCAACGACCTGGAGTCGGTGGGTCGGGTCGGAGACAAGTAGCGCTGTGGTCGGGGCGCCGGTGCGTTCCACCAGGGTGACCAGCGGCCCCCCGTCGCAGGTCCAACCGGACGGGGCGAGGCCTGAGCGGTGCACGAGGTGTGCATTGGCGACGGGGCGCGAGCCTGGCCCAAGTTGCCCATGTGATGAGCGGTCATCTACCGACCATCTTGGCTTGGGGCCAAGTTGCTATGAGGATGAGCAGGTATCCACCGACCATCTTGGTCACAGGCCAAGTTGCTCGGAGGATGATCCGTCATCGCCAGAGAATCTTGGACCAGCCCCGCTCGCCGCGCCGTCACCCGAAGGCGTAGTCCAGGGCGAACTCGTCGATGTGAACCGTCATCTGGCCGGGGCCGTCGCCATAGCTGTCGCGCCAGGCCTGGGCGAGGCCGGCGAGGTCGAGGGCCAGGGTCTCGCTCAGCCAGGCGTCGCAGCTG
The DNA here is from genome assembly GCA_002343455.1 of Deltaproteobacteria bacterium UBA2385. Classification (GTDB taxonomy): domain Bacteria; phylum Myxococcota_A; class UBA796; order UBA796; family UBA2385; genus UBA2385. Next base: position 10,221 of record DDSR01000452.1, on the reverse strand, counting down.
TCGCCGTTGGCGTCGTGGTACAACTCCAGCCGGACCTGGACGGGCTCAGACTCCATGAAGGCGCCGTCGGGCCAGCAGAGGACGAACTCGTGCGCCTCGCAGCCGCCGCCGTAGGAGGCCTCAACGTCGCCGGGCGGAGGCCCCGTCGGTGAGCTTGACCGCGAGGCGGAGCATCATTCCTCCGATGCCGCGGTGGGCGACGGTGCAGACGTTGCCCTCCGCGTACAGTCCGCTGACGGAGTGGTCGAGCAGGGTCCCGCCCCAGAGGACGACGAGATCGGCGGTGCGCTGGTCGCGGCGGGCCTCGTCGGCGGTGCGGGCGCGGTCGCCGGCCACCAGCTCGACCTTGAGCGAGCCGCCGCGCGGGAAGAGCCGCTCGATCTGCTTGCGGTAGGCGGGCGAGCCGCCGACGATCAGCAGACGCTTGATCCGCGCACGCTGACAGGCCTCACGCAGCTCGGCGGCAGCGGCCTGGGTGTCGCTCCCCTCGCAGAGCTCGCAGCGGGCGGCAGGGACCCGCAGGATAGCGACGCCGGGCGGGGTGCAGCGCTCACAGCAGAGGGCGAGGTGCCGGTCGAGCCAGGCGGCGGCGAGGCGGGGGTCGTCCAGGCTCAAGAGGCCGGCGAGGCGGTCGGCCTCGGCCAGGGCCGAGAGCGCCGGGCCCTGCCCCGGGTCGTGGACCCCCCTCTCCCTCAGCAGCGGCCCCAAGGCGACGAGCCGGACCGGTCCCGGGCGCTCGACCCGCCTCTCGACGACCCGCTCGACCGGCACCTCCACGATCCGCTCGACGATCTTCTCGACCTCGACCTCCACGACGCGCTCGACGATCCTCTCGACCTCGACCTCCACGATCCGCGCCTTGACCTTCTCCTCCACCACGGCGGGCGGCGCCCTGGGCCGAGGCGCCGGGGCGGCCCCCTTCAAGGGCCTCACGCCGGCCAGCTCCGCCTGCCAGGCCATCCGATCCTCCTTCTTCATGCGCTCCTCCATCGTTGGGACGCTCGCCGGTCGAACAAGCGGACACCGCCTCGCCCGCGCAGGGGATATCCCATGGCACCGATGTCCCGCCTCCGCCTCGCGCTCGCCATCCTCGCCGCCCTGGGGCTGGGCCTGCTGCTCTCCGTTCGCCCGGCTGCGCGGGCCCTGGGTCGGGGCCTGGTGCGCGACGACCGGCCGGTGTCGGCCGATGTGATCGTGGTGCTGGGCGGGGATGTGCGGCGGCGGGCCCCCCACGCGGCGGCCTTGTGGAAGGAGGGCCTGGCGCCGAGGGTGCTGGCCGTGGGCGGCACCGTCGAGCAGGGGCGGCTCTCCGAGGCCCGAAAGACGGCCCGGGTGCTGGCGGAAGCCGGGGTGCCGGCCGAGGTCGTGACGGTGCTGGGGCAGGACGAGCCGAGCACCCAGGCCGAGGCGGCCGCCATCGCCATCGCCTGCGCCGAGCAGGGCTGGATCGAGGTCGCGGTGGTGACCTCGCCCTACCACACCTGGCGGGCCGGGCAGATCCTGGAGCACAGCCTGCCCGAGGGCACCCGGCTGTCGATGGTCCCCTCCCCCCTGGACCCCTTCAACGCCGAGGGCTGGTGGCAGGATCCGATGCAGCGGCGGCGGGTCCGCAACGAGGTCGGCAAGTACCTGCTCTGGAGGCTCTTGGCCCGCGCGGATGCCGAAGAGCAGGCGAGCCGCAAGATGGAGCCGATGAAGCCGCTCGCCCTCACCCGCACCTACAGCGCTCCGCGGCCAGGCGGTGCGGCGTGATCCTGGTGCTGAGCAACCCCGCCAGCGGCCAGAACAAGCGCGACCGCGGCCTGGGGGCGAGGCTGCGGGCGATCCTGCCCCCCGAGCACCGCTTCGAGCAGCCCGCGGGGCCTGAACAGACCGAGGAGCTGATCCGCGGCATCGACCGGGCCGACGTGGAGCTGGTCTGCGTCAACGGCGGCGACGGGACGCTGGCCCACGTCCTGAGCGCGATGTGCCGGGTCTGGGGCGAAGAGGGGCTGCCGCCGGTCGCCATCCTGCGGGGGGGCACGATGAACACCGTCGCCCACGGCATCGGCCTGCGGGGCCGCCCCGAGGCGATCCTCGCGCGCGTGCTGAGGCGCCACCAGGCGGGCCAGCCTCAGCCCAGCACGGTCCGGCACCTGATGCGGGTGGACGATGGCCAGGGCCCGCCGCGCTACGGCTTCCTCTTCGGCAACGGGGTGATCAGCAACTACCTGGAGGTCTACTACGAGGGGGGGCGGGCGACCCCGGTCCGCGCCCTGCTGATCCTGGCCCGCGCGATGCTCTCGGCCATGGTCGGGGGGGCCTTCGCCCGGGCCCTGGTGCGGCCGACCCAGGTCCGGGTCAGCCTGGACGGACGGCCCTGGACCCCCGAGCGCTGGGTCTCGGTCGCCGCCGGCAGCGTCGACGACATCGGCTTCGGCTTCCGGGCCTTCGCCCGGGTGGTCCGAGCCCCCGGCAAGCTGCAGGCCCTCGGCTTCGCCTGCTCGACGGCGGCGATCGCCTTGCGCATCCCGGGCACCCTCTGGGGCCGGGCCTGGAACCACCCCCAGATCGAGGACCACCTGGGCGAGCGCCTGGAGCTGGTCAGCGACGAGCCCATCGCCTACATGATCGAGGGCGACTTCCACCGCGGCGGGCAGCGCGTCCGGGTGGAGGTCGGCCCGGCCCTCACCTTGGTCACCCGCTAGGAGTAGACAGTGCGCCTTCACGACATCTCCTCTCGCAGCTGGGAGCACCCCTCCGACCGCGCGGCCCTCCAGGCCCTGCGGCGGGTGCCCGGCTTCGACCTGGTGCTGCGCAAGCTCTTCGGGCTGATCAGCGAGCGCAGCATCCGCCTGATCACCCTGGGCAGCGCCGTCGAGGTCGGGCCCGAACAGTACCCGCAGATCGACGCCCTGTACGCAGAGGTGCTGGAGTCCCTGGACGCGCCGCGGCGCTACCCGCTGTACGTCTCGCAGAACCCGGTGGTCAACGCCGGGGCGGTCGGGATGGACGATCCGTTCATCGTGCTCAACAGCGGCACCATCCAGCTGCTCTCTCCCGCCCAGGTGCGGGTCGTGCTCGGCCACGAGCTGGGCCACATCCTCTCCCAGCATGTGCTCTACAAGACCATGCTCCGCCTCGCCCTGGACGCCGGGCGCTACGCCGGCGTGGTGCCGCTGGCCGGTATTCCCCTGTTCGCCGTGCTGGCCGCGCTCCTGGAGTGGGACCGCAAGAGCGAGCTGTCGGCCGACCGGGCAGCCCTGCTGGCCACCCAGGATCCCGACGCGGTGCGCGAGAGCCTGCTGCGTTTGGCCGGCGGGGTCGGCGAGGGCGCCAGCGTGGCGTCCTTCCAGGCGCAGGCGCGGCGGTACGAGGAGGAGGGCGGCGCCTTGGACGCGGTGATCAAGACGCTGACGCTGCTGGGTCGGCGGCATCCCTTCCCGGTGCAGCGCATCAAGGAGCTGGACGCCTGGATCGAGTCGGGGGCCTACCAGCGGGTGCTGGACGGGGACTACCCCCGGCGCCAGGACGATCCCGAGTCGAGCGCCTGGGACGCCTGGAAGGAGAGCGCCCAGGGCTACGCGGAGGGGCTGCGGACCAGCAAGGTGGCGCGGTTGTTCCAGCGCAAGGACGAGGGGGACCAGGGGTAGGCCCCCCGATCACCCCAGGACGGCGCCGTCCGGCACGACCCGTGGCCCCTGGACGAGGACATCGCCCCGACAGACCACCCCGCGGCCAAAGCGCACATCGCCTCGGACGACGAGGCGGGTACAGTCTCGCAGGGAGGGCGCCTCGCCGCAGAACCGCTGGTCGACGTCGTCGACATGCCGGAAGAACTCGGGATCGAGCTCGACCTGGACCGGTGCGATGTCGGGCACCGGGACAAGCCGGTGGTCCGGCCGCAGCTCGGTCAGGTCGGAGCGGGTGCGGACGAGGTCGGCCAACGTCTTGACGGGCAGGAACCTGCCGCGGGGAACCCGGATGGCGGCGGCGCCCGGGAAGACCGAGATGGCGGCGCCCATGGCGGTCTCGAGCTGGTAGACTGGGGGGCTGCCGGGGTCGCGGGGATCGACGGTCTTGGCGTTGCGGATCAGGGGCAGGTCGACGAAACCACCGTTCTCGACGAGGTGCTGGCGAACGGCCTGCAGATCCAGCCAGATGTTGTTGGTGTTGAAGAAGCGGTGTCGGGTGATGTCCTGGAAGCTGTCCTGGTCCTGAGGCGAGCACTGGGCGGCCTCGCGCAGCAGGAGACGGTCCCCCTGCCGGGCGAGGTGACCGCCCTTGCGGTCCAGGACGGTTCGATCGCAGACCTCCATCAGGAACGGGAGCTGCTCGGCGGCGAAGTAGCCCAGGATGGCCGGGTCGATGACGGCCCCGGCGTTGTCGGAGTTTGAGACGAAGGCGTAGCGGTGGCCCGCTTCGAGCAGCGCGTCCAGCGTGCCGGAGCTGAACAGAGCCGGGTAGATCTCGCCATGGCCGGGGGGACACCAGCTCAAGGAGGGATCGCGCCACTGTACGGGGAGGAGGCTGTCGCGGGCGAGCTTGGGGACCTTGCCCTGGAGGAAGTCGAGCGGGAGCGCGGAGGGACCGGGCTGCAAGGCCCGCAGCGCCGCCAGGGAGGCGTCGCGGGTGGCGAAGCTGTTCATCAGGACCAGGGGCACGCCCGCGGCCTTCGCCTGCAAGGCGGCGAGGTCGAGGAAGCTGAAGCCCTGCTTGATCGGCAGCAGCGACTTGGCCCGGTCCATGCCCATGCTGGTGCCCAGGCCGCCGTTGAGCTTGATGAAGACGGCCTGGGAGAGGGCCCGCACCCCCCGCTGGCGGTGCTGCTCGGTGAGCCGATCGGCGTCCGGGAGCTCGGCGATCGGCTCGATCTGCGCTTCCCCGATGGTCCCGGTCTCGCCCGCGGCCACCCGCTGCACCTGGCGCGAGAAGGCGGCGATGGTGATCTCGGACAGCCCCTCGGACCTCATGAGGGCGGCGATCTCGGCGATCACAAGGCCTCCAGCGCGTCGAGGGCCTCGCGCACCTCGGACATCAGCTCGGCGAGCAGGCCCGGCTCGAAGGGCGAGCGCAGCCCGGCGCCGGCCATCAGCTCCAGGAAGGGGGCCTCTCCCCCGATGCGGCAGAGGGCGAGGTAGCGCTCCATCGCCTGTTCGGGGTCCCGCCGGGCGAGGCTCCAGAGCTGCAGCGCGCAGGTCTGGGCGAGGGCGTAGTCGATCATGTAGAAGGGTGTGCTGAACAGATGGGGGACGGCCTGCCAGCGTCGTCCCTGCGGACCGTGCGGCAGATCCCCCCAGTCCAGATCGGGCTCCCAGCTGGCCTCGATCTCCTTCCACAGGGCGTCATGGTCAGCGTCCGGCTGGCGGTAGACCCGATGCTGAAACTCGTCCAGCGCGGCCATCCAAGGCAGGGCGGTGATGGCCGAGCTGAGGTGGTCCCGACGGTACCGATCGGCCTGCGCGCCGTAGAAGAGGTCCATATGAGGCCAGGAGAGCAGCTCCAGGCCCATGGAGTGGACCTCGGCAGCGTCGTAGGTCGGCCAGATGAGGTCCATCAGCGGAGCGTGGCGGCTCGACCAGACCTGCAGGGCGTGGCCGAGCTCGTGGGTGAAGACCTTGGTGTCGTGGCTGGTTCCGTTCATGTTGGCGAAGACAAAGGGCAGGCCAACCTGGGGGAGGAAGTGACAGAAGCCGCCGGGGCGCTTGCCGGCTCGCGCTTCGAGATCCATCACCCCGCTGCGGCGGACGGTCTGGAAGAATTCGTCCAGGCCCAGGCGCTGGAAGAGGCGCACGGCCTGGTCGAGCTGAACCGCAGGGCTGGGGTCGGGGCGAGGGTTGCCCAGCAGGTCCAGGACGCGCAGATCCCAGGCCTTCAGCGAGGGCAGGCCCAGCCGCTGGGATTGCGCCCGGCGCAGCGATCGCACGACCGGGACGACGTGGGTCCGGAGCTCGTCCCGGAAGGCGGCGATCTGGTCGGGTCCGAAGCCCCGGCGTCGCATCAGGCGATAGCCGTGCTCGACGAAGTCGGGCTCTCCCAGGGAGCGGGCCATGCCGTGACGCAGCGCGACGAGCTGACAGTAGATGTCGCCGATGGCCGGGGCGTTGGAGTCGTACCAGCCCCAGAGCGCCTGGGCCGCCTGGTGCCGGGTCTCGCGGTCGGCGTGCTCGAGCCAGGCCATCAGCTGGGGCAGTCCCAGGGTCTGACCCTGGAACTCGACCCGGGCGCTGCCGACGAGGCGGCTGTACTCGCTGGCGAGGGTGGCCTCGCGCACCTGGGCCTGGACCAGGGACTCGTCCTGGGTCTGGCAGTCCAGCGTCCAGAGCGCCACCGCCTGCGCCCCCAGGACGGCGGTGGCGGCCGGCAGGTGGGGGCTGTCCAGCACCGCGCGCTTGACCCGCAGATCGAGGGCCTGGAGCGGCGGACCGAGCGCGTCCAGCCGGGCGTTGCGCGCGGAAGCCTGGGCGTCGGTGGTGTCCTGGCAGTAGCGGATCAGGGCCCAGGCCGCCCAGGTGCTCAGCTCGCGCGCGGCGAGGTCCCACTCGCGCACCGACTCGATTAGCGTCTCTGCCCCCTCTGCTTGGCGGATGCGCTCCACCCAGCCCTCGACCCGGGCCTCCCACTCCTCGACATCCGGCTCTGCGGGGCTCAGCTCGTCGAAGTGAATGACCATCTCCGCCCTCCTCTCCATCGCCTACCCCGACCCGCAGGCTCCGGCCTGCACAGGTGCTCCGATGTCCCTCCTCCTCCTCTCCGGCCTGCTGCTCGGCTGCGGCGCCCCGGCCGGCTCCTGGACTGGGCTCATCGACTGCGGGGACGGCGACTCCTCCGGCGAGATCTCGGTGGTGATGGACCTGCGGAAGGAGGAGCCCACGGTCTACGCCGGTCCCGCCGAGGTCGACTTCGAGGGGGTCTTCCGCATCCAGGGGGCCGACCGGGCCTACCGGGAGGAGCTGGACTTCGACCGCCTGGAGCTGCGGCTGACAGCAGAGTCGGGGGCCCAGGAGGCGAGCCTCAGCGGCGAGGCGGTGAGCTGCGCGACCTGGGTGGATGGCGAGCCGGCCGACGAGGGCTGCGACGGGGGCGACGCCCTGGACTGGGCAGTGTCCTGGGACGGCGCCGACCTGCTGGAGTTCGACGAAGGGGACTGCGCGGGGAGCCTGCAGCGCGGCTGAGGCTCAGCCGGGGGAGAGGCCGCCCACCGGGGGCCCCGTGGCGATGACGGCGTCGGTGCGGGCTTCGCAGCGGACCGGCCCAAGGGCGGGGAGGATGGAGGGGCCGCGGACGGTCTGCCAGCCAGCCTCGCCCTGCAGCTCGACCTGGCCGGCGACGATGAAGAGGCTGCCGGTGGCCTGGACGCTGAGGCCGGTGTGCGCCGGGACGAAGGCCGGGCGGATGGCGAGGGCGAGCAGGCGCCGGGCGAGGTCGGGCTGGGCGGCGAAGCGGTGGCTGGCGGCGAGCAGGGACTCCAGTCGGCGCCGGGCCACCGTGGTCCAGACCTCCTGCGCGAGGTCGGGGTGGTGCTGGAGGACCTCGAGCAGCGAGCGCCTGGGGATGGCGAGGATGATCAGGGGCTCGATGGCGCGGACGGTGGCGGTCCGCAGCTCGTCGGTGAGCATGGCCAGCTCGCCGAAGAGCGCCCCGGTCTCGAGCACCCCCAGGACCGTCCCCTCGTCGGCGTTGGGGCCGTCCAGGCGCACCTCGGCGACGCCGTGGACCAGCACATACATGGCGTCGGCCTCGGTCCCCTGGCGCACGACGACCTCGCCGCCCCCGACCTCGTGCAGCTCGGCGGCGGTGGCCAGCGTGTCGAGGGCCTCGTCGCTACCACCGGCGAGCAGCTCGATCCGGCTGAGGAGGGCGCGCTTCTCGCGCGGGGTGAGGGTGACGAGGGGCTGGGCCATGGGGTCTCCAATCGGGAGGGGTGGCCGCCGAGCCCCGGAGCTCAGGTCGGCTTCAGCACCACGCTCGCGCTGTTGACGCAATAACGCAGGCCCGTCGGGGCCGGCCCGTCCTCGAAGACATGGCCCAGGTGCCCGCCGCAGGCCTTGCAGACGATCTCCACCCGCACCATGCCGTAGCTGCGGTCGGTGCGGGTCTCGACCACGCCGCCGGGGAGCTCGTCGAAGAAGGAGGGCCAGCCGCAGCCGGAGTGGAACTTCTGCGTGCTGGTGAACAGCGGCGTCTCGCAGCCCGCGCAGACGTAGGTGCCAGGGGTCTCGGTGTTCCAGTACTCCCCGGTGAAGGCCGGCTCGGTGCCGGCTCGACGGAGGATGCGGAAGCGGTTCTCGCCAAGCTTGGCCAGCCACTCTTCGTCGCTGCGCTCGACGGCTCGTGTCGTCATCGGTCTCCTCCTCCCGGGGCCCGGCGTCGGGGGCTCCTCGTGCGGTATCCTACCCCCATGAGCGATCCGCGCGACCTGCCCAACGCCAAGACCAGCCCCGACGTCGTTCGTGCCTTGGACCAGCTGGTCCTCAAGGGCCTGGAGCTGCGGGCCTCGGACATCCACATCGAGCCCAAGGAGCACATGCTGCGCGTCCGGATGCGCGTCGACGGGGTGCTGGTCGAGCAGCGCCCGCTGCCGGACACCTACGCCCAGCCGATGATCTCCCGCATCAAGGTGCTGGGGCGGATGGACATCGCCGAGCGCCGCGCGCCCCAGGACGGGACCTTCACCTTCCAGGCGGAGGGCTCGCCTGCGGTGGCGGTGCGGGCCTCGATCTTCCCCTCGATGTCCGGCGAGAAGGCGGTCCTGCGGCTGCTCCTGGGCGGCAAGCTGCTGGGGCTGGACGAGCTGGGCACCTCGCCCGAGCAGTCCGAGACCCTGCGCCGCATGTCGCAGCGGCCCGGGGGGCTGATCCTGGTCACCGGGCCGACCGGCTCGGGCAAGACCTCGACCCTGTACGCCCTGCTCAACGAGCTGGACGCCGATCGCCGCAACGTGGTGACCCTGGAGGACCCGATCGAGGTGCCGGTCGCCCGCATCACCCAGGGGCAGATCGAGCCCAAGGCAGGCTTCACCTTCGCCACCGGGCTGCGCTCGATCCTGCGCCAGGATCCCGATGTGATCCTGGTCGGCGAGATCCGCGACGTCGAGACGGCCCGGATCGCGGTGCAGGCCAGCCTGACCGGTCACCTGGTGCTCTCCACCCTGCACAGCAACAGCTCGGCGGACACGATGCTGCGGCTGGTCGACATGGGGATCGAGGCCTACATCGTCGCCAACGCGCTGATCTGCGTGGTCGCGCAGCGGCTGGTGCGCACCCTCTGCCCGGCCTGCGCCGAGCTGCACACGACGGACCCCGCCCTGATCGACGAGCTGGGCTTCCCGGCGCCCGGCCTGGAGCGCACGCTGCGCAGCACCGGCTGCGCCCGCTGCCTGAAGACCGGCTTCAAGGGGCGCTCGGCGATCTTCGACGTGGTGCCGATCGACGACGAGATCCGGGCGGTGATCAAGACGGCCCAGACCTCGCTGGAGATCAAGAAGGTGTTGGGTCGCAAGGGCCTCCCGACGCTGCGGCGCGCGGGGGTCGACCTGGTGGCGACGGGGCAGACGACGCTGGCCGAGGTGCTGCGGGTCACTTGATGCGATCGCGGCCCGAGCGCGGCTTGCGGCGCTGGGAGGCGGGGGGCTCCACCTGGATCGAGCCGTCCTCGTGTAGGAAGTAGAGCGCGACGCCCTCGTCCGCCCCCAGGCTGCGGCCCTGGTACAGGCCGAAGGTCCCCCCGGGGGTGACGAGGCGGGCCCGCGGCGCCACGGGCAGGAGCAGCGGGGGCAGGGCGTTGACCCCCTCGGCAGGGTCGTTGGACTCGCTCACCAGGACCAGGAACTCGGCGACCGGGGGCAGGGGCGAGGCCAGGCCCCGGGCCACCGTGCGCATGGTGGCGGCCCCGACGAGGTAGAGCGGGCTGACGAGGGTGGCCTCGGCGGGGACGACCTGCTGGACCCACCGCGCGACGGCGAGCTCGGTCCGGGCCTGGGCGACGAGCAGCTCCAGTCGGGCCTGCTCGGCGCGCAGCGAGGCGGCGAAGAAGAGGGCCAGGAGGGCGAAGGAGGCGGCTTGCGTC
>DDSR01000452.1:0-127 GCA_002343455.1 Deltaproteobacteria bacterium UBA2385 | reverse complement strand
GAGCCACTCGGCGTGCCGACCTTGGACGACCACGGCGAGGCCTCCGATCAGCAGGAGCGCGCGGGGCCCCAAGAAGATCAGCAGCTCCCGGGGCAGGGGCTGGGACTGGGGGGGCAGGGGCTGGGAC
>DDSR01000173.1:2864-11603 GCA_002343455.1 Deltaproteobacteria bacterium UBA2385 | reverse complement strand
ACCGGCACCAACGGCAAGACCACCGTCAGCTGGATGATCGAGGCCATCGCCCGCGCCGCCGGGCGAAAGGCGGGGCTGATCGGCACCACCGGCGCCCGCATCGACGGCCGGGACCTGCCCAACGACTACACCACCCCGCCGCCCCCGGCCCTGCAGGGCCTGCTCCAGCAGATGGTCCAGGCCGGCTGCGAGCTCGCCGCGATGGAGGTCAGCAGCATCGGCCTCTCGCAGCGCCGGGTCCACGCCATGCGCTTCGCCGTGGCCGTCTTCACCAGCTTCAGCCAGGACCACCTCGACGTCCACGGCAGCATGGAGGCCTACCTCGCCGCCAAGCTGCGCCTCTTCGAGGAGCTGCTCGACCCCGCCGGCCGGGCGCTGGTCCACGGCGCCGATCCCGTCGCCCCCGCCGTGATCGCCGCCTGCGGAGGGCGAGCAGTCTGGACCTACGGGCGAGGCGAGGGCTTCGACCTGTGCGCGGTCGAGGTCGAGCTGAAGCTGGAGGGCTCGGCGGCCCGCCTGATCACGCCCGCCGGCGAGGCCCGCCTCTCCCTGGCCATCCCCGGCGCCCACAACATCGACAACGCCCTGGCCGCCGTCGGCGCCGCCCTGGCCCTGGGCATCGGGCTGGACACCGCCGTCCAGGGGCTGGCGGCGCTCTCGGGGGTGCCCGGCCGGATGCAGCGGGTGGTCGATCCACGCGGCGAGCGCACCGTGATCGTCGACTACGCCCACAGCCCCGACGCCTTGGAGCGGGCCCTGGCCACCCTGCGCGCCCTGGGTCCCCGGGCCCTGCGGGTCGTCTTCGGCTGCGGGGGAGACCGCGACGCCGGCAAGCGGCCCCTGATGGGCGAGGTCGCCGCCCGCGGGGCCGACCTCGTGCTGTTGACCAACGACAACCCCCGCGGCGAGGACCCCCTGGCAATCCTGGCCGCCATCCGCGCCGGGGTGCCCGCCGAGCTGGCCGATCGGGTCCAGTCCGAGCCCGACCGGGCCGCCGCGATCGCCCGCGCCGTCGCCCTCACCGGCCCTGGCGAGGCCCTGCTGATCGCCGGCAAGGGCCACGAGCGCACCCAGACCATCGGCGCGAACGTGCTGCCCTTCGACGATCGCGAGGTGGCCGCCGCCGCCCTCGCCGGAGCCCCAGAATGATCCTGCGCGACGAGGACATCGCCCTGGGAACGGGCGGTCGCCTGCAGCGGCCCGGCCCGCCCGGGGTGGTCACGACCGACTCCCGCCGCCTCGCCCCGGGGCAGTGGTTCCTGGCCCTGAGCGGCGACCGCTTCGACGGCCACAGCTTCCTGGCCCACGCGCGCGAGGCCGGCTGCGCCGGAGCCATCGCACGCCAGGTCCCCGAGGGCTGGGACCGCGGCTTCGTGCAGGTCGAGGACGGCCTCACCGCCGTCCAGGAGCTGGCCGCCTGGGTGCGCCGGGGCTTTCACGGCCCCGTCGTCGGCGTCACCGGCAGCGCCGGCAAGACCACCACCCGCGCGATGATCGCCCTGGTGCTGGGCCAGGACGAGCCCGGCGGGCCCTGCGTCCACGCCACCCACGGCAACCTGAACAACCACATCGGCCTGCCGCTCAGCATCCTGGACGCCCCCGTCGACGCCGACACCTGGGTCCTGGAGATGGGCATGAACCACCTGGGCGAGATCGATCTCCTCCAGCGCATCGCCCGCCCGACCGTGCGGCTGATCACCAACGTCGGCGCCGCCCACCTCGAAGGGGTCGGCGACCTGGACGGCGTCGCCCGCGCCAAGGGCGAGCTCTTCGCCGGCGCCCTGCCCGGCGACATCTGCGTCGTCAACCGCGACGACCCGCGCATCTCGGCCCTGCCCCTGCCCGAGGGCGTCTCGGTCCTGCGCTTCGGCACGGCCCGCGATGATTCGTCGATCCCGCTCGACGTCCGGTTGACGGACGCCCACATCGACCCGGCCAGCCTCTCGACCCGCTTCCGGATCGAGACGCCCGGCGGGGGCGTCGTCCTGGGCCAGGTCCGCAGCCCGGGCCTGCACCTCGCCCACGACGCCTGCGCCGCGATCGCCGTCGGGGTCGCCCTGCGGGTCCCCGCCGAGCGCATGGCCGCCCGCCTCGCCCGCTACGAGCCCGTCGGCATGCGCCTGCGGGTCGAGCTCGGGCCCCGCGGCGAGCGCTTCCTCAACGACGCATACAACGCGAACCCGGTCAGCATGGCCGCCTCGCTCCAGACGCTGGGCTCGATCACCGGCCTGAGGCGGCTGGCGCTGCTGGGCGACATGCTGGAGCTGGGCAGCGACGAGGCCCGGGCCCACGACGAGGTCCTGGAGCGCGTGCTCCAGGCGCAGCAGGCCAGCGAGCTGGCCGTGGTGGGCCTCGTCGGCCCCCGCTTCGCCGCCGCCGTCGCGCGTCGCGGCGCCGCGCCGGGCGAGCACCTGCTGGTCGAGGCCGACTCCGAGGCCCTGGGCCAGCGGCTGGCCCCGCTGCTGCTGCCCGACGACGTCGTCCTGCTCAAGGGCAGCCGTGGCATCGCCATGGAACGCACCTTGCACACGCTTCGCTCGCTGCTCACCCCCTCCCACCCCTGAACCGTCCATGCTCTACCACCTGCTGGTGCCGCTCGCGGAGGAGCACCCCTTCTTCAACCTGTTCCGGTACATCACCTTCCGGACAGCCTGGGGGATGGTGACGGCCCTGACCTTCTGCTACGTGGTCTACCCCCCCTTCATCCGCTGGATGCGCGCCCAGCGCATGGCCCAGATCATCCGCGCGGAGGGGCCGCAGTCGCACCTGGAGACCAAGGTCGGCACCCCCACCATGGGCGGCGTCGTCATGCTCGTCGGCATCATCCTCAGCACCCTGCTGTGGGCCCGCCTTGACCAGCCGGTCGTCTGGATGGCCCTGGCCATCATGGCCTCGCACGGCCTGATCGGGCTCATCGACGACTGGAAGAAGGTCATGCAGCGCAGCAGCGACGGCCTCGCCGGGCGCTGGAAGCTGGTCGGACAGTTCGGCAGCGGCGCCCTGGTCCTGGGCTGGGGCTACCACGCCGGCATCATCGAGCCCCACCTCGTCCTGCCCTTCTTCAAGGACGCCACCGTCCACTTCGACGAGCTGGTCCCCGGCATGGCCTGGCTGGGCTGGGCCTATGTGCTCTTCGGGATGTTCGTCATCAGCAGCTTCAGCAACGCCGTCAACCTGACCGACGGCCTGGACGGCCTCGCCATCGGCCCGGTCATGACCTCGGCCGTCACCCTGGCCGTGCTCGCCTACATCGCCGGCAACATCAACCTCAGCGAGTACCTCTACGTCCCGCACGTCTCCGGCGCCGGAGAGCTGACCGTCTTCGCCGCCGCCATCGTCGGGGCAGGGATGGGCTTCCTCTGGTTCAACGCCTACCCGGCCCAGATCTTCATGGGCGACGTCGGCAGCCTCGCCCTGGGCGGCGCGCTCGGCGTGCTCTCGATCATCACCAAGCACGAGATCCTGCTGGCCCTGGTCGGCGGCATCTTCGTGATCGAGAACGTCAGCGTCCTCCTGCAGGTCGCCAGCTTCAAGCTGACCGGCAAGCGCATCTTCCTGATGGCGCCCCTGCACCACCACTACGAGAAGAAGGGCTGGAGCGAGCCGAAGATCATCGTCCGGTTCTGGATCATCAGCGCCCTGCTGGCCCTGGTCGCCCTCTCCACGCTGAAGGTGCGCTGATGGAGCACCCGCTGCGAGGCAGCGCCGTGCTCGTGATGGGCATGGGCCGCTCGGGCCAGGCCGCCGCGGCCCTGGCGCGGGATCTGGGCGCGAGCGTGCGGACCACCGATCTGCGCGCCGACGCCCCTGCGGTCGAGGGCTGCGAGGCCATCCACGGCGAGCACCGGGAGCGCGACTTCGAGCAGGCCGAGGTGGTGGTCGTCTCGCCGGGCATCGCGGCCGCCTCGCCCCTGCTGAAGAGGGCCCGGCTGACCGGCGCCCGCGTCATCGGCGAGCTCGCCTTCGGGCTGGAGCACCTGCCCCTGCTGCCCGTGCTGGCCGTGACCGGCACCAACGGCAAGAGCAGCACCACCTGGTACCTGGGCCAGCTCCTCCAGGCCGCCGGGCGCCGCGCCTTCGTCGGCGGAAACCTCGGCCACCCCCTCTCCGATCTCGCCCGCCGCCACCACGCGGGCGAGGAGGAGGCCCGCGCCACCGAGGTGCTGGTCCTGGAGATCTCCAGCTACCAGTTGGAGCTGCCCGGCGAGCTCGCCCCCCTGGCCGCCTGCGTGCTCAACCTGACCCCCGACCACTTCGGCCGCCACGGCGACATGACCGGCTACGCCGCCGCCAAGCGCCGCCTCTTCGAGCGCATGGCTCCGGCGGCCCGCGCCTGGATCGCCGCCGACGGCGGGCCCTGCGAGGCGATGGCCGAGGGTCTGGCCTGCCGGGTGTGCTGGCTGGGAGAGCTCCCCGGAGTACGACACGACGAGGAGGGGATGGAGTTTGTCGGAGTGGCAGACGAGGGCAGGATCTCCTGGCGAGGGCTGAACCTGCTCGGGGCGCACAACCGCGACAACGTCGCCGCCGCCACCGCCCTGGCCCTCTCCTTCGGGCTCAGGCGCGAACAGATCGATCTGAGCGCGTTGAGCGCCCTCCCCCACCGGCTGGAGCTCGTCTTCGAGGCCGAGGGCGTGCGCTGGATCAACGACAGCAAGGCCACCAACGTCGACGCCGCCCTGGTGGGCCTGCGGGCGATGAGCGGGCCCACCATCCTGCTGCTGGGCGGACAGGGCAAGGAGGGGGCGGACTACTCCCCGCTCGCAGCGCAGCTCGGCCCGGATCCCCGGGTGATCAGCTTCGGCGCCTCGGGGCCCGAGATCGCCGCTGTCCTGGGCGGCCACACCGCCTCCACTCTCGCCGTCCCCTCCCTCGCCTCGGCCGTCCAGCTCGCCCGCTCCCTGGCTCGCCCCGGGGACACCGTCCTCCTCTCCCCGGCCTGCGCCAGCTTCGACGAGTTCCGCGACTTCGAGCACCGCGGCAGGGCCTTCACCGAATACGCCCGGGCCACGGCTCCGAAAAAGGGGGGTGCCGCATGAATCGACGCACCGATCTCTGGTTGATGCTGATCGTCGCCGCGCTGGTGATCCTCGGCCTGGTGATGGTCTACAGCGCCAGCGCCATGGTCGCTGGCGATCGCGGCGACCCCACCGGCTTCCTCAAGCGACAGCTGGTGGCCGTGGCCGTCGGCGGCGTCGGCCTGCTGGTGACCGCCTTCACCCCCCTGGCCACCATCCGCCGCTGGCGGGTCGCGGCCTACGTCGCCTGCCTGCTGGCCCTGGTCCTGGTCTTCGTCCCCGGACTGCAGCACAAGGCCAACGGCGCCGCCCGCTGGATCGGCTTCGGCAGCCTGAACATCCAGCCCAGCGAGTTCACCAAGGTGGTCGTCCTGGTCATGCTCGCCGACTACCTCGACCGCTGGCGCGGCTTCATCGGCGACTGGAAGGTCGTCCTGCGCTCGCTGCTGATCCCGCTGCCGGCCCTGCTGCTGATCCTGCCCGAGCCCGACTTCGGCACCGCCACCATCCTGGCCGGCCTGTGCGGCGTGATGCTCTTCATCGCCGGCATCCGCATCAGCCACGTCATGGTCGTCGCCGGGGGCGCCCTGGCCCTGGGCGTGCCCATCATGCTGGCCGAACAGTACCGCCTCGCCCGCCTGACCAGCTTCCGAGACCCCTGGTCGGTGGCCGACGCCGAGGGCTACCACACCATCCAGAGCTGGGTGGCCATGCACAGCGGCGGCCTGTGGGGCCAGGGCCTGGGCAACTCGGTCGCCAAGCTCTACTTCCTGCCCGAGCCCTGGACCGACTACATCGGCAGCGTCATCGCCGAGGAGCTCGGCCTGGTGACCATCGCCGGGGTGATGCTGCTCTTCTGCCTGCTGCTCTGGCGGGGGCTGAGCATCGCCGCCCGGGCCCGCGACCCCTTCGGCATGTTCCTGGCCGCGACCCTGACGGCGATGATCACGCTCAACGCCTTCTTCAACCTGGCCGTGATCATGGGCATGGTGCCGCCCAAGGGGCTGGTCCTGCCCTTCATCAGCTACGGAGCCAGCGCGATGATCGCCAACCTGTGGGCGGTCGGCCTGCTGCTGGGCATCTCGGCCGAGGCGCAGTCGGGATCCGTGCCGGTCGTGCCGGCCGAGGGCTGGCCGATGCGCCACGAGCTGGAGGCCCACGAGCCCGACCCCCGGGCTTCGGGCCCCGCCCTGGGAGGCGCCTGATGTTTCGCGGCAGAGTCAGGCAGATCCACATGATCGGCATCGGCGGCACCGGGATGTGTGGCATCGCCGAGGTCCTGCTGACGATGGGCTTCCGGGTCACGGGCAGCGACAGCAAGGAGAGCCCCACCGTGCGCCGCCTGCGCGGGCTGGGTGGACAGATCCACATCGGCCACGAGGCCACGCTGGTCGAGGGCGCCGACGTGGTGGTGCGCTCCACCGCCATCCCCTCCGACAACGTCGAGATCCGCGCCGCCGAGCAGGCCCACATCCCGGTCATCCCCCGGGCCGAGATGCTCGCCGAGCTGATGCGCATGAAGTACGGGGTCGCCGTCGCCGGCACCCACGGAAAGACCACGACCACCTCGATGTTGGCGGCTTGCATGGCCCGGGCCGGCATGGACCCGACCATCGTCATCGGGGGCCGCCTGGACCAGATCGGCAGCACCGCCCGCCTGGGCGCCGGCGAGTTCCTGGTCGCCGAGGCCGACGAGAGCGACGGTTCGTTCATGATCCTGGCGCCGACCGTGGCGGTCGTCACCAACATCGATCCCGAGCACCTCGACCACTGGGGCACCGAGCAGCACCTGCTCGACGGCTTCGTCAACTTCGCCAACAAGGTGCCCTTCTTCGGCTTCGCCGCGCTCTGCCTGGACCATCCCAACGTCCAGGCCCTGCTGCCGCGGCTGCGCCGCAAGGTCATCACCTTCGGGCTGGGCGCCCAGGCCGAGGTGCGCGGCCTGGATCTGTGCTTCGAGGGCCTCTGCACCCGCTTCCAGGTCGAGCACCTGGGACAGATCCTGGGCGAGGTCCGGCTGGGCATGCCCGGCAAGCACAATGTCCTCAACGCCCTGGCCGCGGTCGCCGTCGGCCTGGAGCTGGGGCTGCCCTTCTCATCGCTGCAGCAGGCGCTCGACGGCTTCTCGGGCGTGGATCGCAGGTTCAGCGTGCGGGCCGAGCCGACCCCGACCCCCGGGGCCCCGCCCGTCACCATCATCGACGACTACGGCCACCACCCCGTCGAGATCCGCGCCACCCTGGCGGCCGCCCGCGGCGCCTGGCCCCATCGTCGGCTGATCGCCGTCGTCCAGCCCCACCGCTTCACCCGGGTGCGCGATCTGTTCGAGGACTTCGCCCGCGCCTTCAACGACGCCAACCACGTCGTCGTCTGCCCGATCTACCGGGCGGGCGAGGCCCCGATCGAGGGCATCGACCACCCCCGCCTCGCCGCCGCCCTGGGCGAGCACGGCCACCGCTCGGTCCTGCCGGTGGAGGACCTCGACGCCGCCGTCGAGCACCTCGCCGCCTTCGTCCAGCCCGGCGACGTGGTGATCACCCTGGGCGCCGGCGACGTCAACCGCGTCTGCGAGGGCTTGAACCGCCGCCTGACGGGAAGCGGCAGTGGCTGAGCTGACCCCGGCCATGCTCGATCCCGAGCTGGCCCTGAACCAGGCCCGCGACAAGCTGGCCAGCCTGGAGGGCGTCGTCCTGCGGGAGGGCGAGCCGATGGCCGCGCACACCCCGCTGCGCTGCGGCGGGCCGGTCCAGCTCTGGGTCCAGCTCGACGACCCCGCCTCGCTCGACCGGGTGCTCGCCGCGGCCCGCCAGTCGGGCCTCGCCTGGAACCTCAGCTGGCCGCTCCAGGATCTGCTGGTGCGCGACGGCGGGCTGGCCGGCCTCGCCCTCCGACCGGGGAGGGGCTTCGAAGGCGCACGGCTCCTGCCCGCCGACGAGACGCTGCCCGCCCGGCTCTCGCTGGGGGCCGCCGAGCCCTGGGCCGCCGCCCGGGGGGCCCTGCTCAGCGGCGGCACCGCGGCCGAGCGCGCCGAGAGCGCCCGCGGGCCGCTGGGGCTCGTCTCGACCTGGTCGGGTTGCCCCGGCGGGCTGGTCCACGGCAAGGAGGCGCCCCTGCTCGAGGGCCTGGGCCTGCGCTTCCTCTGGCAGCGGGGCCGCCAGGTCGAGACCGGCGAGAGCCTCGCTCCACCTACCCCCGCCTCGCTCCTGCTGGCCGTCGAGATCCCGCTGCTGCCGCCCCCAGGCTTCCGCCGCTCCCGCAGCGCCGCCGCGCCCTCCCCCCCCGGCGCCATCCTCACCGACGGCAGCAAGCTGGCGCTGGGACCGCAGCTGGCCCTCGCCGGGCTGCCCCGCACCCGTCTGCGCCACTGGCGGCTGGCCGAGGCCGAGCCCGGCACCGTCGTCAACCTCGGCGGCGGCGACCTCGCCAGCCTCCAGGTCCTGGTGCGCGGCCTGGCCGAGTTCGCCCGCAAGAGCCGCGGCCTCGACCTCTCCATTCGTGTCCCGATCATCGGGCTGAACCCCACCCGCCGGGGCTCATCCCCCCTCCGGAGGTCCTGATGTCCCTCTCCCTGCACCCCCCCCTCCGCGCCGCCGGTCAGGCTCGTGTCGGGGTCCTGATGGGCGGCCTCTCCAGCGAGCGCGAGGTCTCGCTCAAGTCCGGCAAGGCCGTCCTGGCCGCGCTGCACAGCCGCGGCTGGGAGGCGGTCGCCGTCGACGTCGGC
>DDSR01000173.1:0-2833 GCA_002343455.1 Deltaproteobacteria bacterium UBA2385 | reverse complement strand
ATGGGCATCCCCTACACCGGCAGCCCGGTGCGCGGATCGGCCGTCGCCATGGACAAGATCGCCACCAAGCGGGCCCTGGCCGGGCTGGGGCTGCACCTGCCCGCCGACGCCGTCTGGCAGCCCGGCGAGCCCTTCCCCGAGCACCTCGCGCCCGACTGCGTCGTCAAGATCCCCGAGGGCGGCAGCACCATCGGGACCTGGGTCTGCCACAACTCGGCCGAGCTGGAAGCGGCCCTGGTTCGGGCCGAGGCCATGGCCGACCGGGTGCTGCTCGAACAGTTCGTCGCCGGCGAGGAGATCACCGTCGCCGTGCTCGACGGCCAGCCCCTGCCCGTCGTGGCCATCCGCCCGGAGTCCGGCTTCTTCGACTACGAGGCCAAGTACACCAAGGGGCGGACCGACTACCTCGTCCCCGCGCCGATCCCCGAGGCCGTGGCCCGCACCGCCCAGGCCCACGCGCGGATCGCCTACCAGGCCCTGGGCCTCGCCGGCGTCGCCCGCGCCGACTTCATCATCGACGAGGACGGCGTGCCCTGGTTCCTGGAGATCAACACCAGCCCCGGCATGACCGCCACCAGCCTCTCGCCGATGGCGGCCGGGGCCGTCGGGATGAGCTTCGAGGACCTCGTCGAGCACCTCGCCCGCACCGCCCGGCTGCACGTCCGGGTCTGAGATCGGGCGCCCCGCGCCTTGCCGGACATCCTTGTCCTCCATAGGGATCCTCCTTCCGAAGGAGCACCGATTGCGACTCGCTCCCGCCCTCGCCGCCGCCATGATCGGCATCGCAGGGGGCCTCGGCGTCGTCACCTTCGACTACGCCGAGGGCCTCTCCTACATGAGCGAGGATCCCCGGGCCTGCGTCAACTGCCACATCATGCGGTCGCAGTACGACGGGTGGGTGAAGGCCAGCCATCACGGCTTCGCCACCTGCAACGACTGCCACCTGCCCCACAGCTTCGTGGACAAGTACATCGCCAAGGCCCGCAACGGCTGGGGCCACTCCAGGGCCTTCACCATGCAGGACTTCCACGAGCCCATCCGCTTGACCCCCGCCAACGTCCAGATCCTCCAGGACAACTGCATCACCTGCCACGACAGCGTGCTGCACGACCTGAGCCTGGTCGGGGACGCCCCCCTCTGCACCAGCTGCCACTCCACCGTGGGCCACGGACAGACCGCCGGACTCGGCGGACCGATGCCCCCCGATCCAAGCATGGAGATCCCATGAGCGCGCCCACCTGGTCTTATGTCGCCGTCGCCCTGATCGCCGGACTCGCCGCAGGCGGCGTCGCCGCTCTGATGCTCAACGTCAGCGAGCGCAAAGCCGAGGAGCGCACCCCCTTCGTGCGGGTCGTCGAGGTGGACGAGGACACCGTCGACCCGGCCATCTGGGGTCAGAATTGGCCCCGGCAGTACGACACCTACAAGCTCACGGCGCTGGCCACGCGCACCCGCTTCGGCGGCCACGGCGGCAGCGAGGCCCTGCCCGACCAGAAGATCGAGCGCGATCCCTGGCTCAAGCGCATGTTCCTCGGCTACGCCTTCAGCATCGACTACCGGGATCGCCGCGGCCACGCCTACATGCTGACCGACCAGGAGGAGACCGAGCGATTGACCAAGCCCCAGGCCGGCTCCTGCCTGCACTGCCACGCCTCGATCATGCCGCTGTACCGAAAGCTGGGCGACGGCGACGCCGACAAGGGCTTCGAGAAGACGGCCAGCATGAGCTACGCCGAGACCAACGCGATGCTGCACGAGCTGGACGCGGCCCACCCGGTCAGCTGCGTGGACTGCCACGACCCGGACACCATGGGCTTGCGGGTGACCCGCCCCGGCTTCATCCGCGGCATCCAGGCCCTGGCCGAGAGCGAGGGCGCCGTGCCGGCCATGCCCTCGATCGAGCGCTGGCGCGAAGGCTCACGCGCGGTCCCCTACGACCCCAACACCGACGCCAGCCGGACCGAGATGCGCTCCTTCGTATGTGGACAGTGCCACGTCGAGTACTACTGCGGCAACAAGATGACCTTGACCTTCCCCTGGAGCCAGGGGCTGAAGGTCGAAGAGGTCGAGGCCGACTGGAACTCCCGCGCCTTCTCCGACGGCAAGCGCTTCTTCGACTACACGCACACCGAGTCGGGGGCCGAGATCCTCAAGGCCCAGCACCCCGAGTTCGAGCTCTGGTCGCAGGGGGTCCACGCCCGCAGCGGCGTCTCCTGCGCCGACTGCCACATGCCTTATGTGCGGGACGGCGCCAGCAAGGTCTCGGACCACTGGGTCCGCAGCCCGCTGCTCAACGTCAACCGGGCCTGCCAGACCTGCCACCGGGTCGACGAGGCCGAGCTGCTCGCGCGGGTGGACGTGATCCAGGACCGGAACCACGAGCTCTTGCAGAGCGCCGGAAAGGCGCTGATGGACCAGCTCGACGCCATCGTCCAGGCCAAGGCCGAGGGCGCCACCGACGAGCAGCTCGCCGCGTCCCGGGAGCTGCAGCGGCAGGCCCAGTGGCGCCTGGACTTCATCGCCNNATGGGCTTCCACGCCCCGCAGGAGGCCGCCCGCATCCTGGGCGAGGCCGCCGACCTGGCGCGCCAGGGCCAGGTGGCGGCGATGCGCTGGAACCGGGCTCCGTAGCGCCGGTCGTCAGCGGGGATGAGGGGCCGGAGATCGACTCTCGGCCCTTCATCTTTTTACCCTCTTGTCTTGTCAAGGCTTGTCGCATGAGGTAACGTCCTCGAACGCTCCCCCCGCGTCCACCTCTCCCGGACGCTCCGCCTCCCCCGCGCACCCCCCGCGCCTCTCCCTCCCCCGCCTCTCCCCCCTCCGGTCCGCCTGTG
>DDSR01000345.1 GCA_002343455.1 Deltaproteobacteria bacterium UBA2385 | reverse complement strand
GCACCCGCGCCGGAGCCTCCTGCATCCGCGCCGGAGCCCGCCCCGAAGCCCACGCCTCCCGAGCCCGCGCCGAAGCCTCCCGCGGCCGAGCCCGCGCCGAAGCCGACCCCCCCCGCCAGCACGGCGCGGACGCCGGCGGCCAGCCCGCCCAAGGTTGATCCCACCGTGCCGCCTCCGCCCATCCCGGTGCGCGAGGCCCCGGCCTCCCTGGCCAGCCCCGCGAGCCCCGCGAGCCCCACAGGCCCCGGCCAGCTGACGATCAAGGGCGACGCCTCGCGGATCCGCCTCAGCGGCAGCGGCGGCAGCTACACCGCGGCGGGCGAGCTCCCCGCGGGCGCCTACGAGGTCACCGCCTGGTTCGGCGAGACCGCGGTCGAGGTGGGCCGGCTGGTGGTCGTCTCCGGCCAGACCCACACCGTGGACTGCAAGTCGGCCTTCGTGCGCTGCTCGCTGCGCTGAGGGGCCGGGCGCGTGAGGGGCTCCCGCGTTAGCGGCGGCGCCTCTCCACCCCCACCCCTGGAGGCCCACGATGGCCATCGAGCGCACCTTCTCCATCATCAAGCCCGACGCCACCCGCAAGAACCTGGTCGGCAAGATCCTCGCCCGCTTCGAGTCCGAGGGGCTGCGGATCTGCGGGATGCGCAAGGTCCACATGAGCCTGCGCGAGGCCGAGGGCTTCTACGCCGTGCACGCCGGCCGGCCCTTCTTCGCCGAGCTGACCGCCTTCATGAGCAGCGGCCCCTGCGTCGTGCTGGTGCTCGAGGGCGAGAACGCCATCCTGCGCAACCGCGAGATCATGGGCGCCACCAACCCCGCCCAGGCCGCCGAGGGCACCCTGCGCAAGCTCTACGCCGACAGCATCGGCGAGAACGCCGTGCACGGCTCGGACGCTCCGGACACCGCCGCCACCGAGATCGCCTGGTTCTTTCGCGGCACCGAGCTGCACTGAGCCTCGCCATGGCCTCCGCCGGGGCTATTCTCCCCCGACGGAGGCTCGATGGCACAGAAGCAGCTCGGCGATGGATTCCACCTCTCGCTCTCGATCGGCAAGTCGCTCTGGGACGACCTGGTCAAGGCGGCCCTCCCCCTGACCGTGCAGAAGGGGGAGTTCGAGCTCGGCGCGCTGGTTCACCAGGGCGTCCAGCAGCTCCAGGTCAAGGAGAAGGTGGTCGCCCTGCTGGAAGACCGGCAGCCGCCACCGGTGGTCGATCGGGCCCGGCGCCGCGCCTCGGACATCTGGGGCCGGCGTCGCGGGCAGGTCTACAAGACCCTTCGTGACGTCGTCACGGTCGAGGGCGACTGGAAGCTCGAGGTCGACGACAAGGGCACGGAGTTCCACTACGCCCACCAGAAGATCGGCGTGGACGCTCACGTCCGGGCCACCGTCAGCGGCCGGGCCCGGCTGCTGCGCAGCAACATCGAGTTCCCCTTCACGCTGGTCAAGCGCCTGGGCGCCACCTGCCACCTGGGCCAGATCCAGTACGACCAGACCGACCGGGCCGTGATCGGCACGATCGAAGACCCGGCGATCGACCTCGGCGACCACGCCGTGCTCAAGCTGCTCAACCGCGGCGCCGCCATGATCCTCGAGCAGCAGATCCAGCGCTTCGCGCGGGTGCCCATCCTGCGCAAGGATCAGCTCGAAGAGCTCGTCTCCCCGGCCGGCGGCCCGCTCAAACTCCAGATGGGCGTGCAGGACGTCGCGATCGAGGTCTCCGAGGAGAACCTGACCCTGAAGGTGCGCTTCGGCTTCACCCAGCTTCAGCTCACCGGCTGAGGCCCCCGCGCCCGCTCAGCGGCTCAGCGCCGCCTTCAGCGCAGGCTCGAGCTCGGGCCAGGCGAAGCGGAAGCCCAGGGCCTCCTGCGCCACGCTGGGCGCCAGCCGCTGCGAGGAGAGCAGGATCTCGTCGGCCATCTGTCGGCCCATCGCCAGGCGCAGCGCCGAGGCGGGGGCGGGCATGAAGGCGGGGCGGTGCAGGACCGCGCCCAGCGTGCGGGCGAAGTCGCCCTGCCGGCAGACGCCGGGGGCGACCGCGTTGATCACCGCGGGGGGCGACTCGGCGTCCAGGCTGAGCAGGATGATCTCCACCAGGTCGTCGAGGTGGACCCAGGGGAACCACTGCCGACCGGTGCCCAGCGGTCCCCCGGCGCCCATCTTGAAGGCCGGGACCATCCGCTCCAGGGCCCCGCCCTCGGCCGAGAGCACCACGCCGATGCGCACGCGCACCGTGCGCACGCCCAGCGCCTCGGCCTTGCAGACCTCGGCCTCCCAGGCCTGGCAGACCTCGGCCAGGAAGCCGGTGCCGGCCTCGCTGCTCTCGGAGAGGATCTCGTCGCCCCGGTCCCCGTAGAAGCCGACCGCGCTGGCGGAGACCAGGCGTCGAGGCCGCCGCTCGGGCGGCACGGAGGCCATCCAGTCGACCAGCGTCCGGGTCCCCCGCACCCGCGAGTCCCGGATCTGGGCCTTCCAGTCCTCGGTCCAGCGTCGATCGGCCACGCCCGCGCCGGCGAGGTGGACGGCCGCGTCGAACTGCTGCCCGCGGTCCTGCAGCTCGCCGGTCAGGGGCGACCACCAGGGCAGCTGTTGACCCTGCTCGGTGCGGGTCAACGAGACCATCGGCCGGCGCCGCGTGAGCGCCGTCCCGACCAGGCCACTGGCCCCGCTGAGAAGGACTGGGAACATCGGGAGCATTCTATACGCGGGAGTGGTCCGCGCTTGTCATTCCCAGCCGGTCAAAAACTCGAACCAGGGCCGCCAGGCGTCCGGAGGTCCGACCCGCAGGCGGACGACCCCCTCGAGGTCGGCCTCGGGCACGGTCCCGAAGCTGCGGGAGTCCAGGGCGCGGTCCCGATCGTCGGCCAGCAGGTACCAGTGGCCCTCGGGCACCACGAGCTCCTCGGCCAGCCAGGGGGCGGGCTGCTTGCGCAGGCGCACCCGCCAGGTCTTCTCCCGCGCCGGCGGCTTCGACCAGATCAGCTCCTCGACCAGCCGATCGCCCTCCAGCATCCCCATGTCTGTCTGCCGCACCCGCTTGCCGCCGACCCGCACGCCGCTGTCGTCCCAGCTGACCTTGCCCTCGGCGCCGACCAGGGTGCGGCGCAGGATCGTCCGCCCCGGATCCAGCGGATCGTCCAGGACCACCACGTCGCCGCGCAGCGGGGCCACCGGCAGCACCCAGATCAGGTCGCCGCGCTGCAGGCCCGGGCTCATCTCGTCGTCGGCGACGATCCGCAGCGGGAGAAGCACGGCCAGCAACAGCAGGGCCAGGAGGAGGAGCAGCAGGCGGGGGAGGAGCCGACGCATCCCGAGGGGTTATCCCGCGGGGGGAGCGGGAGGCGCCCAGGACGAGACCCGCGCCTGGATGGCCTGGGCCACGCGCTCGCGCAGGGCCCGGTGGCGGGCGTCGGTGGTGTGTCGAGGGTGCCAGATCAGCTCCATCGGCAGGTCGGGGATGGGCAGCGGGGGAGGGAAGCCGTCCAGGCCGGGGCTGATGTGCAGCAGCTCTTCGGGGAGGAGGGAGAGCAGCGAGCTGGAGGCCACCAGGCGGGCGGCGCTGGGGAAGGAGGTCACCGAGACGGCCACCCGGCGGCGCAGGCCCCGCTCGGCGAGCAGGTCGTCGACGAAGCCGTGGCCCCCGGCGGAGAAGCTGACGATGACGTGGTCGGCGGCGAGGTAGTCGTCCAGCTCGACGCTGCGGCGGCGGCCGGCAGCGGCGACGACGACCCAGCGGCGGCGGTAGAGCTGGCGGTGTACGAAGGCGGAGAGGTCCGCCCGGCCGGCGCTGCCGGGCAGGGCGGCGAGGTCCGGGCTGAGCGCGAGGTCGACCGCCCCGCGGCGGGCCTCCTCGATCGTGTGCATCCCGAGCGCGCGCAGGCGCAGGTTCACACCGGGCGCGAACGCCCTGAGCGCCAGCGCGATCGTGTCGGCGAAGGCGGCCTCGGCCTCCTCGCCCAGGGCGAGGATCAGCTCGCCGGTGGCGCTGGCCGGGTCGAAGTGGGGGGCGGGCTCGAAGACCCGGCTGGCGGCGGCCATCGCCTGCTGCACCGGCTCGACCAGCTCGCGGGCGCGTGGGGTGAGCACCATCCCGCGGCCGGCCCGCACCAGCAGCGCGTCCCCCAGGGCCTCGCGCAGGCGGATCAGCGCCCGGCTGGTCGCCGGCTGGCTGAGGCCCAGGTCGGCGGCCGCGGCCGAGACGCTCTGCCGCGCCAGCAGGCGGTCCAGCACCGGCAGGAGGTTCAGGTCGAGCTCTGAAATGCGTGTCATGCATGAAGTCTATGCCGGATATGCCGCTTGTGGGGGTCCAGGCTGAGGCGTAGATCCCAGGCATGAACAGCACCGAAACCCACCTCATCCTCGGCGCCGGCCAGGTTGGCGCCGGCCTCGCAGCGCTCCTCCTCTCCCAGGGGCTGCGCGTGCTCATCCTCCGGCGCAGCGACCGCCCCGTGCCTGCCGGGGTCGAGCTCATGGTCGGCGATGTGCGCGATCCCGCCGTCGCCGCGCGGGCCGGCGAGGGCGTGGCCGTCGTCTACCACTGCATGAACCCCAGCGAGTACAGCGGCGCCGCCTGGGAGGAGCAGCTCCCCGCGATGGGCGAGGGGGCCATCGCCGCGGCGCGAGCCGGCGGAGCGAAGCTGGTCTGCCTGGACAACCTCTACGGCTACGGGCCCACCGAGGGCCCGCGCACCGAGCAGAGCCCCGCCGCGGCGACCGGTCGCAAGGCGCGGGTGCGGGTGCGCTGGGAGGAGCGGCTGCGCCGGGAGCCGGGTCTGCGCTTCGTCCTGGCTCGCGCCGGGGACTTCTTCGGGCCGGGCTGCGGCGAGCAGAGCCTCTTCGCCCCGGCGCGCTTGGGCGCCTGGACCGGCCCCCTGCTGCTGGCCGATCCCTCGGCCCCCCACGCCTTCAGCTACGTGCCCGACGTCGTCGCCGGCCTGGCCGCGCTGGGCCGTGACGAGGGGAGCGAGGACATCGTCCACCTCCCGGTCCACACCCTGCCCCCGCGCGAGCTGGTCGCGCGCATCGCTCAGGTCCGCGGCGCCTCGCCTCGCTTCATCCGCCTGCCCGGCTGGCTCTGCCGCGCCCTCGCCCCCGTCGTGCCCCTGCTCAGCGAGCTCGGCGAGACCTGGTACCAGTGGGACCGCCCCTTCCTGGTCGACGACAGCCGCTTCCGGGCGCGCTTCCCGGGCGTCGGCGTCAGCCTCGACGAGGCCGTCCGCGCCACCTCCGCCGGTGTCACTAGCTAACCACTCGATGCGGATCCAAAAAA
>DDSR01000346.1 GCA_002343455.1 Deltaproteobacteria bacterium UBA2385 | reverse complement strand
GACCTGGTCGTTGCCGCCGCCGGCGGCCTCCCAGACGGTCCAGCTCGGGTGCAGGCCGCTGCGCTCCTGGTCCAACAGGGCGGCGTCCAGGCGCGGCGCCCGCCGGATGTCGCCCTTGTCGGGGGTCAGGCGGCCCGAGAGGATGCCCAGCAGGGTGGACTTGCCGGCCCCGTTGGGCCCCAGGACGCCGACCCGCTCGCCGGGCATCAGGATCAGGTCGACCCCGGCCAGGATCTGGCGGTGGCCGAGCTTCTTGTGGATGTCGTGCAGCTCGAGCAGGGCGCCGCCCTTCTTGAAGCCGGTGCGCAGGTCCAGGCTGAAGACCTCCTCGCGCTTGAGGGGGCGGGCAGCCTGCAAGGCCTCCAGGCGCTGCAGGCGGGCCTTCTGCTTGGTGCTGCGGGCGGCCGGCGAGCGGCTGGCCCACTCGGCCTCGCGGGAGATCATGGCGAGGCGCCGATCCTCGGAGAGGTGCAGGCGGACCTGCCGCTCAGCCCGCGAGATCAGGTAGTCGGTGTAGCTGCCCTCGTAGCCGACGCCGATGCCGTCCTCGATCTNNCGATCTCGACGATGCGGGTGGCGACGGCCTCCAGCAGGTAGCGGTCGTGGGTGACCAGCAGGATCGCCCCTCGCCAGCCGGAGAGCAGGCCCTGCAACCACTCGCAGGTGTCGGCGTCGAGGTGGTTGGTGGGCTCGTCGAGGACCAGCAGGTCCGGCTGCTGCAGCAGGACGCGGGCGAGGCCGACGCGTCGCGCCTCTCCGCCGGAGAGCCGGTCGACCAGGGCCTCCCGGTCCGGCAGGCCGAGGCGCTGGGCGACGCTGTCGACCCGGTGGTCGATGGTCCAGCCGTCCCGATCGAGCTTGTCGTGGAGCTGGCTGGCGAGCTGATCCTCGCCGCTGGAGATGGCGGTCTCGTAGTCGGACAGGAGCTGGGCGTGCCAGGCGACCGCCTCGTCCAGGGACTCGCCGACGGTGCGCCCGGGCAGGTTCGGGATCTGGGAGAGCATCGCGACGACGCCGCGGGTGCTGATGGTGCCGTGGTCGACGCCCTCCTCGCCGGCCAGCAGGCGCAGCAGGGTCGACTTGCCGCAGCCGTTGGGCCCGACGAGGCCGACGCGCTCGCCCTCGTCGACGGAGAGGTCGACCCCGCGGAGGATGGCCCGGTCGGCGTAGGACTTCTCGATGCCCTTGGCAGATAGCAGCAGCATCCGGGGAGATACCGTGCGCGGGAGGAACGCGCACCCCTACTGCGTGACGCTGACCTCCTGGCTGTAGACGGCGATGCCGCCGTCGCGGTCGTCGAAGACCACCCAGACCTGGCCCTCACCTTCGTTGGGCGGCAGCTCCAGCCAGGTCCGGACGATCTGCGACTCGGCCTTGACGCGCCGCTCGGCGAAGCGGCCGATCGTCGTGAACGAGTAGAGGTAGACGCTCTCGAAGTTGGGGTCGGAGGTCAGGAAGGAGAGGTCGACCAGGCTGCCCGCCCGGCCCTCGATCAGGGGCTCGTCCGCCTCGGCGAAGCGGGCCTCGAAGGTCGGGTTCTCGTTGAGGTTCGACTCGCTCGAGTCCGAGATCCGCACCAGCCGCACGGTCAGGCTGGTGCGGTCGGGGTCGAGCTTCTGCAGCCAGGCTTCGGGAGCGCGGAGGGCCTGCTGCAGCCTCTCGCTGACGACCCCCTGGTCCAGGGCGGCGCGGGCCTCCTCGATGATGGGGCAGGCGCCGGTCTCGCAGGCGAGCACGTACAGCGGCAGCTCGAAGGAGGATCCGACGGCGGCGAAGACCTCGTCGAGCTCCTCGGGGACCTCTCGCCGCGCGAAGGCCGTGCTCCCCTCCAGGGTGCTCAGGCTGATCCAGTCCGAGGGAGAGGACCAGGCCTGCGCCTCGACGCAGCCCTCGCCCTCGACCTCGACCTGCAGGCAGGTCCAGGTGAGCACCTCGACCGCGAGCTCGTCGGGGTTGGCGATGTGCGAGGAGATCGCGGTGACCTCCCCGGCGCGCAGCTCGGGCCGGTCGAGGCGCACCGCGACGACCTGCAGGCTGTCGATGCGGGTCGGCTCGTAGCTCTGGCTGCCGCAGGCGAGCAGGAGGAGGGAGATCACCAGTCACCTCGCAAGCCGAAGGTCGGCAGGATCGGCAGGCCGACGACGCGAAGCTCCTGCGAGAAGTCCGGCGAGAAGGTGAGCAGCTCGACGTTCTGCCGGTTGGTGAGGTTCTGCACGTCGATGTACAGCGTCAGCGCCCAGGAGCGGAAGGTCCACTGCTTGTCGGCGCGCACGTCCAGCGAGGCCCAGGGGGGCAAGCGGGAGGTGTTGCCATCGGCGAAGACCGGCAGCCAGCCCTGGGCCGACTGGTCGTAGATGCGGTTGGTGATCGGAGTGTAGGGGTTGCCGGCGGTCAGCCGACCCCGGGCCCCCAGGCGCCAGCCCCGAGGCAGGGTGCGGCTGCCCAGGACGGTGATCATATAGGGCTGGTCGTACTCAAAGAGGCTGGGCTCGCCGTCGGGGCGCTCCAGGCGGGTGGAGCGCGAGAGGGTCAGCGCGGCGAAGGCGAACCAGACCGGGTCCTCGTAGCGGGTGAGCAGCTCCAGGCCGTAGACCGTGCCGGTGCCGTCGTTGGCGTACTCGCCGAGGTCGAAGGGGGCCATCGGCGGCGGCGCCAGCTCGAAGGTGAAGCGGTCGTCCCGCCCGACGATCAGCTGGTCGAGCAAGGAGAGGTAGGCCACGCCCTCCAGGCTGAGCTCGGGGCTGAAGCGGTGCTCGGCGCCGAGCGAGAGCTGGGTGGCGTGCTCGGGGCCCAGCTCGGGGTTGCCGGTGCCGTTGTCGGTGAACTCCCGGGAGAGAGGGAACTGCGAGTAGCGGCCGGCCCCCGCGTGGATCACGCTGGTGCTGGCGAGGTCCCAGCGCAGCCGTACGCGAGGGTCGATCGCGCTGGCCCGGTAGCCCTCGGAGCTACGCAGGCCATCCACCCGGACCCCGGGGATGACCGTCAGGGCGCCGGCCTTCTGGACCTGCTCCAGGTAGATGGCCGGCATCAACAGGTCCTGCTCGCCTGCCTCGTCCTCGGCGTAGAGGTAGAAGCCGCCCAGCTCGCTGGTGTTGTAGGCGAAGGCCTCGTCCAGGGCGAACTCCAGGTCCAGCCCCAGCCTCCAGCCGAAGGAGCCACCGGCCACTACCGGGCGGTTCAGCTCCAGGCGAGCCTGCCCCCGGGTGGCCTGCTCGCGCGCCTGCTCCTCGTCCTCCAGCGTGGCGACGGTGCGCTCGGGGCCGAGCATCCCGGTCAGCTCCAGCTCCCAGCCCTCGCCCAGCGGCCGGGTCCAGGAGGCCCAGGCACGAAAGAACCGAAGGTCGAGCTTGCTGACCTCCGGCGCGCCCCCCTCGGAGAGGGCCGTGAAGGAGAAGTGGTCCTCGCTGGCCAGGAGCATGGTGCTGAACGCTCCCCCGGAGCGCGGCTCGTGGAGCAGGTGGAGCTGGGCGTCGGTGTAGCCAGGCAGGCGCACGTTCCAGGTGGGGTCGATGTTGACCAGGGGCGAGAGCAGCAGGTCGAAGTAGCTGCGGCGCACGGAGAAGCTGAGGGAGGTGCGCGGGCCGAGGACCTGGTCGTGCAGCAGGGTGGTCTGGAGCAGGTCGAGGGAGGCGTAGCCGGCGCTCTCCTGGACGGGCGAGGAGCGGGGGACCAGCTCGACCAGGCCGCCCATGCGCCGGCCGTAGCGGGCGCCGTAGCTGCCGGGCAGGAAGCGCAGCTCTTCGAGCAGGTCGCCGTTGACGGCGGTCGAGAGGCCCCCGAAGTGGAAGATGAGGGGGATGCGGGTGCCGCCGAGGTTGAAGGCGGTGGCGTCCGCCGGCGTACCGCGGACCAGCAGGGTGCCCGAGTTGAAGGGGGTGCGGGCGACGCCGGGCTGGGTCTGCACGGCGCGCACGACGTCGCCGCCGGTCCCGGGAAGGAAGCGCACGTCGGCGGCGTCCAGGCGGCGCTCGGTGAGCTCGGGCTCCAGCCGGTCGCCAAAGATGACCATGGTCTCGCCGGCCTCCTCGGCCAGGTCCTGGCGCGCCTGAGCGAGGAAGAGCCGCACCTCGACCCGCTCACCGGGTTCGACCTGGACCTCCAGCTCGTCGGAGCGCAGGCCGGGCGCGGTCCCGATCAGGACCCAGCGCCCCGGCGGCAGGTCGAAGAGCTCGAAGCTGCCGTCGGCGGCGCTCTGGACGACGATCGCGCCCTCGTCTGGCCGTTCGGGGGAGCGGGCCTCGATCTGGGCGCCCGCCAGCTCGGTCTCGCCACCGGCGAGGCGAACCCGGCCGCCGATGGCCACGGTGGGCCTCTGCTCGAGGGTGAAGCGGTGGACGTACTCGATGACCGACGGGACGGCCCGGCCTCCTGCGTCGCGGGCCGGGTGGAACCGAAGCTCCTCCAGCAGCTCGGCCATGGCCTGCTCGAAGGCGGGCGAGGAGCTGGCCAGGATCTCGGACCGCACCACCCGGCCGGCCGCGTCGAGCTCGAGACGCAGCCGCACGGTGCCCTCCTGGCCGAGCGCGAGGGCCTCTTGTGGCCATCGGGCCGGGGGCGACCAGGCGAGGGTGGGCAATGCAGAACGGTCCGGCTCGGCGGGAGGCGGCTCCTGGGCGGCGGCCACCGCCAGGAAGAAGATGCAGAGGAACGTCGGGAGCAACATTCACCGGGGCCGAGGGCGACGAGGCGAGCACACGGTAGCACCCGCTCGCCTACCCAGCGGCACCGACGGCCGGATATGCGCTGGGCCCCTCTCCCGAGTGAGCCCCATGTCCCGCTACGACCCCGCGCAGATCGAGCCCCGCTGGCAGCAGCACTGGAAGGAGCAGGGCACCTTCGTCGCCACCGAAGACCCCGAGAAGCCGCCTTACTACGTGCTCTGCATGTTCCCCTACCCCTCGGGCTCGGGCCTGCACGTGGGGCACCCCGAGTCCTACACCGCGGTCGACATCGTGGCGCGGCAGCGGCGGATGCGGGGCTTCAACGTGCTCAACCCGATCGGCTTCGACAGCTTCGGCCTGCCCGCAGAGCGCGCCGCTCAGCGCGAGAACCGCCACCCCGCCGAGATCACGCGCGAGCGCATCGACTACTTCCGGACCCAGATGCAGCGCCTGGGCTTCAGCTTCAACTGGGAGCGCGAGGTCAGCACCTGCGAGCCGGACTACTACCGCTGGACCCAGTGGATCTTCCTGAAGCTGCACGAGCAGGGCCTGGCCTACCTGGCCGAGGTGCCGGTCAACTGGTGCCCCGCCCAGGGCACGGTGCTGGCCAACGAGGAGGTCGTCGACGGCCGCTACATCGAGACCGGGGATCCGGTCGAGCGGCGGGTGATGAAGCAGTGGATGCTGCGCATCACGGCCTACGCCCAGCGGCTGCTGGAGGACCTGGAGGGCCTGGACTGGCCCGAGGGCGTGCTGGAGATGCAGCGGCAGTGGATCGGCCGCTCCGAGGGCGCCCTGGTCCGCTTCGAAGTCGAGGGGGGCGGCGAGTTCAAGGTCTTCACCACCCGGCCGGACACGCTCTTCGGGGCGACCTGGTGCGTGCTGGCCCCCGAGCACCCGCTGATCGGCAGCATCACCCGCCCCGAGCAGCGCCAGGCGGTCGAGGCCTATGTGGCCCAGGCCCGCAACAAGTCCGACATGGAGCGCCAGGTCGCCGCCGACAAGGAGAAGACCGGCGTCTTCACCGGCGCCTACGCGGTGAACCCGGTCAACGGCGAGCGGATCCCGGTCTGGATCGCCGACTACGTGCTCTCGACCTACGGCACCGGCGCCATCATGGCCGTCCCCGCCCACGACGAGCGCGACCACGCCTTCGCCCGCACCTTCGACCTGCCGATCCGGCCGGTCTACACCGTCGAAGGGGTCGAACACGACTTCTCCGCCTCGGCCTGGCCCGGCGACGGGCGGGCGATCAACTCCGGGGCCTTCGACGGGATGAGCGTGAGCGAGTTCAAGGCCGCCATCCTCGCCTGGCTGGAGGAGCGCGGGCTTGGCGAGCGGCAGGTCAACTACAAGCTGCGGGACTGGCTCTTCAGCCGGCAGCGCTACTGGGGCGAGCCCTTCCCGATCGTGCACACCGCCGACGGGGGCGTGCACCCGGTCCACCCCTCGGACCTGCCGATCAGCCTGCCCCACGTCGACGCCTACAAGCCGACCGAGGACGGCCAGCCCCCCCTCGCCCGCGCCGAGGACTGGCTGCACACCAGCTGGCAAGGCCAGCCGGCCACCCGCGAGACCAACACGATGCCGCAGTGGGCGGGCTCCTGCTGGTACTACCTGCGCTACATGGACCCCCACAACACCGAGCTGCCCTTCGGCCAAGACAAGGTCGCCTACTGGAAGCAGGTGGACCTGTACATCGGCGGGGTCGAGCACGCCGTGCTGCACCTGCTCTACGCCCGCTTCTGGCACAAGGTGCTCTACGACTGCGGGCTGGTGCCGACCAAGGAGCCCTTCCAGAAGCTGTTCAACCAGGGGATGATCCTGGCCTGGGCCTACCGCGAGAGCGGCGGCCGCTACCACGCCCCCGACACGGTCGAGCGGCGCCCCGGCCAGCTCAGCACCATCGTCAGCGCCTGGACGGGCCTGCCGGTGGAGACCGACTGGTACCTCAAGGGTGCCGAGACCCCGGTCGAGGAGAAGCTCGGCAAGATGGGCAAGTCGCTCCAGAACAGCGTCGATCCGCTGGAGATCGTCGAGCGCTACGGGGCGGACACGCTGCGCATCTACGAGATGTTCATGGGCCCGCTGGAGCAGGTCAAGCCCTGGCAGACCAGCGGCTGCGAGGGCATCCACCGCTTCCTCTCCCGGGTCTGGCGCCTGTTCGTCGACGACCAGACGGGCGAGACCCGGCCCTTCGGGACGACCTCGCCCGAGGTGAAGAAGGCCCTGCACATCGCGATCAAGGAGGCGACCGAGGGCATCGAGCAGCTCAAGCTCAACACGCCGGTCGCCAAGATGATGGAGCTGGTCAACGCCTGCAAGGGCGAGGCCCCGGCGCGCGAGGAGGCCCTTGCCTTCGTGCTGATCCTCTCCCCCTGGGCGCCGCACCTCGCCGAGGAGCTCTGGCAGCGCTTCGGCCACGATCGTTCGCTGTCGACCGAGCCCTGGCCCGCCTGGGACCCGGCGGCCCTGAGCGGGGACAGCATGACCATCGTGCTGCAGGTGATGGGCAAGCGGCGGGGCGAGCTGGAGGTCCCGCGGACCGCCAGCAAGGAGGAGATCCTGGCCCTGGCGCGGCAGGACCCCCAGCTGACGCGCTTCCTGGAGGGGCAGCAGATCAAGAAGGAGATCTACGTGCCCGGGAAGCTGGTCAACCTGGTGGTCGGCTGAGCCTCAGCCCTCGCTGGGGAGCCGCGCTCAGCTCCGGCGACGCCGGATGAGGGCGCCCAGGGCCAGCAGCAGGCCCCAGGCCGCGCCGACCGGCTGAGCTCCCGCCGAGCAGCCGCAGCCGGTCTCGTCCTTGCCGTCGGGATCGACCTCGTCGCCCCCGCCGTCGCCGGGCTCACCTTCGGCGCAGTCCTCGTCGCCCAGGTCGACCAGCGAGTCGCAGTCGTTGTCCAGGCCATCGTCGCAGACCTCGGAGGCGAGGCTGCCGACGGCGCTGTTGAGGTCGTCGCAGTCGCCTCCGCAGGCCAGCTCGCCGTCGCCGTCCTCGTCGACCTCCTCGGCAGGCACGGCGCCGTCGCAGTCGTTGTCCTTGCCGTCGCAGAGCTCGGGCGCGCCGAGGTAGACGTCGGCGAAGTCGTCGCTGCAGTCGCCCTCGCAGGCCATCATCCCGTCGCCGTCGTTGTCCTGCTCAACCGCCGGGAGCTCGCCATTGCAGTCGTTGTCCTTGCCGTCGCAGGTCTCGGGGGCCAGCGGGAAGGTGTCGGCGTCGGCGTCGTCGCAGTCCTCGTCCGCGCAGTAGCCGTCGGCGTCGACGTCGCCGGTGCCGTCGTCGCCGACACAGGCGTCGAGATCGTCACAGACCCCGTCGCCGTCGCTGTCGCCGCGCAGGTCGTTGCCGACGCAGAGGTCCTCGCTGTCGCAGACCCCGTCGCCGTCGCTGTCGTTGAGCGCGTCGAGGGGGCAGTCGTCGCAGGCGTCGGGCACCCCGTCGGCGTCGCTGTCGACGCTGTCATCGCCCTCGGGGCAGACGTCGCGGACGTCGCAGACGCCGTCGCCGTCGCTGTCGCCGCCCACATCGTCGGGGCAGGGATCGCAACCATCGGGGACGCCGTCCCGGTCCGAGTCGGCACCGTCGTCAGAGCCTTCGCAGAGGTCGCAGTCGTCGGGGACACCGTCCCGGTCGGCGTCGCGGCCGTCATCGCCGAGGCAGATGTCGTCGCTGTCGCAGACGCCGTCGCCGTCGCTGTCGTCGAGGGCGTCCATCGGACACTCGTCGCAGCCGTCGGCGACCCCATCCCCATCGGCGTCGGCCTCGTCGTCGTAGCCCGGACAGAGGTCTTCATCGTCGCAGACACCGTCTTCGTCCTCGTCCGCGCCCTCGCAGTCTTCGGGCCCGCCCACCTGGCAGTTGTCGATGACGCCATCACCATCGGCGTCGATCCCGTCCGGGTCGCCCCAGTCGGCGATGTCGCAGTAGTCCTCCCAGTAGCCGTCGCCGTCCTCATCGATCGGCAAGATCGTGACGCAGTCGTAGGTCGTGGCGCCGTAGATGGAGGACCAGTAGAAGGCGCCGGCCGGGTCGACCAGGTTGGTGGCGCGGATCTGCCACTCCAGCAGATCACCTTCCCCGTCGGGGGTCCAGGTGTCGAGCACGTAGCTCCAGGTCGGGCCGGTGTGCCCTCCGCTGGAGGAGCCCAGGCTGGTCCAGGGACCCGGCGCGTCGCCCACGAGGGTGGCCCCGCTCAACGTCTCGGACGAGGAGCCGCAGGTCGACCCGTAGTCGCCGAAGATCACCCAGCCGATCTCGTAGGAGCCGGAGACGGTCTGCTGAAAGCCGAAGGTGTAGAGGTAGGTGCCCGAGTCCTCGGCCTCCACCGTGTAGTACATCTCGATGTCGGCGGCGTGTGCGGGGGCGGGGGCAAGGAGGAAGGTGAGCAGGCTGAGGGTCATGGGTACTCCAGGTTTTGATCACAATGGCACGCGAGATCGAGCCTTGCAGGTTTTTTGGAATACCAGGGGCGCCATGATCACCTACCTGCTCCTCCAGGCTCCTCTCCATGCGGCCGAAGCCGGGACCCTCCTCCAGGCGCCGGTGCCCTTGAGCGCGGATCCTTCGCCCTTTCAGGTGACCGCCTTCGCGTTGCCCCCTCAGTCGCCCGAGTACGGCCCCCCCTCTGAGCGCCTGGTCTGCGCCCTGCGCGTCCGGCTGGAGGCCGATGGCGCGGCCGGCTTCGAGGCGCTCGACTGCCCCGCGCCGATGCAGGCCGCCGCGCTGGAGGCCGCAGCGGCCTGGCGCTTCCAGCCCGCTGGGAAGGCCGAGGCCTCGACCGCCGAGCTGCTCTTCGTCCAGCGAACCAACCAGACCCTGGGCTCGGTCTCGCTCTGGGCGGAGATCGATCCGGGCCCCGAGCACGCCGATCACGAGGGTCAGGCCGGGCTGAAGCTGGCCTCGCCCGCCCGGCCCCACAAGCCGATCCCCCTGGTCCTGCCGAAGTCGGCCCGCAAGGCCGGCCTGGCCGCCGCGCCATGCGCCATGCAGGTCCGCGTGAGCAGCGAGGGGCTGGTGCTCGAGAGCGGGGTCCTGGACTGCCCCGAGGCCCTGGCCACCTACGCCGCTGCGCTGCTGACGCGGACCCCCTTCCAGCCGGCCCGCGTCGACGGGCGGCGCAGCGAGGATGTCGTGGACCTGGTCCTGGAGTTCAGCGACAAGAAGCGCTGAGCTCAGCCCAGGCCTCCCCGCAGCAGGAGGGAGCAGACCCCGGCGATGCCCACGGCGCCCAAGACGTTGAGGGCGAGCCCGCGCCGGGCCATGAAGCGGATCGGGACCCGATCGGTGCCGTATATGATGGCGTTGGGCGCGGTGGCGACCGGGAGCATGAAGGCGCAGCTGGCGCTGAGCGCGGCGGGCACCATTAGGATCGCCGGCTCCAGGCCCGCGGCGAGCGCGGCGGCGGCCAGGACCGGCATCAGCAGGGCGGTCGTGGCGGTGTTGCTGGTCACCTCGGTGAGGAAGGTGACGCCCAGGCAGAGGGCCAGGGTCATCAGCAGCACCGGCAGCGCGGCGATGCCGGCCAGGGCCTCTCCCATGATGGCGCCCAGGCCGGAGCTGTCGAAGGCCTTGGCGATGGCGATGCCGCCGCCGAAGAGCAGCAGCAGGCCCCAGGGCACCTGCCGGGCCTCCTCCCAGCAGAGCAGGCGGTCGGAGCCTTCGCGCGCGCCGCTCTGCCGGGGCCCGTCGCCCGAGGGCAGGACGAAGAGCAGAGCCAGGGCCGAGAAGGCCACCGTGGCGTCCTCGACCCCCTTCAGGGCCAGGGCCCCGGCCCAGCCGCCAAAGGGCGCCGTGCGGAAGGTCCAGGCCAGGGCGGTCAGCACGAAGAGGGCCAGGACCCGCCGCTCGTGCCGACGCCAGGGCCCCTGGGCGGGGATGGGGGCCACGGGGCCGTCCCGCATCGGCAGGGCCAGGATGGCCCAGGCCACCGGCAGCAGCAGGACGACGACCGGCAGGCCGATCCGCATCCAGTCCAGGAAGCTGACGTGGACGCCGGTGCTCTCCTGGTAGACCCCCAGCAGGATGATGTTCGGGGGGGTGCCGATCGGCGTGGCCATGCCCCCGACGCTGGCGGCCCAGGCGATGCCGAGCAGCAGAGGGGCGGCGAGCCCGTCGGGCTCGGGCTCGGCGTCGATGACCGCAAGGGCCACCGGCAGCAGCATCAAGACGGTAGCGGTGTTGCTGATCCACATGCTGCAGAGGGCCGATGCCAGCATGAAGCCCAGCACCAGCCGGCGCCGCCCGCCCCCGATCAACTTCACCAGCCAGATCGCGACCCGGCGATGCGCCCCGCTGGCGCTCATCGCCGTCGAGAGCATGAAGCCGCCCATCAGCAGCATCACCAGCGGGTGGCCATAGGAGGTGGCCACCTGCTTCTCGTCGAGCACCCCAAGCAGCGGGAAGGCCGCGAAGGGGATGATCGAGGTGGCGCTGATGTGGATCGGCTCCAGGATCCACCAGGTCGCGCACAGGGCCGTGATCGCCGCGGTCCAGGCGGCCAACGCCGGAAGGCCGGACGCGTGGCCCGCCGCTCCGACGAGGAGGGCGAGCGACGGTCCGGCCAGGAGCTTCCCGAGGTGCAGGCGCTGCATCCGCAGAGCCTACACGAGGCTCAGTTGGGGAAGACGGGGATGACGGCCCAGGGCTCGGTGGTGGTGTCCACGATGAGCAGGCGGAAGCCGGCCGCGCCCGAGGTCAGCAGGGCCCCCGAGGCGATCGCGAAGACGCGGGCGCCGTCGAAGCCGGTCAGGTCCAGGTCGAAGCGCACGACGGGGGCGGTGGTGCCCTCCAGCGCGAGGCCGACGGTCAGGGGACCGGTGCCGATGGAGAGGCCCTCAGCCCCGCTGTCCTGGCCGAAGGCGAAGGCGCCCAGGCTGCTGACCTGGCCCGAGACCACCGGGCCGACCTCGACGGTCGGGGCGTCCGGCGAGCCGTGCACCACCCGAACGCGCACGTTCTCGCTGTCGTCGCGGTCGAAGCCGTCGGCCAGGGCCAGGAGCTGGAACTCGGGGGCGCCGCCCAGGAAGCCGTTGGCCATGGCGAGGTAGGTCTGTCCCGCCGCCAGGCTGCCGGTGTCGAGCGAGGCCGCCGGGGCCCCGTCGGGCCGGTCGTCCGAGGTCGAGGTCCCGAAGAAGTCCAGCGTGTAGCTGCCCGGGGGCACCTGAACGGGGCCGGCGAGGTCGCCGAAGGAGGCGTCCTCCACCAGCTTGGACTCCCCGGCGAAGATGTCGACCGAAGGCGCGTCCGACGAGCCGTGCAGGGCGTAGACCTTGGGGTTCTGGCCGATGGAGAGGCTGCTGCCCTCGCCCGGCACGGCGATCAGCTGGAAGCCGTTGGCCTCGTGCCCGCCGCGGCCGAGCAAGCCGCCGGCGACGACCAGGACCTCGGTCCCTTCCGGCAGCGCGGGGATGGTGAAGGCCGTCACCCGACCCAGGGGGTCGCCGGCCCAGACGCCGATCTGCAGGTCGGTGTCGGCGGGGAGGCTGATGCCGCCGGGGGCCACGGCCTCGGTGTCGCCGAAGAGGCCGAAGTCGGTGAGCTCGGGGCTGCCGTCGTTGCCCACGTCCAGGGCGACGGGGGGCGCGTCGGCGCCGGCGTGCACGATGCGGACCCGGAAGCTGTCCGCCTCGGAGGCGGTCCAGTTCTCGACCAGGGGCAGCACGCGGAAGCTGTCGGCGGAGTCGGAGGAGCCGACCAGGCCGGCCGCCAGGGCCGTCACCTCGACGCCCTCGGAGAGCTCGAGCGGGCCGGTAGAGAAGACCGGCTCGTCGCTGGCGGTCGAGGGCGAGACCTTGACCTGGAAGTCGTAGCTGCCGGCCGGCAGGTCCAGGAAGCCGGTGACCTCACCGAAGGCGAGGCCGGTGACGGCGGCCGAGCCCGAGCCGGCGACCCAGATGTCCACGGCGGGGGCGTCGGGCGAGCCGTGCAGGACACGAACGCGGGCCGACTCGGCGGCGCCACCATCGCCGGTGGTGCCCCCGTCGCCGGTGCCGCCGTCGCCGGTGCCGCCGTCGGTCATGCCGCCGTCATCGGTGCCGCCGTCGCCGGCACCGCCGTCACCGGTGCCGGTGTCGTCGTCCTTGCCGCCGTTGCAGGCGATCAGCAGAGAGAGGGCCAGGGTCAGGGAGGAGATGCTCATTGGGGGCTCCAGAGGTTTGGTCGAAGGTTCGACCGAGATTTCACAAACCCTCTACACACCTGAACAAGCCGCGCAAGAAAAATCGTCTCCCTCAGGCCTCGTCCACCGAAGAAATCCGCAAGGTGCGCAGCTCGCCGCTGGCGATGCGGACCACCTTCAGCTCGTGGTGGTGCGTATCGGCGACGATCAGGAACTCCCCCGCGGCGGTCAGGCCACCCGGCTCGCAGAGCAGGCCCTCTCCTCCCGCCAGGGTCCCGGTCTCTCCCCCTTGCAGCGAGACCCGCTTGATCTTGTGGTTGAAGGTGTCGGCCACGAAGAGGTCGCCGTCGGCCAGCGTCAGCCCGGTGGGGTGCTGGAGGCGGGCCTCCTCGGGCCCCCCGTCGACGTCGCCGAAGTCGTCCAGGCCTCGCCCGATGACCGTGCCGAGCTGGCGCTCCGCGAAGTCGAAGACCCGCACGCTGCCGGTCTCCGCGTCGACGAAGAAGAGGTAGCGGCCGAAGACCAGCAAGGAGCCCGGCTGGGCCAGGGCGGCCTCCTGGGGCTCGCCGTCGATGTGGTCCTCGACCCCGCTGCCCAGGAAGGGGCCGACCTGGTCCTGCTCCTCCAGGTAGACCCAGATCTGGTGCGCGCCGGCCATGGCGATGAAGACCAGCTCGCCATCCCCTCCGGCGCCGGGCATCCCGGACTCGCTGCCGGCGATGGCGATCTCCCAGGGGCTGCGCAGATCGGTCTCCCGAGGCGGCTGGCGGTTGACCGGGCCGGGCTGGGCGGGGCGGCCGGTGCCGGCCATGGTGCGGACGGCGCCGCTGTCGAGGTCGATGGCCCGCAAGGCGTGGTTGCCGGCGTCCGCGACCCAGAGGCGGGAGCCGGAGCGGGCGAGGCCCTGGGGGGAGCGGAAGCGGGCGAGGCTGGCGCGGGAGTCCAGCAAGCCTTCGACACCGCTGCCGAAGGTTCGTACAATCTGAGCCTGGGGCCAGCCGTCCGCGCCCAGGCTGAGGCTGGCCTCGAGGATCCGGTGGTGCCCGGTGTCGGCGATGTAGAGCCGCGCCTCGGGGCCGAAGGGGTCCTCGCCCATGACCTGGGCGGCGGCGTCGGGGAAGAGGTGGACCTTGCCGGGCAGGCGCAGCAGGCCCTCGACCGCAGCCGGGGCGGCGGAGAGGGAGGCGAGCGGCTTCCCGTGGAGCTCGTCCAGCACCGGCCGGATGGCGGCCTCGACCTGCTCGGCGCGCACCTCTCCCTCGTGGCGCCAGGCGATCCGGCCCTGGCCGTCGAGCAGGACCAGGGTCGGCCAGGCGCGCACGCCGAGCGCCAGGGCCAGCTCCAGATCGGGGTCCAGCAGGACCGGGTGGCCCATGCCCCGGGCGGCGATCGCCCGCTGGACGGCCTCGGGCGAGCGGCTGGCCGGGAAGCGGGCCCCGTGGACCCCCAGCACCACCAGCGGGCGGTCGGCGAGGCGGGCCTGGAGCGAGGCCAGCTCGGCGGCCTGGTGGGCGCAGGCGACACAGCCGGCGGTCCAGAAGTGCAAGAGGACGGCCTGGCCGGTCAGCTCAGCGGCGGTGACCGGCCGCGAGGCGTTCAGCCAGAGGGCGGGGTCCTCGGGGAGCGGGGGGGCCGCCACCCGGCCCGAGGCGAGCTGCGGATCGGGGCGCAGCAGCTCGTCGAGCTGCCGGCCGAGGGCCGCGGCATCGGTGGTGGGGAGCTGGCAGGAGGAGCCCTGGCAGAGCCAGGCGGTGGCGCGCGGGCGAGGGCCCTGGCGGCCCTTCATCCAGGGCAGCAGGGCCAGGAGCTGCTCGTCGGCGTCGGGCGGGAGCACCGCCAGCAGCCCGAAGGGCAGGTAGCGGCGCCGGAAGACCTCGACCAGGGCGAGGGTGTCCTCGCTGTCGAAGGGGGCGTCGGAGGGGCCGACCACCCCGAGCTCCAGGGTCGGCCCGACCAGCCAGGCGGCGGCCAGGGCCTCGGCCCCCAGGACGCGCGGGGCCTGCTCCAGCAGGGGCCGGTAGCAGCGGGCGATCTGCTCGGCCTTCTCGCGCAGATCGGGGCGATCGCAGAGCAGGGCCAGCCGGGCCAGGGCCAGGGCCGCGACCCCGTTGGCGGAG
Organism: Deltaproteobacteria bacterium UBA2385; assembly: GCA_002343455.1. Taxonomy (GTDB): domain Bacteria; phylum Myxococcota_A; class UBA796; order UBA796; family UBA2385; genus UBA2385. The sequence continues at coordinate 822 of DDSR01000346.1, read as the reverse complement.
GGCTCGGCGCCGCCGAGCATGTGCTTGCTGCGGGTGATCAGCGGCTCGGCGTCGCGGCCGGTGTAGAAGAGGCCGCCCTGCTCGGCGTCCCAGAAGAGGTCGAGCATCTGGTCGGCGAGGCGCAGCGCGTCGACCAGCCAGGCCTCGTCCAGGCCCGCCTGGTAGAGATCGACCAGGGCCTGGATGAAGAAGGCGTAGTCGTCGGCGTAGGCCGGGGTGTGGGCGCGGCCCCCCTTCCAGGTGCGCAGCAGCCGCCCGTCGACCGTCAGCTCCTCCAGCAGGAAGATCGCCGCGGTGGCGGCCGCCTCGAACCAGCCCTCCTCGTCGAAGGCCGAGGAGGCCCGGGCGAGGCGGCCGATGGCCAGCGCGTTCCAGGCCGTCAGCACCTTGTCGTCGGTGCCCGGACGCACCCGGGCGGCCCGCGCCCGGTGCAGGATCGGCAGGGCCCGCTCGACCAGCTCGCGCTGCGAGGCCGAGAGATCGTCCAGCGGCCGCTCCAGGCGGAGCACGCTGCTGCCGTGCTCGAAGCTGCCCTCGGCGCTGACCTGGAGCAGCTCGCAGACCTCCAGCCAGCGCGGCCCGGCCTCACTGCCCGCCAGGGCGAGGCGCACCTGCTCGGGGGTCCAGGCGTAGAAGCGCCCCTCCTCGCCCTCGCTGTCGGCGTCCAGGGCCGACCAGAAGCCTCCCTGGGGATCGCGCAGCTCGTCGAGCAGGAAGCCGACGGTCTGCCGGACGACCCGCTCGTAGGAGGGCTTGCCGGTCAACAGCCAGGCGTCCACGTACAGGCCCAGGAGCTGGCCGTTGTCGTAGAGCATCTTCTCG
>DDSR01000433.1 GCA_002343455.1 Deltaproteobacteria bacterium UBA2385 | reverse complement strand
CCGAAACTTGTGGGTAATGATGAGTCGCTCGCGGGGGAAGGTGCCGAGCGGAGCGAGGCGGAGGGGGGCCCGATCCGTGAGACGGACGGGCGCCTCGCCGAGGCGCTGCGCACGAGGGCCCGGCCCGGAGGACCGGTGGCCGCGCATCGTGGACGCGGACGCGCTGGTCTCGCGGGCGGAGAGCGAGGCGCTGCTGGGCTGGGGACTCGCGGTGAAGGCGCTGCCGGACCTGTGAGCGATCAGCTCATCATCCAGTCGATCAGCCCGGCGATCGCCGCCTCCCGCGCCGCATGCCCGCCGTGCCAGGGCCCTCCGTGGCCTGGCAGGACATTGGCGAACCGGTGCTCCCGGAGGGCCTCCATCGATCGGGTCTGTTCGGACCAGGAGTACCAGCAGACCGAGCGACCGGCGCCCAACCCCTCGCCTCGACCCCCCAGGTGGTCGCCGCTGAACCGCAGCTCGTCGCGGTAGAGTCGGCTTCGTGCATGATCCGGTCCGCGCCGAAGCGGGCGGCGATCTGCTCGTGCTCATGCACGTCGAAGCGGTGGGTGCGCACGATATGGCGCACGCCGCCTTGCCCGTCGATTCGGTCGAGGAGCGCCGGCGCCGGGCGGGGCACGTCCACCAGCACATCGCCCTCGGGCCGCAGCAGGAGCCAGGATTGGGCGCCGTAGCTCTCGCGGCTGGCGTAGCCGCAGACGAGGACATGAGGCAGCGCCGGGTGAGGCAGCACCGCCTGCTTGAGCGCCGGGGCTGGCTCCCCGATCGAGGCTGTCGGGCAGGACAACGCTGCGTAGCCGGCGGCCGACGGGTGGCGATGGGAGGAGTGTGCCCCCATTCTCAGGCATCGGCAGGCCCGGTTCCACGATCCCTCCCTTGGGACCTCCTGGGGTTGTCACCGCGGCGCGCTGGTCCACACCGGCTCAACTCGCCCGGACTATCTTCCCGACCCCGCCGACCTGGCAGCCACCTCCACCACCGAGCCGACCCCTTGAGAGCCCGACCGCACCTCATCCTGCTGGCCGCTTCGGCGTCGGGGGCCGCGACGTTGATCTACGAGATCGGCTGGATCCGCGCCCTGGCCCTGCCCGTCGGCGCGATGTTCCCGGCCATCACGCTGGTGATGTCGACCATCATGCTGGGCCTGGGGCTGGGCTCCCTGCTCGGCGGCAGGCTCGCCGAGAGCCCCCGGCATCCGCTCCGGCAGTACGCCGTGATCGAGCTGCTGGTGGCCCTCGGGGGCCTGCTGTTCCCCGCCCTGATGCACCTGGTCGGGACGCTGGACATCGGCGACCTGGGCGACCTCTCCGGGCGGGCTGCCGTCGCCGGCCTGCTGCTGCTCCCGCTGACCACGCTGATGGGAGCGACCTTCCCGCTGCTCTCGGCCGCGATGCACCGGGCCGACCAGGACGCCGGCCATCTGCCCACGCTGTACAGCGCCAACACCGGCGGGGCCGCGCTGGGCACGATCCTGGGCGGCCTCGTCCTGCCCTTCATCGTCGGGCTGCCCCTCGCCCTCGCTCTCGCCGGGCTGCTCAACCTCCTGGCCGCGGGCACGGCCCTGCTGGCGGCCCGCGCGCCGCTGCCTCGGGTCGCGGTCGAGACCCCCGCCGAGCCGCGGGAGCTCGGTGTGGGGCTGAAGCTCCTGCTGCTGGGGACCGCCGCCGGCTCGGGGGCCCTGGTCATGCTGGCCCAGCTCTTCTGGGCTCGCTCCTTCCTGCTGCTGGAGCGGCGACACTACGCCGACTTCATCCTGGAGCCCGGGGACGCCGTCGCCCTGATCCTGGCCCTGATCCTCGCCGGCAACGGCCTGGGGGCCCTGCTCGCCTCCCGCCTGGGCGAGGCCAGCCCGCGCCGCGTGGCCACCCTCGTGGGCCTCTCCTTCCTGAGCATCGCCGCCCTGATCCCCTGGTCCTGGGAGTGGGTTGCGGTGCGCCTCGCGCCAGCGCAGGTCGGGGTCTGGGCGCTGATCGTCCGGCTGCTGCCCCTGGTCGGCCCCTCGGTTCTCCTTGGCGCGAGCTTCCCGCTGCTCGCCCGCCTCTACGCGGGCGCCCTGCGGGGTCACGGCCGGCGGCTGGGCTCGATCTGGTGGGTGAACTCGGTGGCCGCGGTGCTGGGCTCGGCCGTGGGCGGCTTCGTCCTCATGCCCGCGCTGGGCGCCGACGGGGGGCTGCTGCTCTGCACCTGGATGGCGCTGGGCCTGGCCGGGGCCAGCCTGGTCTGGGCTCGCCCCACGCCCGCCACCGGCCTGCTGCTGGCGGTCGTCGGCGGAGGGGTGATCGCCGCCACCCTGCTCATCCCACGCGGCCCCGGGCAGCATGAGCGGCGACAGTTCGGCCCCGACGCCGTGCTGGGCGCCTGGGAGGGCTGGGAGGCGACCACGCTGGTCGTACAGACCCGCTCCGACCGAGGGCTCGTCAGCAACGGGCGGATGATCCAGGCTCGCCCGGCCCTGCGCTCCGGCGGCCAGGGGGTCGGCAGCCTGATGCCCAAGCCCGTCGACTCGGTCCTGCTGGTGGGTTTTGGCACCGGCCTCTTCGCCCAGGGCGTGCTCGAGGGCTCGCAGGCCCGGCAGCTGGTGATCGTCGAGATCGACAGCACCCAGTACAACTCGGCGGCCTGGTTCGGGGTCGAGTCCCTGCTCACCGACCCGCGGGTGGTGCCGGTCGTCGACGACGCCTTGCACTACCTGGCGGTCACCGATCAGACCTTTGACCTGATCGCGGTCGACGCCTGGGGCCCCGAGGCCAGCAGCGCGGTCTACACCAAGGAGTTCCACGAGCGCGCCCTGGCCCGCTCACGCCCGAACGGGGGCCTCTGGGCCAAGCTCAACGCTCTGGACGAGGGCTCGCTGAGGGCTGTAGTCGACGCGGTGCGCTGCACCTGGCCCTACACCGCGCTGCTGGGTCCTCCCGAGCAGCCCGAGGCGGTGCTGGGCTCGCGCCTGCCCTTCCAGGCGATGGAGGGGCTACGGCTGGTGATCTCTGCGGAGCCCTGCCAGCCGCTGCGGCACCTGTACCCGCGGCGGATGCGGACGCCGACCCAGGCGCTCCCGTCGCTGCAGGTGGGCAGGCCGGGTTGAGGGCCGCGGGGCCCGGCCTCAGCAATGATCCCCCTCGTGCAGCCGGCTGGGCAGGATGGCCCTGGCCGCGGCGCTGCCCCGCATCGGCAGCCGGGTCCGCCAGATGCCGTCGTGCGCGTGCAGGGCCGAGGCCACCGCGCCCGCGGTCGGTACCAACCCGACCTCGCCCACGCCCTTGACGCCGTAGGCGGTGAGCGGATCGGGGACCTCCAGCAGGCGGATCTCCATGGCGGGCATATGGCGGGGCCGCAGGATGCGCAGATCGTTGAGGTCGGTGGAGACGGGGTGGCCCGCCACCTGGGGCAGATCCTCGGTCAGGGCGAAGCCGAGGCCCATGTGGACAGAGCCTTCGAGCTGCCCCTCGCAGAGGGCCTGGTTCATCACCCTCCCGACGTCATGGACGGCGATGACCTTCTCGAGCTTGCCCTCGCCGTCGAGCAGGACGAGCTGGGTGGCGTAGGAGAAGGCGACGTGGGTGTCGCCTCCGTACTCGGGCTTGGTGGTGAAGTTGAAGACGATCTCACCGGGGAAGCTCTGGCCCTGGAGGTGGGCGAGGCCCCGGCCCGCCATGGCCTCCTTCAAGGTGCCGCAGGCACGGTGGGTGGCCTCTGTGCAGAGCAGGGTGGCCCGGCTGGCGGTGGTCATGCCACATTCGACCGAGTACTTCGTGCTGACCTCGACGCTGACCTGCTCGTGGCGCAGTCCCAGCTCGGCGCAGCAGAGCTGCTGGAGCACGGTGAACAGACCCTGGCCCATCTCGGTGTAGCCGGTGTACAGGGTCAGGTGGTCGGGCCGGTCGACGACCAGCAGGACCCGGCCGATGTCGGGCATGCCGTTGCCGATGCCGGTGTTCTTGATGCCGCAGGCGATGCCGACGGCCTGGCCGCGGGCCCGGGCGGACTTGTAGTCCTGGCGCAGGCTCTCCAGGGTGGGGCGGATCCCGCAGCCGCTGTTCATGACCTGCCCGGTGGCAAATCGATCGCCCTCCTCCAGCACATTGCGCTCGCGGATGTCGAAGCCGTCGAGGCCCACCCGCTCGGCGAGGCGGTCGAGCATGCCCTCGATGGCGAAGGCGGCCTGGTTGGCGCCGAAGCCGCGGAAGGCGCCGTTGGGGAGGTTGTTGGTGTAGACGGCCTGGGCGATGATGTCGACGGCCGGGACCCGGTAGGGCCCGCAGCCGTGGCCGGCGGCCCGCTCCATCACCTTGGCCCCGACGCTGGCGAAGGCGCCCTTGTCGCCGAGCATCCGCGCCCGGACGGCGGTCAGGCGGCCGTCGGCGTCGCAGCCGACGGTGTAGGTCATCCGGATGGGGTGGCGCTTGGGGTGCATGCGGATCGACTGTTCACGGCTGATGGTCAGCTTGACGGGCCGGCCGGTCTTGACCGCCAGCAGGGCGGCGTGGCCCTGGACGGACAGATCCTCCTTGCCCCCGAAGGCCCCGCCGTTGGCGACCAGGGTGACCCGCACCCGCTCGGGCTCCCAGCCGAGGATGCGGGCGATCTGCTTCTGATCGTCGTGTACGCCCTGGCCCTGGGTGTAGATCTCGATGGCGTCCCCCGCGGGGACGGCGAGGCAGCTCTCGGGCTCCAGGAAGGCGTGCTCGATACACTGGGTCTGGAAGGTCTCGGTCAGCACATGGGCCGAGGCGGCCAGGGCGGCGTCGACGTCGCCTCGCTGGACCTTGCTGGTGGAGAGCAGGTTGTCGCGGTCGGGGTGGACCCGTGGGGCGCCCGGGGCGAGGGCAGCTTCGGGGTCGGTCAGGGGGGTGAGCTCCTCGACCTGGACCACGATCAGCTCGGCGGCCTCCCGGGCCTGCTCGCGGGTCTCGGCGGCGACGATGGCCAGCACATCTCCGACGAAGCGGGTGGTCTGGCCGGGTCCGATCAGGACGGCCTGGTCCTGCTCGATCAGGCCGATGAAGCGGGCGGCGGGCAGATCGTCCGCGGTGAGCACGGCCTGGACGCCGAGGAGGGCCCGGGCGGCCTGGGTGTCGATCGAGAGCACCCGGGCCCGCGGCCAGCGGGAGAGGAGCACGGCGCCGTGCAGCATGCCGGGGACGCGCATATCGTCGACGTAGGGCCGATCGCCGAGCACCGTGGCGAGGCCCTCGTAGCGGGCCGAGGAGCTGCCGACGGCGACGTGCTGGGAGAGCTCGGGCAGGGTGTCGCCGCGCCAGTGCTCGGCGGCGAGCTGGACAGCCTGCTCGATCTTGAGGTAGCCGGTGCAGCGGCAGAGGTGGGGGGTCAGGGCGGCCCGGACCTCGGCCTGGCTGGGGGCGGGCTTCTTGTCCAGCAGCTCGGCGGTCTTCACGGCGATGCCGGGGATGCAGAAGCCGCACTGCAGGCCGCCCGTGGCCACGAAGGCGTGGCTGTAGACCTGCTGGCGATACTCGCCCAGCCCCTCGGTGGTCAGCAACGCGCCGCCGGCCACCTTGTGCATGGGCGTGACGCAGGAGAGCACCGCCTTGCCGTTCAGGTCC
>DDSR01000229.1 GCA_002343455.1 Deltaproteobacteria bacterium UBA2385 | reverse complement strand
GGGGAGGTTTCTGGAGGGGGATCCGCTGGCGGTGGGCAGTTCGACACCGTTTGACTATGGAGGGGGTAGTCCAGTGGGGTGGAAGGATCCTGGGGGGTATCAGGAGCAAGCGGCTGCGCCTTCGGAAGTGGTGATCGTTCGAAGCATCACCGAGGACGAGGTGGCCAGTGCATATGCCCCGGCCCTGGAGGCGATCAATGACTCACAGAAGGCTGGTGACATGGGCTTGTCTTCGACCGATGTGGAGGCGATTGCCAAAGGAGTAGAAGGGCTCAAGGCTGCGGCTCGTGACGGGAAGGCGAAAGTAGACCCGAGCCATCAGGCATTCTGGGATGTAGATGTGAGTGGGAACCGTGTCCGAAACCAGACCGGAGGCGTGATGGACTCCAAGACCGGCGAGATCACTCTGTACTCATTTCCCCACGAGCCGAGCAACGACCCCATCATCGAGCAGGACCCTGGGATCCACGAGGGCACGCATTACAACCAGTGGAAGGCGGACCCGGTGGGCTTCGCGAAGGCCTACGAAGTGGGCGGCAACACATCCGTTGAGACCGTCAACAACGCCATGGACAAGGTGCGAATCGAGGCAGAGGCGGACAGAGCGGGGGTCGCCGGTGGTCACGTGATGTCGGCGTTGGCAAAGGGGAGGATGAGCAAGTTGGAGCCGCTTAAGAACCCATCGGGGTTCGGGTCGGCGAAGGGCGCATATGACGCATGGAAGGCCCGTGTTGATGGGCTGGGGTTGGAAGCAACGCTCATCCTCGAAATGTAGGAATTTATGTTCCAACCTGGAAAACTGTGCCCAATCTGGAGCATCCCCTGATGTTCAGTCTCTTCGGCTTGCTGCTTTTGTCGTGTGTCACGGCGCACCGGCTGCCAGCTACGGAAGCCGTGCGCTTCAAAGAGGCCACGCAGCCATTTCCACAAAAGCTGTGGCTCGACCTGGACCTGTGGTTCATCATGTCCGAGGTCGAAGCGAATGCGGCGCCATGTCCAGGCTATCCCGATGGCGATTCCAACCTTGTGGAGATGTTTCAGAACGCCCGCGCCTGTTTGAGAGACGGGCCCTACTCGATCGCTCGGAGCTGGTGCCGTTGGCGCGAAGGTGGTGTCTACGACGGAGATGTCGTTCTCAGTTCCTCCTGGTGGCTCAACAATACCGCGATCGCCTTGGAAGGAGGCAGTCTCGCATCGGCGGCAGTTGCCTGCGAAGCGCTGAGTGGTTCTTTGAACGAGCTTGCCGAGGCCTCGGACGCCCTACCGGCCGCCGAGCTGTCGGCCCTGCCCGTACCAGTACGCCTCGGAATTGCGGCGGGTCAGATGGAGCGCGGGAAGCCTGAAGTAGCATACAGGTTGGCGAAGGAACTCGAGTTTCAGCTCTTTAGTTCAGACTCTGCTCAGCACCGTACCCAGCTCAGGCTGGACGCTCCAGGGAAACCCAAGCCCGATGCCTTCGTCGTCGCCCAGGTGTTGACCTGCTACTTGGTGGCTATGTCTGCGATCAAGGTGGGTGATACCAGTTCGTACCTGGATGCCGTATCCAACGTTATACACAACGTATACATTCGCGGCAATCTGGGTCAAGGAAACGACGTGACCGGCTTTGTGCCAATTCCGGCCAGTGCAATCAAGTTGATCTGGCACCTCGGCCTCGATTGCCGCGCCAGGGTCTTTGACGGAGAGCCAGGCTATCTTAAGGGAGGCTGTTTATGAATCAGCGCTTGGTTCCACACCGACCGGGACAACATCACCGACTGGCTCGACCTGACGGACCTGACCGACACCAAGACCATCGAGGTGACCACCACCTATTACCCCGCCGGCCGTCCCACCGAGGTCGGCTACCCCGAGGGCAGGGCGGAGCGGACGAACTACGCAGCCATTGCCGGGTCAAGGTAGCACATGAGTAGCCGTATGAGCATGGGTCTTGACCCTGAACTCATGTTCAGATACCTCGTTATCAGGAGGGCGCCCTGATGGCCACGATCTCCCCCATCGAGTGGACCGACGCCACCTGGAACCCGGTCACCGGCTGTACCAAAATCTCGGCTGGCTGTACCCACTGCTACGCCGAACGCATGGCCGAGCGGCTGCGCCGCATGGGCCAGCCCCGCTACGCCGCCGGCTTCGACCTCACCCTCCAGCCGGACCTGGTGGGGCTGCCACTGACCTGGCGCAAGCCGCGGACGATCTTCGTCAACTCGATGAGCGACCTGTTCCACAAGGCCATCCCAGAAGACTTCCTCGCCGACGTGTTCGACACCATGGAGCGCGCGAGCTGGCACACCTTCCAGGTGCTCACCAAGCGCGCCGACCGCCTCCATGCGCTCTCTGGGCGGCTGCCCTGGCCCGTCAACCTGTGGCAGGGCGTCAGCGTCGAGGGCCCCAAGGTGGCCTGGCGGATCGATGAGCTGCGGGCCGTGCCCGCCGCCGTGCGCTTCCTGTCGGTGGAGCCCTTCCTCGCCGCCCTGCCCGACCTGGACCTCGCCGGCATCGACTGGGTGATCGTTGGTGGCGAGTCCGGGCCGGGGGCCCGGCCGATGGACCCCGCCTGGGTCCGGGACGTGCGCGCGTCGTGCGACGCCCAGGGTGTGGCCTTCTTCTTCAAGCAGTGGGGCGGCGTGAACAAGGCCGCCACCGGCCGGGAGCTGGACGGGCGGACCTGGGACGCGATGCCGACGCCGTCGCCGCGGTGGGCGCCCGCGATGCTGGCAAGCGCGAAGTAGGTCGGCATGTCGCTTGTCATCGCCCGCTCCTTGCCCCCGCAGGGGCTCACTTTCTTCGGGGACACGAAGCTCACCGTCCACGACCTGGGTCGCCCGCCTGGCGACGGGTGCCTGAAGATCATCATCCCCCGTCGTGACCTCTGCATCGGCTTCGCTGGGGCGGTGGAGCCGGCGGGCGCCGCGACGGCCTCGCTGCCCCCGCCCGAGGCTGGCCACGCCGCGGTGGTGGAGCATCTGCTCAAGGCCCACATCGCCAGCGAAGGGGGCACCGACTTCCTCGTTGGAGATGGGATGGGCGGACTTACAGAGATCCGCGACGGGCTGGTCAGCCCCACGGGCGCCGCGTGGGTAGGCGACGGCGACGCCTTCCGCGACATCCAGGGCCAGATCCAGGAGATGGAGCGCTCGCCCGAGTACCAACCCCCGGATCCGTATGGCCGCGCCTGGCACGCCTTCGACCGGGTCGTCTCGTCGGCCGCCCATGATGGTGTGGGGCACTTCGCGGTCGAGGCGGCCCTGTGGCCGGGGCGCGGCTACTGCTACCGTCATCGCCAGGAGATGTACCAGGAGCGGCTCCCACCACTGCTGCCAGGGGTCATGATCGAGGTGGACTGGGGCAGCGCCGAGACCGGCTCGTCTCGTATGGAGACACGCGACGCGGCCCTGGTCGGTGACACCAGTGGCCGGAGGGTGCTGGTGCTCTTCTTCCCGCTTGGGAAGCACGGATACGTCTACCTGCCGACGCCGGGCGATGGGATTCCAAGGCCGGTGCTGGTCCGCGGCGACTGGGGCGAGTTCTTCGACGCCTGCCGGTCGCGGCACGGCCTCGATTTCGGCCCGGAATGAGGGTGTACTTCTGTACGTAGGAGGTGACCTTGCGCATCCTCGCCGTCTCCGACCTCCGCGTCCAGAGCGTCCGCCTGCTGGAGCAGGTGGCGGGCCAGGTCAACCCCGACCTCATCGTCTACGGGGGCGACGACCTGGTTCGCTTTGGCCCCGGGCCGCACTCGTGGTCGCCGCTCGCGATCCGCACCCGGTTCGGCCTTGCGGGCGTGATCGGCAACGACTGCGCCCGCGCGCATGCCATTGCCCTGGCCCAGCCCGGGTGCCACGACCTGGATCGTGCGCCACTGCTGCTCGACGGCCTCGCCCTGGTCGGGCTGGGTGGTGCGCCTGCCGACGAGGGCGGGGGCATCGGCTACACGCTCTACACGCGGGAACAAGCCCGCGCCCAGCTCGACCGCCACCTCTCGATGGTTGGCGGCCGGCCCGTCCTCCTCGTGAGCCATGCGCCACCGCAGGGGATCCTGGACCTGGCGATCCGGTTTGGCGTGGACCACATCGGGTCCTCCGTGGTCCGGGAGGCGCTCGCGCGCGCCGAGCTTCGAGGCGTGGTGTGTGGGCACGTCCACAGCCAGGGCGGGCGCGAGCAGCGTGTCGGCAACGCGCTCGTCGTCAACGTGGCCTCGCACGACGCGCGCGGATCTTCGTTGGTCTACGCGGTGCTCGACTGGGACGGTCACAGGTTCAACGCTGTCGTCCGCGTGGCCCGCGAGAACGACGAGGTCCGCCGCGTGCCCGGCGTTGGCTGGATGACGGCATCCAAGCTCGAACAGGCCGGCATCCGCACCATGTCCGACATCCTGGCTGGCGACGGGCGTGAGCTGGCCGCCGTCGTCGGATCGACGAGCATCGCTCGGCGGATGCGCGCCGGAGCGCGCGCGCAGACCACGGGTGTCCCCGTCCTGCTCTCCCCTGGCGAGCCCTTCCCGACCGAGTCCGTCATCGTGGATGTCGAGACATCGCTGGACCGCCGGGACGATCCCTGGCTCGTCGCCTTCCGGCCCTTCGGTGGTGCCCGGGTGCGTCAGCTCCAGGAGCTTGACCCGGCGCGACACCGCGATCACCTGCTCCGCGTGGACAGGTCCTTGCGGGTCTTCACAGGCACCCGGTACGTGCGGTGGGGCTCCTTCGACCGCGCCGCGCTGGAGCGCGCGTTCCACACGGTCGAACTCGACGCGCCGGCCTGGCTCGCCGATCATGCCTGGTTCGACGCTTGCGCCTGGGTGAAGCGGGTCGTCGCCTTGCCCACGTCCACCAGCGGCCTCAAGGACGTGGGCGACCACCTCGGCTACCGCTTCGCTCACCCCAACCTGGACGGCATGATGGTCGGGCAGTGGTACACCTTGTACCGGACCAGGGGTGCCGACTTCGACGTTCGGAAGGTGCGCGCGTACAACCGCGACGATGTGCTGGGGGTCGAGCCCGTCGTGCGCGCCGTGATGGCCATCGCTCGCCGCGGGGATCTCGCCGTCGAGCCTCCGGTGCCAGACCCTTGTGCAGGGGCGCGCCCCGTCACTCCTGCGGAGGACCTGGCCGAACGCGCGGTCGCTCGCTTCCGCGCCTCGATGGAGGCTCGGGTGGTGTCGGGCGAGCTGACACCCATCCAACGGGATCGAGCCGTGGCGAAGTACGGCGACGCCATGCGCTTGCGGTACGGCGGACCTCGCCGCGCTGGCGACTCGGTCGAGTAGATTGCTCCCATGCCCATCCCTTTGCACGTCCCCACGTTCTTCCTCGACGGCGGCCCTCACTTCGACCACGCCCAGGGGTACTGGCAGCAGTTGCTCGTCGCTCAGCGCGCGTCAGTGCTGGCCTCCTTCGGCTCGCTCGAACCCGTGCCGGGCGTCGGAACGGACGACATCAGCGCGATCCGCGACCTCGAAGCCCCGTCGGTGCTGGTTGTGCCGGCCTTGTCCGGCGGGCGGGTGCGCAAGGACTCGGGCGCCTGGTGGGCCTTCCGTGGCGCGCTCCGTGACTACCGGGCCGCGGGGGGCGTCGTGGTCCTGCTGGAGGCGGCGGCGCACCTCCCCGCAGAGGGACGATACGCAAAGGGGCGCGGCTTGTTCGATATGGACCGTGAACCTCGTCCAACCAAGGTGCAGGGTCAGGCCACCTTCTTGCTCGGCGGAGACCCTGCCCCCGTCGCGAACATCAACGCGCATGGCTTGAACCTCTACGCGGATTGGCGCTACGTCGGCAACGGGAGTGGGGTTCCCCCCGAGGCCGTCGCGTTCATCGAGGCGGGCGGCACCCGCCTGCCTGTCGCCTGGAAGTGGCACGCCGAGGAGTGGGAACAGCCGGGCGCCATGATCTTCACGAGCACCTGGGGCTGGGCCGGGCGTTGTACCGCCCCAGCTGGAACTTGACTCTCCCCACCGCCGCGTAAAGAGCGGCACCCCAGGAGAGCCCGTGCCCCGAAAGCCCCGCCGCAACTTCACGACCGACCAGAAGGTCGCCATCCTCCGTCGCCACTTCGTGGACAAGGTCGCAATCTCAGACCTTTGCGCGGAGCACGACCTGCAGCCGAGCGTCTTCTACTACTGGCAGAAGCAGGCCTTCGAGAACCTCGCCGGCGCCCTGCAGCCGGCAGTCACCACCAGCTCGCGGGAGAAGGACCTCGAGCGCGAAGTTGAAGGGCTCCGGGCCAAGCTCACCAACAAGGATGTCGTCATCGCCGCCATCAGCGAGGAGTACGTCTCGCTAAAAAAAACGCTTGGGGAGCTCTGACCGAGCGGTGGGTCCCGCCCGACACGCGGGACTCCATCGTCGACTTCGTGCGCAGGTTGTCCACGCTCACCGAGATCCCGGCTGCCCGCTTCATCACCTGGCTTGGTGTCCAGCGCGGGAAGTTCTACGACTGGCAGAAGCGCTACGGCAAGGCCAACGAGCACAACGCGCTGGTCCCCCGTGACCACTGGCTCGAACCGTGGGAGCGCGAAGCGATCCTGGCCTTTCAGCAGAAGAACCCGCTGGATGGCTACCGGCGGCTGACCTTCATGATGATTGACGCCGGCATCGTCGCGGCGTCACCCACCACGGTCTGGAGGGTCCTGAGCCAGGCCGGCGTCATCGACCGCTGGAACAAGCGGCCTTCGAAGAAGGGCACCGGCTTCGAGCAGCCCCTGAAGCCGCATGAGCACTGGCACATCGACATCTCCTACGTCAACATCTCCGGTACCTTCTACTACCTCTTCACCATCCTCGATGGATGCAGCCGAGCGGTCATCCACTGGGACATACGCGAGTCCATGACCGAGAAGGAGGTCCAGATCATCCTGCAGCGGGCCCGTGAGCTCTACCCAGAGGCCTCCCCGCGCATCATCAGCGACAACGGGCCGCAGTTCATCGCCCGTGATTTCAAGGACTTCATCAAGCTCACCGGCATGACCCACGTCAGGACCTCAACCTACTACCCGCAGTCCAACGGCAAGATCGAGCGCTACCACAAAACCATCAAAGGCGACGCGATCCGCGTCTCGCCGCCCACCTCCCTGGACGAGGCCCGCAGCCTCATCACCCGCTTCGTCGACCACTACAACAACCGACGTCTTCACAGCGCCATCGGCTACATCACCCCCTACGACTTCCTCCAGGGCCGCCAGACGGCCATCCATGCCGAGCGCGACCGCCGGCTCGAAGCTGCCCGCGAACTTCGTGCACAGCGTCGCCAAGCAGCACGACAGACCACACCTCCAGCGCCACCCCACCTGGCCCCCGGGCATCAACCCAGCCCCTGCTGATCCCTGCAGTTCTACGCATGCCGGCTGCCCCTTGATGCGGACAACCGGATCCTCTTCAATCTCAATCGTCGCCGCAGCGCTGTGGGCGGCGTGGGCAACCCCCGGCTACCGCTGAGGCCCTGCAATGGTGGTCGTCGGGGTTGTCCAAGGGACTGTGGGCAACCCTCGGTGAGGCGGGCAGCGCCAGGACGTGCGTCGGGTTGTCCACAGGCCCGGTGCCGTCCATAGCGCCCCCGGGGAGCCACCAAGGGGTATACCTGCAAGAGAGGGAAGGCAGGGCGCCACGAGGGACGAGAGAACCCTCGGAGCGGGCAGGCAGCCACCCCCGGGGGGACTTGTGTCCACAACCCCTCGCCAGCCCACCCCCGTGTTGTTACCACCAGGGCCCGAGAGTCGGGTTCACGCTGGGCCAATACAGCGTGATCTGGCGAATGAGAAGCGTTGGACGCGGAATCCGTTCAACGCCGCCGTGATCGCTGACGTGCAAGCGGCCTATGCCGCCCTGAACCGCGAGCTGGTGCGCCGCACCCTGTCCGAGACGTTGCGTCGAACGGCGGCGCGGCTCCGTCGGCTAGTCCGCCTCACCGGCGAGAGCGAGCGCCTGCCGCACCGCACCGGGAAGGAGAAGGACTACCATCGTCTCCTGCTCAACGACCGCGACCTGCTGGTCGATCTCATCGGTTGGCGTTCGCTCGTAGAGGGCCGGGACCATGCGTCGCGCGAGTTCCGCACCGCCTTCGCGGGGGCCGAGGTCGTCAACGAGCCGGGACACGAGAAGGGCAACGGCGGCGCGGGACGCCTGGACATCCTGCTGCGGTCCGTGTGGAGCGGGGAGGCGCCCGAGAGCCGGGACGTGTCCTACCTCGGGCAGGCGGGGCGCAGCCCCTGTGCCTGGATCGAGCTGGAGGCGGGGCCCATCCACGAGGCGCAGATGAACGCCTTCGTGAACGGGCACGGGGCGCAGCTCGGCTCGCGGGACTGGGTGGTCGCTGTGGACCGCAGCCCCGACGACGATCCCTCGGTGAAGCGCGTGGCGGAGCGCGTGGCCGCGACGGGGGCGCGCTTTCTTCACGTCCGGGTGCCCAGCGCCTTCGCCCGGCTGGAAGAGCACTACGCGCCCGAGATGCACCGAGTCAGCCGGAAGCGTTACACCCTGGAGGTCATCCGTGGGCTGCTGGGCTGACCGGGGCCATCGGGGGCCGGATCCATCCGCTTGTGAACCCGGTTCTGGTTCCGGATTGTGGACCCCGGATGAGGCGGTTGGCGGCCTCTGGTGGACGATGGGCTTGTGGACCCTCGGATCACAGAGGCAGTGGCAAAGTCCGGGGTCACCGGATGATTGTGAAACCTTCCTGGGGGAGACGCGCCAGGCGGGCGCGGGAGTGGGCGGGGTGGGTGGTCGTGGAGGGCGGGCGGTGAGGG
>DDSR01000098.1:218-7688 GCA_002343455.1 Deltaproteobacteria bacterium UBA2385 | reverse complement strand
GAGGCCGGCGTGGTTGTCCTTGTGCCCGGCGAACGGCAGGCCGTGGCCCTTGATCGTGTAGCAGATGAACGCGGTCGGCTTGTCGTCGGGCACCGCGTGAAACGCCTCGAGCACGGTTTCGAGATCGTGGCCGGCGAGGTTGGTCATCAGCGCATGCAGCGCCGCGTCGTCGAGCCGATCGAGCAGCGCGCGGATGCCGGGCTTGTGGCCGATGTCGGCGGTGAGATGCGCGCGCCAGCCGGGGCCGCCCTTGAAAACGAGCGCCGAATAGACCGGGTTCGGGCAATCGTCGATCCACTGGCGCAGCGCGTCGCCGTCCGGCCCGGCGAAGGCGGCCTCGAGCTTCTTGCCGTATTTCAGCGTGACGACGCGCCAGTCCATCGCCAGGAACATGCGGTCGATGCGGTAGAACAGGCGGTCGGAGACGACGTTGTCGAGGCTCTGGCGGTTGTAGTCGATGACCCACCAGACGTTCCGGACGTCGTGCTTCCAGCCCTCGAGCATCGCCTCGTAGATGTTGCCCTCGTCGAGCTCGGCGTCGCCGACGATGGCCACCATGCGCCCCTTCTGGTGCGGCAGCATGCCCTTGTCGGCGAGATAGTCCTGCACCAGCGCGGCGAAGCTCGTCATCGCGACGCCCAGGCCGACGGAGCCGGTCGAGAAATCGACGTCGTCGACGTCCTTCGTGCGCGAGGGATAGGCCTGCGCGCCGCCGAGCGCGCGGAAGCGCTCGAGCTTCGCCTGCGTCTGGCGGCCGAACAGATACTGGATCGCGTGGAACACCGGGCTCGCATGCGGCTTCACCGCGACGCGGTCCTCGGGGCGCAGCACGTTGAAATAGAGCGCGGCCATCAAAGTCGCGACCGAAGCCGAGGAGGCCTGGTGGCCGCCCACCTTCAGGCCGTCGCGGCTCTCGCGCAGATGGTTGGCGTTGTGGATCGTCCACGACGAGAGCCACAGGATCTTCTTCTCGAGCGCCGCGATCTCGGCCAGCGGATCGTTGCCGCGCGCGCCGATTCGGGCGGTGCCGGCGGCCGGCGTCTCCTTCGGGTTGGGGCCTTTCTCCATGTCGCTCGCGGTCCTCCCTCGCGAAGCCATTATAGCGGAGCCCGGGCGGCCGGAAGCCCCGCCTTCGCAGCCGGAGCATGCGCCGTGCCGCCCCGGCCGCGGCGGCGATCGAGACCCTTGCGGCGGGATTTGGCCGCGACTATTTGAGCGTCGTGCGGGCTGGCGCGGCGCCGAAGCTGTTGCTATAAGCCCGCCCTCGCCGACGGGCCTTTCGGGGGCCGCCTCGGCAATTCCGCTGTTCCGGCGTAGCTCAGCGGTAGAGCAAGCGGCTGTTAACCGCTAGGTCGCTGGTTCAAGTCCAGCAGCCGGAGCCATTCTGCTCCTGACGGAAAAAAGTCAGGCAACCCCCGAAGGCCCGCCTCCCCGGCGGGCCTTCTGCCGTTCTGGCCCTCGGCCTCGTCGCAGAGGTGCTCCACCCCCATCCCGTCGAAGGGCACCTGGAAGAGCACCCGCAGCTCGCGGCGGTCGTGGACGACGATGTTGTCGATGAAGTGCAGCACGATCTCCCGGCGCAGGCCGAAGGGCAGCCGGGCGAAGCCGTCCCGGAAGGCCGCGCGGAAGCGGTGCAGCGCCCCCAGGTTCTTCTCCAGGGCCGCGGTGTAGTAGTCCTCCTTGCGCAGGACGACGGCCTCGGCCTCGACCTGCTCGCGCTGGACCCGGAGCTCCTCGACCCTGGCCTTGCAGACCAGCGGGTCGAGGCCGGCACCGATGGCGGCGTAGTAGTTGTGGATCTTCCGGTCGACGTCGGCGAGCCGGGCCTCGGCGGCCTTGGGGTCCTGCCCGTACTTGCGGCGGCGGCCGTCGATGCGGGCGCGCAGCCGAGCCTCCAGGTCCTCCCAGGCCTCCTTCTCGCAGAGCCGGGCCTGGATGATGTCCAGGACGAAGCCCTCCACCCAGGCGGCGTCGACGGGGAGCGAGGGGCAGACGGAGCGGCCCTTGTAGAGGTAGCCGGAGCAGTAGTAGCTGAGCTGGGTGACGGATCGGCCGTCTTGTGCCTTGTAGGTGTGGCGGCGGCCGATGAAGTTGCTGCCGCAGTGCTCGCAGCGGATGAGGCGGGAGAGCAGGTAGTCGACCGACTTGCGCGTGCTCTTGTGGACCACGAACTGCCGCTGGGTGGAGAGCTCCTGCCGCCGCTCCCAGGTCGTGCGGTCGACGATCGCCTCGTGGGCGTCGCGGTGGATGATGCGCTCGTCTTCGGCGGTCGCGACCCGCCCGGTGCGGCCGGCCTTCTGGCTCTTCATCCAGACGATGTCCCCGGCGTACACGGGGTTCTCCAGGATGTTGTTGACCGTCGATGCGTTCCAGTGCGTGCGGGTCGGCGCGGGCACCTTTCGGCCGTTCAGCAGGTTGGCGATGCGCCTTCCGCCGTAGCCGTGGTGCACGGAGAGGTCGAACATCTCGCGGACGATGGCGACGTGCTCCTCGGGACCAGGCACCAGCCGACCCCGCTCGCGACCCTTCTCGTCCACCCGCTCCAGCAGGTAGCCGTAGGGCGTGCGCCCGCCGTTGTGCCAGCCCCGCTCGGCGTTCTCACGCATGCCCTTCATGGTCTCGGTCGCGAGGTTCATCGAGTAGAACTGGTTGATGACCTCGATCATCCCTTCGTAGAGGAAGCCCTGGGGGGTCTCGGGGTCGTAGTTCTCGGTGACCGACTTGACCTGCACCCCGTGCTTGCGGAGCAAGCTCTTGAAGAGGATGGACTCCTCGCGGTTGCGGCTGAAACGATCGAGCTTGTGGACGAGGATGAACTGCACGTCGTTCTTGCGGCAGAAGCTCACCATCTCGCAGAAGCCGGGGCGCTTGTCGGCGGGAGCGTAGGCGGAGATCCCCTCGTCGACGAACTCTGCGGCCATGCGCAGGGCCGGCTGGTCGGCGACCCAGCGGAGCAGGGCCTTGCGCTGGGCGGGGATGGAGATGTCCTTCTCGGCCTGCTCTTCAGACGAGACGCGGCAGTAGGTCACGACGGCGGGCATTGCTTCTCCTGAGGGGTCGGGGCTCTGTCGGGCCGACTCATGCAAAAGGGATGCCAGCGGGGGCCGTTTGTCAAGGGCCATCGCAGGCGGATCCTGCCCGGCCCCTGAGGGCCAACGGCCAAGGCCATGCGGGCCATTGCGGCTCAAACCTCCGCGGGTGCGGCTCACGGAGCGTCGGATGCGGCTCGACCGGGGGGAGATGCGGCCCATGGCGGGGCCCATGAGGCTCGACTGCTCCGGATTGCGGCCCGGCGGGCGGACAGTCGTCGTCGGGTGACCAGACGATCCCGCAGCCATCGGCGTTCTCGACCGTGGCACGCCCGTCGCATTGGTCCTCGGCACGCCCAACGACGGGCATCGCCGAGGACCCCGTGAAGCATCCACTGACCATCCGCGCCGTTCCCGTCCCTCGTCAGGACGCCGAGCGGTCCTTCTCCCAAGCGCTGGACCTCCTCGCCGAGGGTCTGGCAGCGCTCGTCATCGAGGAAGCCCGCGCCGAAGTGGCCGCCCGCCTGGGCGTGGCTCCCGAGTCGCTCGATCGTGACCAGCAGGGCTTCGACGACGACCTCCGGCTCCTCTCCGATCCGATGGCGGGAGGTGCCCGATGAGCGCCCCCTCCCTCGTCCCCGGCCTGGCCCTCGAGCTCGGTTCGCTCACGGCTCACGCCACGCTGCAGGACCCGGACGTGCGGGTCGAGCGCGCCGACGACGGCCCCACCACGCTGACCATCGAGGAGGGCGGCGTCCGCCTCGACCTGGACTTCCCCGACCTGGACGCCGTCGAGCGCTTCGAGCGCCGCGTGCGCCGCGCCCTGCGATCGGCCCCCTCCCGCACCTGATCCCCCTCGCCTCGCCCGGCGAGGGCGGGGCTCCACCGGCCCGCCAGGGCCTCTCCCATGGAGTCACTCGTGTCGCTTCCGACCTTCACCCACAGCTTCCAGGGCAACCCCCTGATCACCGTCACCTGGCAGGGCCGCCCGGCCTGGATCGCCCGCCACATCGGCGCTCGCCTCGGCTACCACGACGAGGGCAAGCGCTTCCCCAACACCATCCTGGGCGAGTGGAAGGACGAGTTCATCGAGGGCAAGGACTATGTCGTCCTGGCCGGCGAGGACCTCGCGGCCTTCAAGGAGCTGCCCGGCGCCGAGGGCGTCTCGCCCCACGCCCACAACAGCCTGCTGCTGCTCTTCGAGTCCGGCCTGCACCTGGCCCTCATCAAGACGCGCAAGAAGCTCGGCCAGGACCTGCGTCGCTTCCTGGCCGAGGAGGTGATGCCCCAGCTCGTCCGAACGGGGGCCTACCAGCCGGAGGGCACCCGGAGCCCCACCCTGGTGCTGGTGACCCTGGCGCCGCCGCCGCCTCGGCCGACCGTGGCCGAGCGCCGCGAGGTGCGGCTGGGCCAGCAGGCGACCACCCGGGAGCGTTGGGTCGACTTCTGCGACCGGCGGCTCCAGGTCCAGACCCTGCACCGGACGATCGACCGGCTGGAGGAGGCCCGCCTGCTGACCCCTGAGGAGGTCGCCAGCCTGCAGGTGACCGCGGCGGAGATCGCGCTGGACGCGGATCTGGCCGTGCTCAAGCCCGAGTCGGAGCGGTGGGTGACGCCCGGTCAGATCGCGCGGCGCTGGGGCGTGACGAAGGAGAAGGTGGAGCGGATCAGCTCGGTGCTGGGCCTGCGCGGGCACCGGTCGTACAGCCGCCGGGTGCTGCGGCGCTACGGCCGGACGGAGAGCGGCGAGCCCCGTCGGGTGCTGTCCTGGGCCTACAACGGGGCGGCCGAGGCGCTCATCGAGGAGGTGCTGGACGCGATGGGCTGTGAGCCCGTGCACAGCGAGCCCGTCGAGGCGCCTGTCGAAACGCCCGATGCCGCGGCCGCAGCTCCCAAAGACGCCGCCTGAGCCTGCCCCCTCCTCCCTCGTTGCGCCTGGAGTCCGCCGTGTCCTCGCCCGCCCCTGCCCTGCTCCGCGTCGCGGAGACCACGCTGCCCGCCGTCCGCTTCAAGGACGAGCGCGCCCGCGTGCCTGAGCCCTGGGAGGGGCGGGTGCTGGACCTGGTCGGCCCCCGGCACAAGGTGACCGCGACCAAGAAGGGCACGGCGGCCTTCTCGGCGGTCGCCTACGCCCCGGGCACGACCCGCGGCAAGCGCAACGTCGCGCACGCTACCGCCCTGGTCCTCGACTACGACCACCTCACCAGCGAGGCGGCCGAGTCGGTCCGCGCCCGCCTGGCGCAGCGGGGCTGGGCCTGGCTGGCCTACAGCTCCTTCTCCCACCTGGCAGACGGCCCCGACGACTGCTGCTTCCGCGTCGTCGTCCTGGTCTCCAGGCCGGTGCTTCCCGACGAGTATGACGCGGTCTGGGTCGCGGCGAACGGGGCCCTGGGCAACCTGGCCGACCGGGCCGCGCGCGACATCAGCCGGATCTGGTACGTCGCGGCCTGCCCGCCCGAGCGGGCCTCGCTGGCCTGGCTGGAGCACTGCGACGGCCGCCCCCTCGACGTGGACGGGGCCGTCGCCGCCGACCGCCAGCACCGCCGCCGGGACCGCCGCGTCGACAAGGGCGGAGGTGAGGCTGGCCCGCCCATCCCATCGGGCGAGCGCAACAGCGCGCTGCTGAGCCTGGCCGGGGCCATGCGGCGCCGCGGGGCCGACCTCGAGACCATCCTCGATGCGCTTCGCCAGACGAGCCGCGCACGCTGCCAGCCGCCTCTCGACGACGACGAGGTGGCGGGCATCGCCCACAGCGCGGTGCGCTACCAGCCGACCTCGGTGCTGCTGGCCGCGAACCGCACCGACCTCGGCAACGCCGAGCGCTTCGCCGCCTTCGCCGGCGATCGCTTCCGCTATGTGCACACCTGGGGCGCCTGGCTGTTCTTCGACAGCAAGCGCTGGACCCGCGACACCGACGGCGGGGCCACCCGCTGGTGCCGTGACACGCTGCGCGCGGTCGCCGCCGAGGCCGGCACCCTGGACGAGCCCGAGGCCCGCGACCAGCTCGTCAAGCACGCGCTCGACAGCGAGTCGGCGGCCCGCATCGCCGCCATGACCGGCCTCGCCCAGGCCCTGATGCCCGTCGCCACCGACGAGCTCGACCGCGACCCCGACCTGTTCAACGTCGAGAACGGCACGCTGGACCTGCGTACCGGTCGGCTGCGTCCCCACGACCGGGCCGATCTGCTCACGCGGCGGGCCCCGGTCGCCTTCGACCCGGCCGCCACCTGCCCGCGCTGGGACGCATTCCTGCTGCGCTGCATGGGCGGCGACCAGGCCCTGGTCGGCTTCCTCCAGCGGGCCGTCGGCTACGCGCTCACCGGCCACACCAGCGAGCAGGTCCTGCTCCTGCTCTACGGCACCGGCGCCAACGGCAAGAGCACCTTCCTGGAGACCGTCCGGGCGCTGCTCGGCGACTACGCCACCCAGACCGACTTCACGACCTTCCTCCGCCGCGAGGGCGAGGGGGTCCGCAACGACCTGGCCCGCCTCGTCGGCACCCGATTCGTCTCCGCCGTCGAGGCCGAGGCCGGCGTGCCCCTGGCCGAGGCCCTGGTCAAGCAGATCACCGGCGGCGACATCATCACGGCGCGCTTCCTCTTCCGCGAGTTCTTCGAGTTCCGGCCCACCTTCAAGCTCTGGCTGGCCGCCAACCACAAGCCCACCGTGCGGGGCAACGATCACGGCATCTGGCGCCGCATCCGGCTCGTGCCCTTCACCGTGACCATCCCCGAGGGCGAGCGGGACCCGAAGCTGCTGGAGAAGCTGGCCGCCGAGCTGCCTGGCATCCTCGCCTGGGCGGTGCGCGGCTGCATGGACTGGCGCGAGCACGGCCTGGGCGCGCCCGAGGCGGTGAAGGCGGCGACGGCTTCGTACCGTGACGAGATGGACGTGCTCGGCCCCTTCCTGGAGGAGGCGACGAGCCCGGCGCCGGGCCTGCGCGTCACCGCGCGTGAGCTCTACGAGGCCTACGTCGCATGGTGCCAGGGCAACGGCGAGCGCCCCCGGTCGCAGAAGGCCTTCGCCAACGGCTTGCGAGAGCGTGCCTTCGAGGCCGTGAAGGGCAGCAAGGGCGTCCGTTGCTGGGCTGGGCTGCGCCTGCTGGCCACTCCGGAGCCGGGTGGCGGGTGGCGCTTCGGTGGCGGGTGCCCGGAGGCGGTGATCAAGGACCGCGATCGCCTACGCGCAGACGCCTGCGAATTCTCGCCAGGGACGAAGTCCCCCGAGGATGCGCCACCAGCCGCCACCCGCCACCCCAGGACGACCTTCGAGGAGGGGGAGCTGTGATGGCCCCCGATGTGCTGCTGGCGCTGGTCTCCGCCGGGGCGGTGCTCTGGGTCGAGGACCGGCGGCTGCGCTTCCGGGCGCCCGCGGGGGCCCTCGACGAGGAGCTACGGGCGGCTGCCGGCCGGGTCCGGGCGAGCCTGGTGGCGCTGGTCCG
>DDSR01000098.1:0-188 GCA_002343455.1 Deltaproteobacteria bacterium UBA2385 | reverse complement strand
GCGCGAGGCCGAGCGGCTGGTGCACCTCGCCCACGTCCGCGCCTTCGTGGGGCGCGCCGCGCTGATCCACCACGAGTCCAACGAGCCTGTCGAGCACGTCACCGGGGCCGCTGTCGCAACCAGCCCCGGCCGGCGTCCGGCCCGCACTGGCGCCCCGTAGGGGTGCTGGGCCTCCCCGCCGGGAATGG
>DDSR01000474.1 GCA_002343455.1 Deltaproteobacteria bacterium UBA2385 | reverse complement strand
CGGCATCGTCGACCACGAGACCGGGACCCGGGACGCGCGCAAGCTGGGTGGCCTGTACCGCAGCATGCCCATCACCTTCGTGCTGGCGACGCTGGGCTCGATGGCGATGGGCGGCGTGCCGCTGTTCAACGGCTTCATCAGCAAGGAGATGTTCTTCGAGGAGTCCGTCCATCGGGTGGCCGGGCCCTTCCTCGACGGGGCGGCCTGGGCCTGGGCCCTGCCGGCGCTGGTGACCCTCGGCGGCCTGTGCAGCGTGGCCTACTCGGTGCGGCTGGTAGTCGACGTCTTCCTGGGCGCGCCCAAGGCGGAGCTCAGCCGCCACCCGCACGACCCCCCGGCCACCATGTGGGC
The DNA here is from genome assembly GCA_002343455.1 of Deltaproteobacteria bacterium UBA2385. Lineage (GTDB taxonomy): Bacteria > Myxococcota_A > UBA796 > UBA796 > UBA2385 > UBA2385. Next base: position 3,882 of record DDSR01000474.1, on the reverse strand, counting down.
GCCGGTCGCCGCGCTGATCCTGGTCTGCGCCGCGGTCGGCGTGGCCCCCGCCTTCGTCGCGGGGCCGCTGGTGGCCGCGGCGGGGGCGGCCGTGACCGGCGGACTGGCTCCGGAGGTCCACCTCTCGCTCTGGCACGGGATCACGCCGGCCCTGGGCATGACCGCGCTCGCCTTCGTCGGCGGTCCGCTGCTCTTCCTGGCCTGGCGCCCGCTGGAGCGCGCCCAGGCCGGCCTGCTGGCCTTGGACGCCAAGGCGGGCGTCGAGCGCGCCATCGACGCCCTGGTCGAGCTGGCCGACCGCCACACCCGCTGGGCCGACAACGGCTCGGTGCAGCGCTACTTCGCCACCGCGGTCGGCTTCATCCTGCTGGCGGGCGCCGCCGCCTGGCTCACCAGCCCGGAGGTGGCCCCGGTCGACCCGATCGCTCGCGCCGCCTCGGTCCCCGAGCTGGTCCTGGCCTTCGTGCTGCTCCTGGCGACCGGGGTGGTGGTGCGTTTCCATCGCAACCGCATCCTGGCGGTCGTCTTCATCAGCGTCGTCGGGCTGGTGGTCTCGCTGGCCTTCGTCTGGTTCTCGGCCCCCGACCTGGGCCTCACCCAGATCTCCGTCGAGGTCGTCACCATCCTGCTGATGCTGCTGGCCCTCTACGTCCTGCCGGCCGGCACGCCCAGCGAGTCCAGCCCCTTGCGCCGGGGGCGCGACGCGCTGCTGGCGCTGGGGGCCGGCGGCGGCGTCGCGGCGATGGCCTATGGCGTGATGGTGCGGCCGCAGGAGACCATCGGCGGCTACTACCTGGAGAGCTCCAAGCCGCTCGGCGGCGGCACCAACGTCGTCAACGTGATCCTGGTCGACTTCCGCGGCTTCGACACCATGGGCGAGATCTCGGTCCTGTTGATGGCCTCGCTGGGCGTGCTGGTGCTCCTCGCCGGGTCCGGCCCGGTCGGCCCCCGGGCGCTCACGCCGCTCAGCGAAGACCGCTTCCCGGCCATGTTGACCTCGGTGACCCGGCCGATGCTCAGCCTGGTCCTGCTGATGGCCGTCTACATCTTCCTGCGAGGCCACAACCTGCCCGGTGGCGGCTTCATCGCCGGCCTGATCGCCGTGGTGGCGCTGATCATCCAGTACGTCGCCAGCGGCATCGCCTGGACCGAGCAGCGCCTGCAGCTCGACTTCCGGCGGATGGGGGCCATCGGCGTGCTGATCGCGGTCAGCACCGGCCTGGCACCCTGGCTGTTCCGCCTGCCCTTCCTGACCAGCGGCTACACCTACCTGAGCCCGCCCTTGATCGGCAAGTTCGAGGTCGCCAGCGCCGCCGTCTTCGATCTCGGCGTCTTCCTGACGGTCATCGGCTCGATGATGATCATGATGGGACGCCTCGCCCGCTACCAGAACAGCGACGAGCTTGCGGCCGTGCACGGACGGCGACGATGATCTCGATCGAGGCCATCTACGCCCTGGCCATCGGCGCGCTCGTCGCCGGCGGGGTCTACCTGCTCTTGAGGGCCCGGACCTTCCCGATCATCCTCGGCCTGAGCCTGATCTCCTACGCCGTGAACCTCTACCTGGTCAGCATGGGGCGGCTGGCGGTCGGCCGGGCCGCGTTCACCCTGCCGGGGACCGAGGGTCATGTCGACCCTGTACCGCAGGCCCTGGTCCTGACCGCCATCGTCATCGGCTTCGCCATGACGGCCTTCTCGATCACCCTCGCGGTGAAGTCCTTCGTCGTGTTCGGCAACGACCACATCGACGGCCGGGAGGACGCGTGAACAACCACGCCTTCATCCTGCCCGTCCTCATCCCGTTGATCGCGGCGATGCTCTGCGTGTTGCTGCCGACAGGCAATCGAGCAGGCCGACGGGTGGTGGGAGGCCTGGCCCTGCTGGGGACCACGGCGGTCGCGGTCGGCCTGGTCTTGTTGGCCGACACCGGGGCCATCGGGATCTACCGCTTCGGCAACTGGCCCATCCCCTACGGGATCATCTTCCTGGTCGACCGCCTCAGCGCCTTGATGGTGCTGCTCTGCTCGACGGTCGGGCTGATCGCCTTCGCGCACGCCAGCGTCGGCCCCGACCGCCGCAGCGACCACTTCCCGACGCTCTTCCTCACCCTGGTCGCCGGCGTCAACGGCGCCTTCCTGACCGGCGACGCCTTCAACCTCTTCGTCTTCTTCGAGATCCTGCTGCTGTCGGCCTACATCCTGGTGGTCCACGGGCGTGCCGCCGCGCGAGCCCAGGCCGGGATGCAGTACGTCTTCCTGAACCTGGTGGGCTCCGCCCTCTTCCTGGTCGCCGTGGGCATGCTCTACGGCCTGACCGGCACCCTGAACATGGCCCATATGGCCGTCCGGGTGACCGAGCTCCCGCCGGGTGACGCCGCCCTGTTGCGTGTCGGCGCGGTCCTGATGATGGTCGTCTTCGCCATCAAGTCGGCGCTCTTCCCGGTCTGGTCCTGGCTGCCCCGCGCCTACGCCGCCTCTTCGGCCCCCGTCGCGGCGGTCTTCGCCATCATGACCAAGGTCGGCGTCTACGCGATCATCCGCTACAGCGGGCTCATCTTCGGCGCCGGCCGCGGTCCGGTCGAGGACCTGGTCAAGCCCTGGCTGCTGCCGCTGGCCTTGATCACCACGGTCGTGGCCATCATCGCGGCCGTGGCCGCCCGCAGGCTGAACGTCCTGGCCTCCTGGCTGCTGATCGCCAGCGTCGGCACCATCCTGGTCGGGCCGGGCCTCTTCCAGGACGACGGCCTCGCGGCGGGCCTGTACTACATGCTGCACAGCACGCTGGCGATGGCCGCGCTCTTCCTGGTAGCCGACCTGATCGAGCGCCAGCGTGGCCCCGAGCTCGGGGACTCCCTCGTCCCGGGGCCGGCGATGCCTCAGCAGCGGCTGGTGGGCGTGCTCTTCATGGTCACGATGGTCGCCGTGGCCGGCCTGCCACCGCTCTCGGGCTTCCTCGGCAAGGCCCTGCTGCTCAGCGCCGCCTCGCAGCACCCGGCGGCCCCTGCCATCTTCGTGATCCTGCTCGGCGCCAGCTTCGCCTCGCTGGTCGTGATCAGCCGGGCCGGCAGCGTGCTCTTCTGGAAGACCACGGACTCGCCCGCCCCGGCCTCCGCCTCGATCACCTGGAAGGCGCTGCCCGTCAGCCTGCTGCTGCTCTGCATCCTGGGGCTGACCCTGGGGGCCGGGCCGGTCAGCGAATACCTCGACCGGACCGCCGCCCAGGTCCGCGATCCCTCGATCCTGATCGACGCCGTGCTGGGGGAGAGGCCATGACCCGCAGCATCCTGCCCCGCCCGTTCCTCAGCCTGAGCCTGCTGGTGATCTGGCTGCTGGTCAACATGTCGCTCTCGCTCGGCCAGGTCCTGCTGGGCACCGTCCTGGCCCTGGCCCTGCCTCCCCTCACCCTCCGCTTCTGGCCCGACGCGCCCGCCATCCGCAGCCTGCCAAAGCTGGTTCGGTACACCCTGGTCTTCTTGTACGACGTGCTCATCGCCAACGTGCAGGTGGCGATCTGGATCCTGGGGCCCGTCTCTCGCCTGCGGCCGCGCTGGGTCTTCGTCCCCCTCGAGCTGGAGCACCCGCTCTCCATCACCCTGCTGGCCGCCACCGTCTCGCTGACCCCCGGGACCGTCAGCTCCCACATCTCGGCCGACCGTCGGCTGCTGATCGTACACTGCCTGCACACCCTCGACGACGCCGAGACCGTCCAGCAGATCAAGGAGCGCTACGAGCGTCCTCTGAAGGAGATCTTCGGATGATCCTCTCCACCGCGCTCTCGATCACGACCACGCTGATCCTCGTGGCCGTCCTGCTCAACCTGGCCCGGCTCGTCATCGGCCCGCGGACCATCGACCGCGTCGTCGCGCTGGACACGATGTACATC
>DDSR01000240.1 GCA_002343455.1 Deltaproteobacteria bacterium UBA2385 | reverse complement strand
TGCCCCCCCCGCTGTTTCCGATTACAGCGGCCTGTCCTCAGGAGCCGATGTGTCCAACCCCGAAGAGCCGAAGCCCGCCCCGGGCGCCGAGAACCTGCCGCCCCTGCCCGCCTTCCCGGGCCGGGAAGAGGACGCCCTCTTCAAGGCGCAGATGGTCGTCGCCAACGCCTTCTACGGCTACTGGCGGCATGGCATCGCGGCGATGGTGGCCGTCCTGCTGACCGTCCTGGCCTGGGGCACCTGGAGAAATCACCAGACCGAGCAGCTCCAGGCCTCCCACGCCGAGGTCGAGCGGGTGCTTCGGACCTTGCGGGCGGGCATCGAGACCCACGCCGAGAACCCGGCCATGGTCAAGGCGCAGGCCACCGAGGGCGGGCGGCTGCTGGCCGAGATCGGCGCCCGCACCAAGGGTCCCGGCGGGACCTATGCCTGGATCCACGCCGCCCGCGCCTACCAGGCGGCCGAGCTCCCCGACAAGCAGCTCGAAGCCTGGACCAAGGCCCACGAGCGGGGCGAGGACGGCGAGCTCGGCTGGGCCTCTGCCAGCGGGCTGTCCGGGGTGCTCTTCGACCAGGGCAAGGTGGACGAGGCCGTCGCCGTGCTGACCCAGCACGCCGGGGCCCGCAAGGATTACGCCGCGCAGCGCAGCCTGTACGAGGCCGCGCGCTTCCTGGAGCTGTCCGGCCGCGGGCCCGAGGCCGCCGCCGCCTTCGAGGCCTTCCAGGTCGCCCACCCCGAGTCGCCGCTGGCCAGCCTCGCTGCCACCGCCGCCGCCCGCCTGCGGGAGCAGGGGTGAGCGAGCTCGCCACAGGCGCCGCCCTGCTCTTCTCGCTGGCCAGCGGGCCCCTGCCCGTCCAGCCTCTCGACGCCCGGGGCGAGTTCTCCTCGCCCCCCGTGCTGACCTGGCAGCGCCGCATCCCGGGCCCCCGGGTCGCGGCCGCCGTGCACACCGAGCGCGGCACGCCGGTGCTCGATGGCGCCTTCCTCTTCGCCGGCTCGGCCGCCGACGACGCCCTGCTGATCATGGACCGCGACGACGGCCGTCTCGTCCGTCGCCTCGAAGCGCTGGGGCCGGTGCAGTCCGCGCCCCGGGTCGACAGCGCCCAGGACCGGGTCTACTTCAGCGACGCGGCCGGCGGCACCCACTGCTACCGCATCAGCGACGGCAGCCTGATCTGGCGGCACGAGGGCAAGAGCCCCATCCTGGCCACCCCGATGGTCCAGGACGGGCAGGTCTTCGTGGCCAACCTCGACAACGTCGTCACCGCCCTGAACGTGACCGACGGCAGCTTCCTCTGGCGGCACGAGCAGCGGGTGGACCGACCCCTGGCCGGCCCTCAGCTCTACGGCGCGCCGACCCCCACCCGGGCCGAGGTGGACCAGCGCGAGGTCGTGCTGGCGGGCTTCTCGGACGGGACCCTGGTCTCGCTGGACGCCCAGGCCGGCGACGTCGTCTGGCAGCGCCGGGTGGGCGAGGGGGCCTGGCCCGACATCATCGGCGCCACCCTGGACCTCGAAGGCGGCGACGCCAAGAGCATCGCCGTCGCCGGCGGCTTCGCCGGGCCGCTGTTGGCCATCGACCCCAGCACCCGCAGCGTGCGCTGGCGGGTCGACGTCGGCACCGGTGAGGCGCCCGCCGCCGGGCCCGCAGATCCCAGCAGCGGCTACCCGATGCTGTACCACGGCAGCACCGATGGCAGCCTGCGCTGCGTCGACTCCCGCTCGGGCGAGGTGAAGTGGACCTGGGACAGCGAGACCCAGGGCGCCCTGACCCGGCCCGTGGTCACCCCCGCGGGGCTGCTGGTGGGCAGCTCCAGCGGCGGGCTCTACCTCGTCGACCCGCTCAGCGGACAGCTCAGCTGGCAGCTGGAGGCCGGCTACCTGCTCGCCGGTATCAGCACCGAGCCTGCCGTCGACGGCCGGCAGGCGGTGGTCGTGACCAACGCCGGGCGCCTGCTCAGCCTGATGGTGCCCATGCCCCAGATCGAGGGCGCGCGCGGCGACGGCGACTTCGTTCGGGTAGGAGGCTGGACGGAGGGCGAGGATGTCCGATGAGCGCAAGCCCGACCCGCCCGAGGAGCCCCGCGCCAAGGGCGAGCGGCGTCCCAGCATCCGAGGCTTCGCCCGCCGCATCCTGACCGGCGAGGAGAGCCCGATCGAGGACGACGAGAACCTCGACCCGGATGAGCGACGCAAGCTCGAAGCCCGCGCCATCCTGGCGGCGCTGCTGGAGACCGGGGACAAGGCAAAAACCGAGACGATCCGCATGGTCGCCCGCGAGTTCCGCGGCTACCTCGAAGCGCTCGAGCTGCACAAGGACCTCAACCACCTGCTGACGAACTACAGCCTGGAGGTCAAGGCCAGCATCCACCTGCAGCCGCTGCACGGCGAGCGCGAGGCGTCCGAGCCGGGGGTCGGCGTCGGGCTCAAGAGGCGGGAGAAGACCGAGGGCTGAGGCTTACTCCTCGGGCGGCTCCAGCACCTCTCCCTTGCGCAGGCGCACCAGGATGCCCTCCTCGCGCAGCAGGCGCCGCAGCTCCCACTTGTCGATCTCCTCGGCGTTCTCCAGGATCTTCTCCAGGCGGGCGCTGTTGTCGTCCAGCAGCGCGATCAGGCGGCGGCCCTCTTCCACCGCCTGCCGGGTCTCCTCGATCAAGGCGTCGGCCTGTTCGCGGGTGTGGGGCAGATCCTCGGTCCCCGCTTCCAGGTTGGCCAGCAGCCGGTCGGCCCTCGCCACGGCAGGCTCGGCCTGGTCGAGGCGATCCCGCACCTGCCGCAGGGTCTCGCGGCTCTCGCCGAGGGTGGCCGGCAGCACCTCGCTGGCCACGGCGCCGTTGCGGGCCATGATCTCCACATCGGCCAGGATGCGCTGCACCCGCTGGGGATCCTGGGCCACGGCCGCGTTGAAGACGCGCAGGCTCTCGGCCAGCTCCTCCATCGGCAGCCCCTCAAGCAACGGGGCGAGCTGGTTGACCAGCAGGTCGATCTCCATCGGCGGTGGCAGCGAGGCCAGCACCGCCCCGTCCTGGGCCAGCGCGGCGTCCACGGCGCCCGGGATCAGCTCGACGTACTTCTCGCCCAGCACCGAGCGGGCCCGAACCCGCACCAGGGCGTCGACTGGCACCGCCGCGTCCTGGCGCACCTCCAGCTCCAGCACCGCCTGTCGGTCCTGGAGCCGCATCCCGCTGACCCGCCCGACGTCGACCCCGGCGATCTTGACCACCGCGCCCTCGGTCAGGCCCCCGGCGTCCGAGACCCGGGTCTCCAGGCGCACCTGGTTGCCCAGCCCACGCAGGGCGCCGACCTTCAGGGCCATCCATCCCAGCAGGACAGCAGCGGCGAGCACCAGCAGACCGACGCCGAGCTCATGGCGGGGGTTTCGAGCCATCGCCGTTCGTTATCCCGCGCGCCTGGGAGCTGTCGGTTAGCCTCGGCGTCATGAATACCGACCTCCTCTCCCGTCGCCAGGCCCTCGAGCAGGACGGCTTCACCGTCGTCGAGCACGACGCCACCTCCCTCGTCGCCGTGCGCACCCGCTTCTACTGGGGCTGCGCCGTCCGCATCAGCACCGTCCTGCGCGTCCGCCTCGCCGGCGCGGTCGACGGTCCGGACCTGCGCGCCGAGCTCCAGGCCTTCCGCAAGCGCGCCGGCGTGCTCGACCCCTCCCGCCTCCCGCGCGGCTTCATGCAGGCCCGCAGTGTGCTGGACGTCGTCCTCGCCGAGTCCGCCACGCCCGAGGCCGAGCGCGTCGCCCGTAGCACCAACCTCAAGGGCATGGGCGAGTTCGCCCAGATCGTGCTCGTCGCCGGAGGGGCCGAGGCCATCACCTGCTCGCCCGTCTGGGGAGCGGCGTATCAGCCCTACATCAAGCACGCCGGCGAGGTCGCCGTCAGCGGGCAGGTCAAGCCCGAGCCGACGGCGATGATGGGGGTCTTCATCGGGCTGCTGGTCTTCTGGCCCTCGGTAGCGATCCTTGTGCTGAGCTGCTGCGGGCTGCCGCTGCTGGTTCCGGTCCTGCTGCGGATGTACGAGAAGCCGCCGGTCGCGGCGGCGCTGCCGGGGGGGTGAGGCTTGGGTCTTGGGTGCCGCTCGTTGTCTATTTAGACCTGCCCAAGCGGGGGCGGGAGGCCTGGGCAAGGCAGGCCATTGTCTGACCGGGCACTGCCGAATTATGTTCGGCCAAAGGGAGGCCCTATGTCCACCATCCGTCTCGGTCTCGACACAGCTCGCGACTACCTTCACGCACCCTTCATTGGTATCTCTCAGCTCGTTCCCCTTCAGTCCGGAGGCGATCTCCAACTCGTCTACCCCGGGCCCGACGAGACCCCGCGAAGCCTCCTCACCGAGGGCAAGGTAGACTTGGCCGTGATGAGCCTCGCCGAGGTCTTCATGGCCCATGCCGACGGTGACCCTCTCTGGGGGGTCGGGCGGATCTCTGCGGGTTTTTCGGGACTCGTCGTTGATTCCCGTGTCTCCGAGCCATCGGTTTGTAGCACGGTCGGCTTGTCCTTTGGCGTCCGACGCTGGGTAGACCGTCGCCTCCTCCGGGCCCTCATCCAGGACATTTGGTTGAGCCAATTTTGCACGGGTCCGGAGGCGGATGTCAAGATGGTTCCGGCCGATGGTGACATTACCGCTCGCTTCTTGGATGGTCACCTGGATTCTGTTTGTCTTCTTGACGCCAACTTGGTCCTCTCTGGGCTCTCCTTCCTCGGGCGCACCGTGCACGCCTGGGGGCCCAATGGATGTAGGGTCGTTCCACTCGGAGACAGAGTCCTGGCATTTCGCAGGCTCCCGGACGGCACACTCCCCAACGACCTCGGTTCAAAGGTCTCTGACGTCCACCAGGCGCTTCGCGCGCTCGCTGAGCTGGCCCGCGTCCAACCCTCTCGACTTCACAACGCCTGGTACGCCGAAGTCGGCGGCGCCACGCTTCAGCCTTTCCAGCGCGCCATGCTTGACAGCGTGGTCTCCAGCATCCCCTGGGATGCGACGATCTCTCTGTCCTACCTCCAGAGCATCGCTGACTGGCTTCGGTTTCGCGGCCTGCCCAGCCCGTCCGCCAATGCATTGCCGTGGATCGACCCGTACAGTGAAGTCCTCCGCGCCGTCCCAAGCGGCGAGGCTATCTAAACGCCCGGCCAGGTGCCGCTCGTTTTCCTCTTAGGCCTTGCTTCGAGGAGGGCCTCGCCCGCGAAATGGCATATGCGAATACCTGACGCCGCCTCCTCGCACACTTCCAGGATGCGAGCCCGACGATGAATGCGAGGATCGGCGGCGATACGTGAGGCCGAGGGGGGCGCAGCAATCAGGAAGGCAGGAGAGCAGGAAGGCAGGAAACGCTCCGGCAGAACGAACGGACATCCAAAATTGAATTGCGCTGGAAGAGCCTGCCCTCCCATATTCCTTCGCTCCTCACACACTCTCAGCCCGTCCGGATAGCGCTCGGTCATGAGCAGGACATCTCGGCGGCCTCTGTCGCGAAGCGCTCCTCACTGAGGCCACCCGCACCCTCACTCCGCCCGGTGCGAGCGAAACTCCCCCTCCAGGTTGACCTGCGCCGAGGCATCCGTCGTTCCCACCAGCGTCGCCGTGTACCGCCCCTCGATGGTCGTCTCGTCCAGGTGGGTCACGGTCAACGTGCAGGAGCTGCCGGCGCCCTGCGAGTCGAAGAACACGCCGCTGGCGTAGTCCTTGAGGTCCATGGCGGTCTCCAGCGCGTAGTCGTCGTCGGGCTTGGCCTGGTCGCCGCAGGCGAAGCTGCCGACCCGGTTGATCCCGTAGAAGTTCAGCGTGCGCAGGACCCCGGTCTCGCTGCTCTGGCCGAAGTTGGCGTAGAACTCGTCCTGGTTGCGCTGCGGCGCGAAGCCGATGGACTCGAGCTCGTAGTCGCCAGCGGCGAGCACCGCGGAACCATCCGCGACGGTCATGGTCGCCATGTTCTGGCCGTCGGGGATCGAGATGTCCCCGACAGTGCCCCCCCCATCGCCCCCCCC
>DDSR01000234.1 GCA_002343455.1 Deltaproteobacteria bacterium UBA2385 | reverse complement strand
CTCCACGACCACCCACCCCGCTCACTCCCGCACCCGCAGGGCGATCACCCCCAACGATAGTTCCATGAGCATTCGGTGACCCCGACAAGTTGGACGCCTAAGTGATCCAGGAGCTCCCGTTTCTCGTCCCGGGTGGCCGCTTCGAAGAGATCCGGGGCCTCCTGGGCCACGGAGAGGATGAGCAGACCCTCCTCCAGGTAGGACTGCTTGGCCTTGTCGTGCTTGCCCATGGCCAGATTCACCGTCCACGTTGTTGCGCGTTGCGGCGAAGTTGATCCATGACGAGGCCCTCCAGGCCGGCGGCCCCGACGAAGCCGAGCATCCCGGCGCGGCCCATCTCGATCACGATCCGGGCCGTGCAGTTTCCGTTGGCCATGGCCCCGGCGACGTAGGGGAAGCGGGTGCCGTGCACCTCGCAGGGTGAGCGTTCGCCCAGCCACTCCGGGTAGATCGGCGGGGTCCAGTGTGCAGAGGTGTGCATAGCGCGGGTGACCAAGGGGGCCGGCCGGGGCTTTCCGTCACAGGACGGTCATTGCTTGCTGACAACTCGTGTCGGGAGGGGTGGCATTCCTGAGGGGCAGCCACCCGGGACGCAGGCTACGATCCGCCCATGCATTCCCGCCTTGCCGCCCTCCTGGAACCCGACGCCGAGCGCCAGTCGCCGGCCGAGCGGCTCCAGACGGCGCTGGCCCTGCCCGAGCTCGCCGCCGAGCTGGTCCGAGGCCGCCACCGGCTCGATCACCCCGACGCCTCGGCCGAGGATATCGAGGCGGCGGTAGAGGCTTGGTGGGCCGAGAAGCTCGACGGGCCGGCGCCGGCCTGGGCGCGCGTGGTGGCATGGCCAAGACACTAGGCCACCTCGAACAGGGCTTGGACGCGGCGGCGAATGCCCTCGACGGCCTGGGCGCCGCGTGGGCCTTGGTGGGCGGGCTGGCCGTGTCGCTCCGCGCCGAGCCCAGGCTCACACGGGACGCCGACCTCGCGGTCGCGGCGTCCGATGACCGACAGGCGGAGGCGGTTGTCTTCGCCCTGACCTCGCAGGGCTTTCGGATGTCGCAAGTCCTGGAGCACGAGTCATCGGGCCGACTGGCCACGGCGCGCCTGGTGGCCCCGGGCCACGGCCCTGTCGTGCTGGTCGACCTGCTCTTCCACAGCAGCGGCATTGAGCCGGAGATCGTGAAGGCTGCGGAGCCTGTCCGGCTCTGGGACCACGAGGTCCCGGTTGCCCGCACCGGCCACCTGGTCGTGCTGAAGCTGCTGGCCCGGAGCCCCGACCGACCCCAGGACGCCATCGACCTCGTCGCCCTCCGCCGAGTCTGCACCTCGGATGAGCTGCGTCGCGCCGAGCGGGCAGCCGAGCTGATCCAGCTCCGCGGCTGCAACCGGAACCGCGACCTGCCTTCGCTGATCCGCGACTGGTGGGGAGTAGGCACGGGAGCGTAGGGTGGAGCGCCACGGGGTCCGGTCTTCGGCCCAGAACCCGATGGGGTGCGTCCGCGCGCTCGAACCCGACCCGCCACCGGCCTCCCTGCTACAGTCCCCCCGACGACCTGCGAGTGCTCCACGACGCCGGCGCCGAGATGGAGAGGGCCATCTACGCTTCTCGGTGAGGATGATATCGCCTGCACGATCGATCATGTCACGGGTAGCTCCAGTCGGTTTCAGGCCTGTTTGGGCCATCGGATGAACGCTCGCTCATTCCATCCTTGACAGGGGGCCGTCCATCGGGGAAGATCACCAGACGATGAACGATCGTGCATCCGCTCTCGCCGAGACCGTCCGAGCCCGCCGCTTGCGCCTGGGCCTGCGGCAAGAAGAGCTCGCGGAGCTGGCGGGCTGCTCCACGCGCTTCGTCCACACCGTCGAGGCGGGCAAGGAGACCCTGCGCCTGGACAAGCTGATCGAGCTGCTCGGGGCGCTGGGGCTCGGCCTCCGCGTGCAGCGGGGACCGCCCGGGATCTCGGCCCCTGAAGGCGACGAGCCGGCACCGTGAGCGGGGCGATCGAGGAGCTCCGCCGGGTCGAAGAGGCCGTGGTCCGCAAGGCTGGGCGCCGCGCCGGAAGGCTGACGCGAACGCCCGAGGGCTGCGAGTTCGCCTACGACTCCGACTACGAGGGCCCCGCCGTGGCCACGACGCTGCCCCTCGGCGCAGCGCCGGTGCGTACCTCGGCGGGTGCGGTGCCTCCCTTCTTCGCGGGCCTCTTGCCCGAGGGGCGCCGGCTGGCCGCGGTCCGAGCGGCGGTCAAGACCTCGGCCGACGACGACTTCTCGCTGCTGCTGGCGACGGCGCACGAGGCCATCGGCGATGTCCAGGTCCTCGCCGTCGGCTGGGAGCCGCCTCAGCCGCCGGTGGCCGAGTCCCTGGAGACCGTGCGCTTCGCCTCCTTGATGGCCCGCATCGTCGGCCCCGAGGGTGCCGACCGCATGGCCCTTCCCGGAGTCCAGGACAAGGTCTCCAGCGCGATGGTCTCCTTGCCCCTGCACCTCGCCCAGGGCCCGTTCATCCTCAAGCTCAACCCCCGCGGCTTCCCTCGACTGGTCGAGAACGAGCTCTTCTTCTTGAACGCCGCCAGGGCCAGCGGTGTGCCGGCGGCCACCGCCGAGCTGGTCCACGATCGGGACGGGGAGCCCGGCTTGTTGGTCCGGCGCTTCGATCGGGTGTTGCACGAGGGTGTCTGGCGGCCGCTCGCCCAGGAGGACGGCTGCCAGGTGCTGGGGCGCTACCCCGCCGACAAGTACCGGGTCTCCTCCGAGGAGGTCCTCGCCGCCCTGACGCGGGTCGCCGGAGCCCCCCGGGTCTGCGCCCGCGATCTGCTTCGCCAGATCGCTTTCGCCTACCTGAGCTGCAATGGCGACGCCCACGCCAAGAACTTCTCGGTCCGCCGGGCCCCGGACGGCGAGTGGGAGGCCACCCCCGCCTACGATGTGCCCAGCTCCCACCTCTATGGGGACTACAGCATGGCGCTGTCCATCAACGGCAAGACCCGAGAGGACATCGGGCGGAGCGACCTCCTCGCCTTGGGTGCTGTGCTGGACCTTCCCACGCGGGCCGCCGCGCGGGTGCTGGACGAGCTGGTGGACGCGGTGCCCCTGTGGTTGGCTCGGCTTGACGAGCTGCCCTTCGACGCCCGCAAGGTGAACAAGCTGCGGCGGGCGGTCGAGTCTCGGCGGGAGAGGCTCGGTACCTGACGACCGTGCAAGACTCGACCTGCGCGGTCGGGGGCGCTACCGTACCTCCATGAAGACCGTGAATCGCAGCGAGGCAAGGAGCCGCCTCTCCAAGCTGGTCCGGAGTTCGGAAGCCGGTGAGGAGATCGTGATCGCGCGCAGAGGGAAGCCAGCCGCCCGGCTGGTTGCGTTGGCCGCGCCGCCCGCCCGTAAGCCCGGCGGCTGGGAGGGTCGGATCTGGGTCGCTCCGGACCTCGACCATGTCGATATGACGATCGCTGCGTTGATGTTCGACGACCTCTGCACTGAGTGATTGGTAGACGACTTCCAACGGAACCCAATGGCCCCCGTCGTATCGGGCACCTGTCTTCGACGACCCTGCTACACTCGCCCCGTGCCCCCCCTCCGCCGCGCCCCGCCCTCCTCCCGCCGCGGCGTCGGCCTGGTCGAGCTGATGGTCGCCGTCGCCCTGATCGCGGTCATCGCCAGCGTGGCGATCCCCCGCTACCTGGACCTGCGGCGCCGGGCGATGCGGGCCGAGGTGGTGCCGATGCTGCGCAGCATCGGGCTGGCCCAGCAGTCCTGGCAGCTCGCCCACGGCGGCTGGCTGAGCGCGACGCCCAACCCCTCGACCCCGGTCAGCGGGGCCCTGCGGGAGTTCGAGGCCCAGCCCGACTGGGAGGCGCTGAACTGGCGCCCCGACGGCAAGCTGCGCTGCAGCTACAGCGCGACCCTGCTCGACGGCGGGGAGCGGGTCCGGGTGGACGCGCTCTGTGACCTGGACGGCGACCGGCAGGTGGCCATCCTGCGGCACGAGGTGGCCTCCTCGGGCGCGGCCGGGACCTTCCAGGATCTGTATCCGGAGCGGTACTGAGCCCCCCTCAACGCAGCCGCTCGCCGCACTCGGCCAGCAGGGCGCCAGCGTCGGAGACGAGGGTGATGCTCTCACGACGGTCCACCGTGAGCGCGACGGCGAGCTGCTGGCACAACGCCAAGGCCAGCTCGGGCGAGGCGTCGGCGGGGCTGCCCGCGGCCGTGACCCCGACGTAGCCTCCGTCCAGGCGATGCAGCTCGCGCAGCGGGGCGATGTGGGCGACGGTGGGGGCGAGGTCCTCGCGCACCGGGCCGGAGGTCTGCATCCAGACCGAGAGGTGGTAGATCAGCACCACGATCAGCAGCAGACCCAGGAGCAGCGCCACCCGGGGCCAGGAGATGCGCGAGGTCGTTCGGGTCCGGGCGGCCTCCAGCTCGGCCTCGGCGTGGGCGAGGCGGGCTTCGAGCTGCTGGGCCTCGCTGTCGTTGCGGTCTCGCTCCAGGACACTGTTCAGGATGCTGCGTGACTGTACGAGATCGCCTCGCTCGAGCTGGGCGCGGGCCATCAGGGTCCAGGGCAGCAGGGGCATCTCGCCGGTCGGCCCGGTCCGGTACATCACATCACGCAGCATCTCCAGGCCCTTGCGGGCTCGCTCGGGCTCGCTCTCCCGGCAGGCCGAGAAGCGGCAGTAGCCGAGCCACTCCTCCAGGCCAGGGTGGTCGGGATCCTCGGCGAAGGCCTGCTCCAGCAGCGGCAGGGCGGCGGCGGCCTGGCCGGCCCGGGCCAGGGAGAGGCCCCGCAGGTAGGGATCGAAGGTCCGGGGAGGGACGGGGGCGTGCCCGCCGGAGGAGGAGCGGGCGGTGCGCTCGGTCCGGTGGGTGAGGGAGGGCGCCGTGGGAGGGTCCTCGGCCGGCTCGGCTTCGACGACCTCTTCCTGGGGTAGCACCGACTCTCCACCGTCCTCCACCAGCCCCTGGCCGTGGACCTCCAGGTCTCCCAGTCGCCAGGCGAGCCAGATGGCGGCGAGGCAGAGGCCCGGGTCCTCGGTGGGCGCACGGGCGAGGCGGGCGCTGCCGGGGGCGAGGCCGTTGAAGCTGCCCAGCCACTCCTGCATCGCCGGCAGCTCGCTGTAGGTCTCGGGCTCGACCCGCAGCTCGGGCCAGCCCTCCAGCACGGGGCGCAGGCGCTCCAGCAGGACCGGGACGGCGCGGGCCTCGCCCACGGCGGCGCTGAGCACCCGGCGCGCGTCGAAGAAGCCGAACTCCTCGGGCGCCTCGTCGGGACAGAACTCCAGCATCGGGCTGCCGGCTCGCATGGCCTCGACCAGGCAGCGGATCGCTCGCCGCTCGGGGTCCTGCTCCTCCCCCTCCTCCTCCTGGCCGGCCTGGGCCGAGCCTCCGCGGATGCCCACCAGCGCGCCGGACTGCACGAAGAAGCCCCAGGAGCCGGCCTCGTCCTGGACGGCGAGCAGGCCGGTGTCCCCGTACTGGAGCAGCTCGGCGAGGGTCTCTTCGAGCTTCGGGAGGAAGGAGGTCATGATTCCCGGTGGCGCGAGGACGGACCCTCAGGCGATGCCCCAGCGTACCAGCAGGGCCCCCCAGATGACCAGCCCGAGGATGGCGACGGGCAGGGAGTCGAGCAGGGCCTGGCGGGCCGCGATCGGCCGCCACTCCGAGAGCCCCCACCAGCAGGCGAGGCCGACCAGGGGGGTGAAGAGCAGGTTTCCCCCCAGCAGGGCGAGGCGCTCGGAGCCCGCCAGGGAGCGGACCTCGTCGCTGTCCGGCGCGCCGACGCCCATCCGACGGCGGGCCAGCTCCATCAGGGCGCGGGGCGGATCGGGCCGCTCCCCGCCGCCCACCCGGCGGGCGGCCTCGGCCAGCTCGGCGGGATCGAGGTGCTGCTCGCTGAAGAGCCAGGCGACCTGCCGCTCGGCCCCCATCGGGATGACGCCGCAGTGCTTGCAGGGAACGAAGGGGCCCTTCTTCTCGCCGCCGCAGCGGTGGCAGACGGCGGCGGGTGGGGCGGCGGGTGCGTCGCTCATACCAGGTCCGCGAAGCGGTCGCGGTGGTGCCGGAAGACCGAGTAGCCGACCGTGATCGACAGCGCCGACATGACCAGGATGACCAGGACGGAGTGCGGGTGGGGCAGGCGCTGGTTGAGGACCAGCTCGTGGAAGACGCCGACGAGGTGGGCCAGCGGGTTGAGCAGCAGGAAGAGCTTGTACTGCTCGGGGTAGCTGCTGGAGGGGTAGAAGATGGGGGTGACGAACATCCAGAGCAGTAGCACCGCCTTGACCCAGTGCACGGTGTCCTTGAAGTAGACGGCCGTCACCGACAGCAGCAGGCCGACGCCCAGGACGAAGATGGCCTCGACCGCGACGGCGAAGGGCACCAGCAGGAAGTGCCAGGAGAGGCCGCGGCCCAGGGCGATGGTGGCCAGGGCCAGCAGGAAGAGGCGGATGCACTGGTTGACGACGGCGCTGGCGACGATGTGGGCGGGCAGGACGAAGGAGGGGAAGTTGACCTTCTTGATGAGGTGGCCGTTCTCGGTGATGGCCGTGG
The DNA here is from genome assembly GCA_002343455.1 of Deltaproteobacteria bacterium UBA2385. Lineage (GTDB taxonomy): Bacteria > Myxococcota_A > UBA796 > UBA796 > UBA2385 > UBA2385. The sequence continues at coordinate 426 of DDSR01000234.1, read as the reverse complement.
CCGCCCGCGCGAGGCCGTCGGAGACGGCGTACCAGGTGACCATGCCGCAGAAGAGGAAGACGGCGTAGTGCGAGCCGCCGCCGCCCTCGACGAAGCGCACGCCGATCAGGACGTGGAAGACGAAGGTGTAGGTGACCAGCTCCAGCAGCGGCGTGACTACGGTCCAGAAGAAGCCCAGCGAGCTGCCGGTGTAGCGGTGCTTGAGGTCGCGCAGGACGAAGGCCCACAGCAGCGAGCGGTGGTTCCAGATCGCCTGGATGCCACGCACGGCGGCGATGCCGCCCTCCTGCGCCACCGAGGGGGGCGGGGCGAGGTCGAGCTCGGAGCCGGGCTGAGGAGAGGAGATGGCCACGAGCGGAGGGTAGCCGATCTTGCTGGCGGGGGTGGAGAGGGTCTGAGCATCGGGCTCGATGAATCGAGCCCCTA
>DDSR01000413.1 GCA_002343455.1 Deltaproteobacteria bacterium UBA2385 | reverse complement strand
CCTCAGCGCCATGGGGAGCTCTCCAGAATCGGGCGAAACCCCGCCTTCCGTACCTGACCCGGGGTGAACCTCCTTCGTGCGTACCTCCGACAGGCCAATGGAAGCCAAGCGCAGCCGACATCCTTCATAAGGCATTGAAGTTCCGTACTCCGGCCGAGCCCCGACCCGACTTGAGGTACGAATGAGGGGGGTTCACCAAGGGCCAGGTACGGAAGGGCGAGGTTCACCATGGCGAACGTGTGGGCAAGGGTGAGGCAACTCGCGGGTGGTGGGGGGAGTGGCTGGAAGTGCCGGAGGAGCCCTCGCTGGGACGATCCCATCCTCGCTCAACCGCCTCGTCTCTGGCGGGCGCGGTGGCCGGCGGTGGCGTTAGGCTCGCTCATGGCCGCCATCCTCGCCTTGCTCGCCGCTTGCGCCCTCCCCGCCACGGCGCCCCGCCACGGTCCGGCCGACACCGGCACCCCCATGGACAGCGACACCGGCTCCCTCGACACCGGCCCCCTCGACACCGGCCCCCTCGACACCGGCGCCACCCCGTCGAGCTGCCCCCCGGCCATGGTCGAGGTCGACTCCATCTTCTGCATCGACCAGGCCGAGGCCGCGCTGGAGGAGCGCATCGGCGACAGCTGGTCGCCCAGCAGCCCGTACCTGGCCGTCGACGGACGCACAGTTCGCGCCGTGGTGGCCCTGGGAACCATGCCCCAGGCCTACATCTCCGGCGACGAGGCCGAGGCCGCCTGCCAGGCCGCCGGCAAGCGCCTGTGCAGCAGCGAGGAGTGGCTGCGGGCCTGCCAGGGGCCCAATGGCTGGACCTGGCCCTACGGCGACGAGTATCGGGAGGGGGCCTGCAACGACGACTACGCCGGCAGCCACCCCGTCGTCGACTACTTCGGCACCAGCACCGGGATCTGGGACACGGAGAGCATGAACGATCCGGGCATCAACCAGCAGCCGGGCACGGTGTCCGCCGGCGGCAGCTTTGCCGAGTGCCAGAGCGCCTGGGGGGCCTTCGATCTGCACGGCAACCTGCACGAGTGGGTGGCCGAGGCCGAGGGCACCTTCCGCGGCGGCTTCTACGCCGACGCCAGCATCAACGGCCAGGGCTGCGGCTACCAGACCACCGCCCACGACCGCGGCTACCACGACTACAGCACCGGCTTCCGCTGCTGCGCGGAGCGCCTCGTTGATTGAGCGTGTGCTGGTGATCGACCTGGAGGTCAGCGGCGCGCAGGTGCGGGAGATCGGGGCCTGCCTGGGGGAGGAGCGGGGCCGTTGGACGGATCTGTTCGCGGCCCGGGAGGCCCTGCGGGGGATGGCGGGGCGCGCCCGGGGCCAGGCCGGACACAACGCCCACGCCCACGATCTGCCCATCCTGGAGAGGCTGTGGCCGGACCACCCGCTGCTGGACCTGCCCCTGGTCGACACCCTGCTCTGGTCGCCGATCATCCGGCCGGAGCGGCCCTACCACCGCCTGGTCAAGGACCGGGCCCTGGTCCGCGAGAAGGGCAACGATCCCCTCTCCGACGCGCTGGGCGCCCGCGAGCTGCTGGCCGACGTGCTGGCCTGGCAGACGAGCGCCCCGAAGCCCCTGGCCGCCTTCGCCCGGGCCGCCGTCTCGGCCCAGCTCGGGCCGGCCCGCTGGGCCGGTCCGCCTCGCCCGCCTCCGGCCGAGCTGCTCCCCGCTCTGCTGGCCAGCCTGGAGGGCCACGCCTGCCTGACACAGGCCGCGCTGCTGACGGAGTGGCTGCGCGACAAGCCAGCTGACGCCTACCCCCTGGCCTGCCTGGCCGCCTGGCTGCCGCTGGGCCCCGGCTCGGTGCTGCCGCCCTGGGTCTGGCGCACCTTTCCGGTCGTGCGGGAGCTCCAGACCCTGCTGCGCGAGACGGACTGTTCACGGGTGGACTGTGCCTGGTGTGCCAAGACGCGCTCGGCCGAGGATCAGCTCGCGCGCTGGTTCCCCGGCTTCCGCTCCTTCCGGGCAGAGCCCGCCCTCGCCGACGGACGCTCCGCTCAGGCGGTGGTCGTGCAGGCCGGCCTGGAGAACCACAGCCTCTTCGCCATCCTGCCGACCGGCGGGGGCAAGTCGATCGGCTTCCAGGTCCCGGCCTTCGCCCGCTACGCGCGCACCGGCGCCCTGACGGTGGTCATCTCCCCCTTGCAGTCGCTGATGAAGGACCAGGTCGACGCCCTGCGCCAGCGCACGGACAACCCCCACGCCTTCGCCCTGCACGGCGGCCTCGATCTGCTCAGCCGCCAGGAGGTGCTGCGGGCGATCCGCGAGGGCGAGGCCGGCCTGCTCTACCTCTCGCCCGAGCAGCTTCGCAACCCGGGGGCCCGCGCGGCGCTGCAGACCCGGCAGATCGGCTGCTGGGTGATCGACGAGGCCCACTGCATGGCCGAGTGGGGCCACGACTTCCGCACGGACTACTGGTACGCCCCTCGCTTCATCGCCGAGCTGGCCCGGCAGCAGGGGGTGACCGTGCCGGCGATCGCCTGCTTCACCGCCACCGCCCAGGCCCGCGTGCGCCAGCAGATCGAGCAGCGCATCGAGGAGACCTGCCGGCGCTCGCTGCAGCTCTTCCAGGCCGTGACCGAGCGCAGCAACATCAGCCTACGGGTGCTAGGGACGCAGCCACGCCAGCGCCAGGCCCAGCTCCAGGAGCTGCTGGAGGAGGAGTTTCCGCCGACGGCCGAGGGGGCGGCGATCGTCTTCTGCCCCAGCCGTCGAGGCTGCGAGGAGCTGGCCCGGGTGCTGAGCGACCAGGGCTGGGCGGCGGGCGCCTACCACGCGGGACTGCCGCCCCAGCAGCGTCGGGAGGTGCAGGAGCGGTTCCTGGACAACACGCTGCGCCTCATCGCCGCCACCAGCGCCTTCGGCATGGGGGTCGACAAGGCCGACGTCCGGTTCGTGGCCCACCTCGCCATGCCGCCCTCGCTGGAGGACTACGTCCAGCAGGTCGGGCGCGCCGGTCGAGACGGGGGCGCCGCGCAGGCGGTGCTGCTCTGGCACGAGGACGATCTCGACCGGGCCCTGTCGGAGGTGCAGCGCTCGGCCCTGAAGCGCGCCGAGGTCGAGAAGGTGCGCCAGGTGGTCCGCAAGAGCGCCCGCGCCGGGCGGGCCGAGCTGACCGCGGGCGAGCTCTCCCGGCTGGCCCTCGGCCAGGAGGACCAGGACGATCGGGTGCTGGCCAGCCTCTCCTGGCTGGAGCGGGCCGGCCAGCTGAAGCGCGACGAGAACCGCCCGCGGGTCTTCCAGGGCCGGCCGCGGATCCAGGAGGTCGAGCAGGCCCGTCGGGCGCTGGAGGAGGCCGGGCTGGCCGGTGAGCAGATCGAGCTGGCGCTTGGCCTGCTCAGCACGATCTGGGCGGGCAGCGAGGGCGGGCTGGACGCCGACGACCTGGCGCAGGGCCTGGGCCTGCGAGGGCCGCAGGGCGACGCCCTGGGCGCCGGTCGGCAGGTGATCGAGCTGCTGGAGCGCATGGTCAGCGCGGGCCTGCTCAACCCGGGCACGCTGCTGCGGGCCTCGCTGCGCAAGGGGATGCGGCGCGACTCCCAGCGCCTGCTCGAGGAGGCCTCGGGCCTGGAGGGGGCCGTGCTCGAGCGGCTCTCGGAGAGCGCGCCGGACGTCGAGGGTCCGCTCCCCCTGAACCTGGGCGCCCTCTGCAAGGAGCTGCCGGAGATCTCCCCGCCGGTCACGCCGGCCGAGGTGCGGGCGGTGCTGCGGCAGGCCGCCTCGGACCGGGACGAGCAGGGCCAGCCGGTGCTCAGCCTCTTCGGGCGGGGCAGCCGGCGCCTGGACCTGGGCCTGCGGGCGCCCTGGGCCACGGTCCTGGCCAGCTCGCGGCGGCGGCGGGTGGCGGCGGCGGTGGCGCTGAAGCTGCTGCTGGACCGGGCCAGCGGTAGCGGGAAGGACGTCGGGGTCGACTTCGCCCTGGAGGAGGTCTGCGAGGCCCTGCGCCAGGATCTCCAGCTCCGGGCGGGGGCCGGCGAGGCGGTGCGGCTGGCCGAGCGGGCCGTGCTCAGCCTGCACGAGCTGGGGGTGATCGTCCTGCAAGGGGGGCTGGCGGTCTTCCGGACCAGCATGACCCTTACACCGCTAGGGGAGCCGAGGAAGCGCTACACGCAGGCCGACCACCGCCCGGCTGAGCAGCACAACCTGGCCCGCCAGAGGCAAGCGAGGGCGATGGGCCTGTACGCCTCCCTGGGGCAGGCCGATCCGGCCGCGGGGGCGCAGGTGATCCGCGAGTGGTTCTCCGCCGATGGCAGCGGCAAGCTGCTGAGCAAGCTCGGCAGCGGCGCGGTGACGGCGCGAACCCGCGCCCGGATCCTGGACCCGCTGGACGAGGACCAGCGCGCCGTGGTGGAGGCCGATCCCGAGGCCGACCTGGTGGTCCTGGCCGGCCCCGGCTCGGGCAAGACGCGGACGCTGGTGCACCGGGTCGCCTGGCTGGTGCGGGCCCACGGCGTCGATCCGCGGCGGATCCTGGTCCTCTGCTACAACCGCGGCACCGTGGCCGAGCTGCGCCGCCGGTTGGTGGAGCTGCTGGGCGAGGACGGTCGCCAGGTCCCCGTCTTGACCCTGCACGCCCTGGCCATGCGGCTGTGCGGGGAGCAGGCGACGGGACGACAAGACGCTCCCCCCGACTTCGAGGCCATCCTGCGCGCGGCCATCGACCTGCTGCGCTCGGACAGCCCCCGGATCGGCCTGCCGGAGGGGAGCGTCGCCGAGCTGCTGCTGGGCGAGTGGGACACGCTGCTGGTCGACGAGGTCCAGGACGTCGATCCGCTGCAAGCCGAGCTGCTCGACGCGCTGATCGGCCGCCGTGGAGATGAGACCGACGAGCGTCGCATGGCCGTCTTCGCCGTCGGCGACGACGACCAGAACATCTACTCCTGGCGCGGGGCGCGGGGGGAGTACCTGCGCGACTTCGAGCAGCGCTACGGGGCCGAGCGCCGGCTGCTGCGCTTCAACCACCGCAGCCGGGCGGCCATCGTCGAGCTCTGCAACGCGGTGGTCGCGCCGCTGCCCGACCGGCTGAAGGAGGAGCCGATCCTGGCCGCTGAGCAGGGATCTGTCTACGGCGAGGGGGTGCGAGAGGCGCGGGTCGATGACGACGCCCAGGCGCTGGGCGAGGTCCGGGCCCAGATCCACCGCTGGCTGGAGGCGGGGGCCTCCCCCTCGCAGATCGCGGTGCTCGCTCGGCACCACCGCCTGCTCTGGCCGCTGCACGACGAGCTGATCGCCCACGGCATTCCCTGCTGCGCGCCTCCCCTGAAGGACCCGCCGGATCCCTGGCTGCTGCGCGAGACCCGGTCCCTGCTGGAGGCCCTGCCTCCCGACAGCCGCCTGATGCGCGCCTCCGATCTGAGCCGGGTCGTGGAGCAGGAGCGGGCGCGGGATCCGGAGAGCCGCTGGTGGGCCTGGCTGGCCGAGCGCTGCGCAGACTGGGAGGCCGAGGTGGGGGCCAAGCCCTTCCGCGCGCTGGATCTCCGCGATTACCTGCGAGAGGTCGTCCGAGACAGCCGGCACCTGGGCAGCTTCGGCGCGGGGGTGGTGCTGAGCACCCAGCACGGGGCCAAGGGCCTGGAGTGGCCGGCGGTGATCGTCCTGGGTGACAGGGGGCCCCGGGAGGAGGACGCCGCGGCCGAGCGCCGGCTGGCCTACGTCGCCCTCAGCCGGGCCCGGCAGCGCCTGCACCTGGTCCGCTGGCGCGGCAGCCCGCCTCCCTGGGAGGGCGCCGGCGCGCAGGAGCTCCTCTCGACCGCGGCGCCGGGGGTGCTTCATCGGCGGCGTCGGGAGCTCTGGAACCTCGACCGCCTCTACCTCGGCTTCGCCGGGCGCCTGCCGGCCGAGTCGCCGGTCCACGAGGCCCTGCGCACGCTGCGCATGGGCACGCCGCTGCGCGTCGTGGACGACGGGGAGCGGGCCGGCCTGGTGGAGCCCCAGGGCCTGCGCGTCGCACAGCTCTCCAGGGAGGGGCGTCGGCTCTGGGCCGGTCGAGCGGGCGAGCTGCGCCTCTTCGCCCTGGTCGAGCGCCGCCGCGAGCAGGAGGACGCTCGGTACGCGGCGGGCGTTCGGGTGGATTGCTGGTGGGTGCCGGTGCTGGAGTGGCTGGAGGAGCCGGGCTGAGCCTCAGCAGTCCTTGCCGGTGACGTCGGCCCACTCGTCGGCGCAGGGCGTGCTGGCCGGGTTGTAGGCGTCCGGGTTCCAGTCCTCGCACTCGACCTTGGCCATCATGCAGTCGCCGAAGGCGTCAAGCTCGGCCTGGCGGCACTCGTCCCAGTAGCCCAGGGTGGCGTCGATGCAGGCCTGGGCGTCGGCGTAGTAGGTCCCGCCGCACTCGACGTAGTAGTCGCAGAAGCCCTCCAGCCCGGTGCGCGCGGTCGAGCCGGTGCCGCCGTCGCCGGTGCCGCCGTCAGCCCCGCCGTCCGCGGTGCCCCCGTCGCTGGTTCCAGTGTCGTCGCTGTCCGTGTCGCCGCAGGCGCTGAGGGAGAGGAGGAGGGTGAGGAGGATGGAGGTACGCATGGGGATCGCCGTGGTGAAGGGGGGGAGGGGTTAACGCGCAGGGGTCGACTCATGGAACCGCTCCCCCCCTCCTTCTTCGACCGCCACACCGTCCAGGTCGCGCGCGACCTCCTGGGCA
>DDSR01000117.1 GCA_002343455.1 Deltaproteobacteria bacterium UBA2385 | reverse complement strand
CGATCGGCCTTCGGCCGCCCCCCCCAACCCCCGCGTCGCCCAGGCACCGAGGCGCCGGGCATATTCTTTGTTTCAGGGTCCTGGGGTGGCGCCCCGGCACCGTGGGCAACTATCCTGCGCAGCGGAGGGACGATGCTGATCCTGTTGCTGAGCCTGGCCTGCACCCCGGACGAGGCCAGCCCGACCCCCGACACCTGGGCCTTCTGGGAGGAGGGCCCCGAGCTGCGCGGCTCAGGCGGTCCGACCCGGACCTTCTCCGAGGACGAGCTCTGGCAGCCCTGCGCCTGGCTGGAGGGCGGGCCCGGTGACTTCCAGCACCACAACCTCGTCGTGCCCTACCGCGGCCACCTCGTCATGCCCTGGTCGCCCGAGTTCGGCACCGGCGGCATCAGCCTCTTCGACATGGAGGACCCCTGCGCCCCCGTCAAGGCCGGCGAGGGCAGCGCCCCCGAGCTCCGCGAGAGCCACGCCCTCGGCTTCTTCCACCTGCAGGACGACGGCACCCTGCCCGACCCGGCCATCGCCGGCGACTGGATGGTCAGCACCGGCGTGCTGGGCATCATGACCTGGGACCTGAGCGACCCCGCCGCGCCGACCCCGGGCGCCTACCTGGTCATCCCCGGCGTCTTCTACCCGGACAGCTACACCTACGTCGTGCTCTCCGTCTCTGTGCAGTACCCCTGGCTCTTCGTCGGGGCCGCCGACAACGGCGTCTTCGTCGTCGACATCAGCGACCCGCGCGACCCGGTCCTGGTCAGCCAGTACCTGCTGGAGCCCGCCCTGCGCGTCGGGGGGGTCTTCGCCATGGGCACCCTGATGCTGGTCACCAGCGCGGAGCAGAGCGAAGCCGCCATGCTGGACATCTCTCAGCCCGACGCCCCCGCGCCCATCCCCGGCGGCCGCTTCGCCACCGCCGACGAGGAGGGCGTGCCCAAGGAGACCTACCACGGCAACCACGCCGGGGACCTGGCCTTCTTCGCCCGCAAGGAGGGCGGCGGCGGCTACATCGCCGTCGACATCTCCGACCCCACCGCCCCCACCCCCGCCGGCGGCACCACCACCGACGGCAACGGCGGCTACGTCTTCTACGACGAGGAGGTCCTCTTCGAGGGCGAGAGCAGCATCGCACGCTTCTACGATGTCAGCGATCTCGGCGCGCCGGTCTTGCTGGGCGAGGCCTCGCTCGAAGGCGACCTCGACACCAACACCCCCTGGGGCAACGTCGCGGTGCTCTCGGTCGACGAGGACGCCGTCGACGGCCAGGCCACCTCGGTCGTCCCCTGGACGACGCAGCCCGACAGCCGGCCGATCGAGATCCGCCGGGTCGTGCCCGCCGACGGCGAGCAGGGCGTCCACACCCAGGCCCGCATCGGCGTCGTGCTCTCCGAGTTCGTCGAGCCGGCCAGCGTCTGGCCCGGCAGCCTGCGCCTGCTGGACGAGGCCGGCGCCCCGGTCCCCGGCTGGACCAGCGCCCAGGAGAACACCGCCACCTACGCCCCGGCCGAGGAGCTGCAGCCCGGCACCACCTACACCGTCGAGGTCGAGGGCCTGACCGACATCAACGGCAACGCCCTGAGCGAGCCTCTGCGCACCACCTTCACCACGGCCGGCTGATGCTGCTCCTGCTCCTGTCCTGCGGCGGACCGTCCTCCCAGCCCACCGACTCCGCCGCGCCGCTCGCCCAGGCCCTGGCCGACGCCGGTCCCGACCTCGAAGGGTTCGTCGGCGAGACGCTGACGCTGGACGGATCGGCCAGCCAGGGCCTCGACTTCCTCTGGGATATGGGCGATGGCAGCCGCTACGAGGGCAGCGCCACGGCCAGCCACGCCTGGTCGAGCCCCGGCACCTACGCCGCCGTGCTGCAGGTCACCGGCGAGGACGGAGGCAGCCGCGCCGACACCGCCGTCGTGCGCATCACCAACCCGCCCTCGGCCCTGCCCCCGGTCTCCTCGGCCCCCATCCGCGTCGACGCCGAGCGCGGTCGGATCTGGTTCATCGCCCCCGAGGCCAGCGAGGTCGGCAGCTGCGACCTGGAGCTGGGGGACTGCCGGTACACCGCCGTCTGCACCGGGCCGCAGATCCTCGGCCTGGGCGGTCCGCTGGTGGGAGTGAGCTGCCCCAGCCAGGCCACCGTCCAGCTCCTCGACGCCGAGACCGGCGAGCTGCGGGCCAGCATCGACACCGGGCCCGGCTCGGCCCCCTACGGCATCGCCGGCCGCGAGGGCGAGTTCTGGGTGGCGCTGCAAGGCACCGGCGAGCTGCTCAAGCTGGACGAGAGCGGCGTGCTGGAGCGCAGCCCCCTCGGCCTCGATCCGCGGGGCCTGGTCCTGGGGGCCGAAGGAGAGGTCTGGGCCAGCCGCTGGCGCAGCCCGGACGAGGGGGCCTGGCTGTACCGGCTGCGCCCCGGCCAGGAGCCCGAGACCTTCGTCCTGCCGATCGACCAGGGCTTCGACAGCGACACCACCAGCCGCGGCGTGCCCAACCTGATCGAACAGTTCGAGATGAGCCCGGACGGCGGCTCCTTGCTGGTCGGAGCCACCCAGGCCAACATCCTGCGCGGCCTCTGGCGAGATGGACAGAGCCTCTCCCACGACACGGCCCTGCGAGCGACCGTCTCGGTCTTCGACATCGCCAGCCAGACCGAGAGCCGCAAGCAGCTCGACGAGCGCGGCCGCTCCATCGCCGTGGTCCCCTCCCCTCGCGGCGATCTGCTCTTCGCGGTCGACCCGGGGGTCCAGGCCGTCACCGTCCTCGACGCCCAGAGCCTGGACGTGCGCGGCTCCGTGCTCGAGGTCGGCGCCGCCGCCCGCGGCCTCGCCGTCCACCCCGAGGGCCACACCCTCTACGTCCACGGCTGGCTGGAGCGGGAGATCCGCGCCTACGACCTCAGCGCCCTGCCGGGCGCCCCCCCGCTGCTCGCCGTCGCCTCGCTCCAGAGCCACGAAGCGCTCAGCGAGGACATGCTCGAAGGCAAACGACTGTTCTGGGCCGCCGACTCCCGCATCACCCGCTCCGGCTACATCTCCTGCGCCAGCTGCCACCCCGACGGCCGCGACGACGGCCGAACCTGGGACTTCACCGATCGCGGCGAGGGCCTGCGCAACACCACCAGCCTCGCCACCATGGGCACCGGGGCGGCGACCGCCGATCCCGAGCAGGGGCTGGCGACGGGCCGCCTGCACTGGAGCGGCAACTTCGACGAGGCCCAGGACTTCGAGAACGACATCCGGACCCACTTCGGCGGCAGCGGCCTGCTCGCCGAGGCCGACTGGAAGCAGAGCTCCTCGACCCTGGGAGAGGCCAAGGCCGGCCGCAGCCTGGCGCTGGACCAGCTCGCCACCTACCTGCACAGCCTCGCCTGGGCGCCGAAGAGCGGCCTGCCTGCGGACGAGGCGGGCGAGGCGGCCTTCGTCGAGGCCGGCTGCGGCGACTGCCACCAGGGCGCGCTCTTCACCGACAGCCAGCGCCTGGCCGACATCCGGCACGACGTGGGCACCCTGGGCGCCTGGAGCGGGCAGCGAATGGGAGGAGAGCTGGACGGGCTGGACACGCCGACGCTGATCGGCGTCTGGGACACCGCGCCCTACCTGCACGACGGATCGGCGCCGACCCTGGAGGAGGCCATCCTGGCGCACGAGAGCGGGGCTGGGCTGGAGGAGGAGACGGTCGAGGTGATCGCGGCGTGGCTGCGGGGTTTGTGAGGGGACCCCGCTGCGGGCGTCGCTGGGCTGGAGTGTGAGGCAACCGACCACCACCGGCTGGTACCGCCCAGGCCATCGCGCTCGCCTGTCCGGATGGTGCCTGGCCTGGGCGGTCCATCGCGGGAGTGGTGGCCGGAGCAGAGTCGGAGGGCCTCGGCGCCGACCTTCCGGCGCTGCGGTCGCCGACACGGGCGCGAGGGAACCGCCAAGAGGCCAAGAGGCCAAGAGGCCAAGACGAGTCAGATCGCCGCTGCCACGACCTCCTCCAAGGCGAGGCGGAGGCGGACGCTGGTGAGGACGCTCGCCTCTGGCACCTCGTCCTGAAGGCGTCTCACGCTCCGTGCGGGCTGCCCCAGGGCCCAGGCCAGCTCGGCGGTGCCGATGCCGGCGACCGCGCCCAGGCAGGCCGCGGCGCGGCGGGCGAGGACGCGCTCGGCGGCCTTGCCGGAGAGGTCTGGCCCGGCCGCGAGGGCTGAGGCGGCGGCGGCGACGAGGCGGGCGGGGCCGGCGGTGCGAACGGCCTCGTCGTCAGCGGGGACGAGGGGCTGCTGGGGCAGGCCGACGATGGCGTGGCACTGCCGTAGACGGAAGCGGGGGAGCTGGGCGCGGAAGCGGCCGGGCAGGCCGGGGAAGAGCGAGCGTGCGCCCACCAGGTCGGCGAAGAAGGAGCCTGTCCACAGGGCGGGATGGTGGGCGAGGCCACGCTTGTCGACCTGGGTCAGCAGATAGGACACCAGCCACTCCAGGTGGCTGCGGCCCTTGACCGGGCGGACGTGGGCCGGGTCCAGCTCGGCGGCCGCGACCCCGCGCAGGGCGAGCAGCACAGCCCTCGACCGCGGGCCTCCCCCGGTGGCCACGAGGTGCAGGTGATCGTCCACGAGGCAGAACAGCACCGTCTCTTCCCCGGCCACGCGGGCCAGGGTCCGCAGGGCGAGGCGGCGATGAGCCTCGTCGGGAACAGCGTGGCGCGGCCGGCGGAGGACCAGGTGAGGTGATGGATCATGCGGTCGATTCGTCGGGGATGAGCGGCGAGCCTGCTGGAATCGACCGTGTGGCGGTCGTTTGTCTGAGGGTTCTGAAGTATAATGTGAATATCGACCGGTATGCGGTCGACTCGTCGGGGATGGATCGTCATCCCCGACGAATCGACCGCCGGTGTCGCGGCCATGCGGACCAGGGTGCGCATGACTGCCCCCTTTGCGCCTCTGCGTCTCTGCGCGACACTCGGGCCCCTCTCCACGCATGGACCCAGGAGCTGGTCGACGAGCCGGCAATCGCAGTCCTCGCCCGGATGGGGGGCGGCCATCTGGCAGGTTGCAGCGGGGCGGAAGTGGGTGGCGAGAGGAAGCAATCTTCCTGAGTGGGCACACCCCTTGCGGAGAGAGAGTGGTATCGCTTGGCTGCAGCCAACGGAAGGCATGTCGCCAACCCGGCCCGGGTCCCCCACCATGAGCTGCGGTCCTCCGGTTCGGACCCTGAGCTTCCCCATCTCGGTCGCCTTCAGCAAGGGCTGGGCGTCGTGCCGGGGCGTCATCGCCGACTCGCGCGGCATCCGGGTCGGCCTGAAGGTCCGCCAGACCACCGGCACCGCGGTGGAGCTGGTTCGTGGTACCGTGATCCTCGATCTCGAGCTGCGAAGCTGAAGGAGGGAGCCATGGCCATTCTCAACAACCCGATGGCGGCGTTGGCGGCGGTTGAAGTACGCGCGTCGGGTCTTCAGGCTGCCCGGCTTGGGCCCTCGGAATTGGGCGTGTCGAGCTCTGCCGTGCTCGAGAGGTCGAAGGACACATTGGGAGAGCTGAGCAGTGTTTGTGTGGTGTGCGAATGTCACTCACTACGGCCTGGGGGCGGTGACGATGCCCCCGGGTCGCCGGGCGAGCCCGGGCCGATCATCACGGTATGAACTCTGCGCGGGTCAAGCTCCTCCTGGTCTTCCTCTTCGGGCTTGTTCTGGGGGCGCTGTGCGCGGGGTGGATCGAGTGGGAGGGGAGCCCGATGCCTCCGTTGATCATCGCGTTGTGATGGTGGTCCGCTATGGGAGGAGATTACCTCGCCCGCCTCCTGCGAGACTGTTCAGATCGAGCCGGCCACCACCTCCTCCAAGGCGAGGCGGAGGCGGACGCTGGTGAGGACTTTGGGATCGGGTGCGATGTCCTGAAGACGTCGCACGCTGCGGGCGGGCTGGTCCAGGGCCCAGGCCAGCTCGGCGGTGCCGATGCCCGCGGAGGCGCCCAGGCAAGCAGCGGCACGACGGGCGAGCACGCGCTCGGCGGCCTTGCCAGAGAGCTCTGGCCCGGCCGCCAGGGCACAGGCGGCGGCGGCGACGAGGCGGGCGGGGCCGCCGGTGCGAACGGCCTCGTCGTCGGCGGGGACGAGGGGCTCCTGAGGCAAGCCGACGATGTTGTGGCACTGCCGCAGACGGAAGCGGGGGAGCTGAGCGCGGAAGCGGCCGGGCAGGCCCGGGAAGAGCGATCGGGCGCCCACCAGGTCGGCAAAGAAGGAGCCGGTCCACAGAGCGGGATGGTGGGCGAGGCCATGTTTGTCGACCTGGGTCAGCAAATAGGACACCAGCCACTCCAGGTG
>DDSR01000197.1:3498-8410 GCA_002343455.1 Deltaproteobacteria bacterium UBA2385 | reverse complement strand
GACGACGAGGCCGTTCGCACCGCCGGCCCCGCCCGCCTCGCCTTGGAGGAGGCCGTGGCGGCCGCGACCTATACCCCCCTCCTCCTCCCCCAGACCACCATCCCGACAGCCCCGCCCACACACAGCCACCCGAACACCCACCCTCCCCGACTGTACACCGTCGTCAGCGCCTTGACCCGCATCGGCACGACCTCGGCGTGGTCCGTGAACGGAGCCGTCTCGTGCAGGATCACCCCGTGCGGCTCGACCACCCAGGAGATGCCGGTGTACGCGATGCGCAGCATCGGCCGGCCCACCTGGACAGTCTGCACGGCGGTCAGCATGGCGTGCTGATGGGGCGAGGCGGTGTCTCCGAACCAGGCGTCGTTGGTGATGTTGACCAGGAAATCCGCGGTGGTCTCGGGGCTGGCGCCACCCGCGAAACGTCGCATGGTGGGCTGGAGGATGGCCTCGTAACAGATCGGCGTACTGTACCGGAGCGCCTGACCGTCGGCGGTGTGGGCAGTGAAGAAGGTGGGCTCGGTGCCGGCGCGGAAGTCGCCGGGGCCCTGGACGATGGTCTTGAGGATCGGGAAGGTGTCGGCCAGCGGGATGTACTCGCCGAAGGGCAGGGGCACCATCTTGTCGAAGCGACCCTCGATCCCGCCCTCGCTGTCGAAGACGTACAGGCTGTTGAAGGCGATGTACTCGCGCTCACCCGGGCCGGGGTTGGGGTTGTCCTCGATGGTGCCGCCGCCGATCAGCAGGTCGAAGTTGCCCTGTTGAGCGAACCCGTCGAGCATGGACTGGACGGAGAGCGCAGCGGCGGCGTCGACCAGCCGCTCGTTGGTGGAGATCAGCGGCCCGACCTCGGGCGGCAGCGGGAGCATGTCGAAGGCGCCGATCTCGGCCAGCCGTCGGACGAGCATCTTGCGCTGGCTGGAGCGGATCGAGCTGAAGCTGCGGTCCTCGGTCGGGTTGAAGGCCAGGGAGCCCTCGGGCCAGACGACGAGGTCGGGCTTCTGCTCGAAGACCTTCCGGGTCAGGTCGATCCAGGAGAAGAAGCCCTCCCAAGGCGACTCGGTGAGGCGCTGCTCCATCGTGACGCCCTGCTGGAGCAGCGAGACGCGCAAGACTGGGGCCTGGGCCAGCTCGGCTTCGACGGCGGCGACCCGCCAGGCCCCGAAGCCGAGGTTTGCGAGCAGCAGCCCCGCGGTCAGGGCGAGGGCGCGCAGCGGGGGGCGGGTGCGGGCCCGCAGGGCGAAGGCGGTCTCGGTGAGGACGCTGTTGACCAGGAGGATCAGGAAGGAGATGCCCATGACGCCGGTGACGCTGGCGAGCTGGAACATCCAGGGCTGCCGGTACTGGCTGACCCCCTGGTAGTAGGGGAAGAGCACGGGGAAGGCCTGCTCGCCGGCGACGACGACCAGGGGCATGGCCAGCATCCACCACGGCCCCAGCCGCTGCCGCAGCCAGGGCATCAACCCGAAGAGCCCGTAGGAGAGCGAGAAGACGGTGGTGCTGAGCAGGTGCACCACGAAGGCCAGGGCCCAGGGGAGGCTGCTGAAGCGCTGGATGGTCTCGATCAGCCACCAGAAGATGATGAAGTTGCTGACCCAGCCGGTCGCGTAGGAGAGCAGCACGCCGCGACGCAGCGAGACCCCGTCCAGGGCGAAGAAGAGCGGCAGGAAGGCGAACCAGTGCAGGAAGTGCAGGTTGGCCGGCGCCGAGATGAACGGGATGACGAGCGCCGTCGGCAAGCAGAGCAGCAGGCGGACCGGCAGGGACATAGGAGGGCTCCAGGGGACCGCCAGCATTAGCGCAATCGGGGATCCCAGTCCAAAAAGGCAGAGGGGCCCGCCCCGGTCTCCCGAGGCGGGCCCCATTCGGCAGGCAGGCCCTTGGGGCCGCCGGGACTACATCATGTCCATGCCGCCCATGCCGCCCATGCCACCGCCGCCGCCGCCGCCGCCGGCCGGAGCAGCCTTCTCGGGCTTCTGCGAGATGACGGCTTCGGTGGTCAGCAGCAGGCCGGCCACGCTGGCGGCGTTCTGCAGCGCGGTGCGCACGACCTTGGTGGGGTCGAGCACGCCCATCTCGAACATATCGCCGTAGGTGTCCGTCGCGGCGTTGAAGCCGAAGGCCCCGTTGCCGTTCTTCACCTTGTCGACGACGATGCTGCCATCGACGCCGGCGTTGGAGGCGATGGCCCGGATGGGGGCCTGGCAGGCCTCGGCGATGATCTTCACGCCAAAGGCGGCGTCACCGTCGAGCTTGAGCGAGTCCAGCGAGGCCATGGCGCGGACCAGGGCGACGCCGCCACCAGCGACCACGCCCTCTTCCACCGCGGCGCGGGTGGCGTTGAGGGCGTCCTCGACCCGGGCCTTCTTCTCCTTCATCTCGATCTCGGTGGCCGCGCCGACGTGCACGACGGCCACGCCGCCGACCAGCTTGGCGAGGCGCTCCTGGAGCTTCTCGCGGTCGTAGTCGCTGGTCGTGTCCTCGATGCGGGCGCGGATCTGCTTGACCCGGCCGCGCACCGCGTCGCGGCTGCCCTCGCCGTCGATGATGGTGGTGTTGTCCTTGGTGATGACCAGGCGGCGGGCCTTGCCCAGGTCGCTAAGCTGCACGCTCTCCAGCTTGATGCCGAGGTCGTCCATCAGGGCCTTGCCGCCGGTCAGGACGGCGATGTCCTCGAGCATCTCCTTGCGGCGATCGCCGAAGCCGGGGGCCTTGACCGCGACGACGTTCATGTTGCCGCGCAGCTTGTTGACGACCAGGGTCGCCAGGGCGTCGCCGTCGACGTCCTCGGCCAGGATGAGCAGGGGCTTGCCGGCCTGGTGGACCTTCTCGAGGACCGGGAGGAGGTCCTTCATGTTGCTGAGCTTCTTCTCGTGGATGAGGATCAGCGCGTCCTCGAGCACGGCCTCCATGCGGTCGGCGTCGGTGACGAAGTAGGGGCTGAGGTAGCCGCGGTCGAACTGCATGCCCTCGACGATGTCGAGCTCGGTCTGCAGGCCCTTGGCCTCTTCCACCGTGACGACGCCGTCGCGGCCGACCTTGTCCATCGCGGTGGCGATCATGTCGCCGACCTCGGTGTCGCCGTTGGCCGAGATGGTGGCGACCTTGGCGATGTCGTCCTTGCTGGAGCAGGGCTGGCTGGCGCCGTGGAGCTGGTCGATGACCTGCTTGACGGCGAGGTCGATGCCGACCTTGAGCTCCATCGGGTTGGCGCCGGCGGCGACCATCTTGGCGCCGCTGCGGTAGATCGCCTGGGCCAGCACGGTGGCGGTGGTGGTGCCGTCACCGGCGACGTCGTTGGTCTTGGAGGCGACCTCCTTGACCATCTGCGCGCCGATGTTCTGCAGCTTGTTCTTGAGCTCGATCTCCTTGGCGACGGTCACGCCGTCCTTGGTGACCGTGGGGGCGCCCCAGCTCTTCTCGAGGACGACGTTGCGGCCCTTGGGACCGAGGGTGACCTTGACGGCGTTGGCGAGGGTGTCGACGCCCTTGGCGATCTCGGCCCAGGCGGTGTCGCGGAACTGAATGTCTTTGGCAGCCATGGAAGCTACTCCTGGGGCCGTTGGCCCCGGTGGGAATGGAAAGATTGGAGGGGGAGGCGAGGAGGAGGCTCAGCGCTCGATGACGGCGAGCACGTCCTCTTCACGGAGGATGATGTGCTCCACGCCATCCAGCTTGATCTCGTCGCCGGTGTACTTGCCGAAGAGGACGCGGTCGCCCACGTTCAGGCTCATGGGGCGGACCTTGCCCTCCTTGGTCACGCGGCCGGAGCCGACAGCGATGACCTCGGCCTCCAGCGGCTTCTCCTTGGCGGCTTCGGGGATGATGAGGCCGCTGGAGGTCTTCTCTTCGGCCTCCACGCGCTTGACGAGGATGCGGTCGTACAGGGGACGGAGCTTCATGGTGGTTCTCCCGGATTTCCGGTGGGTTGAGGGTTCGGTGGGCGAGCGTCCGGGCCAGGGATGGCCGACCGACGCCGCCCGGGTCAGTGCGGCGACGGAGTAGGCACCGACCCGGGCCCCGTCAAGCGCAGGGAGCAAAAAGCGAGAGCGGCCGGGCTGTGAACCCGGCCGCTCAGAGTCGACGACCCGCACGCCGCACCACGCGGCGCCGGGACCGGTCCGCCCCTCCAGCCCAGAGTCAGGGCACGGACATTTGGGTTTGAGAGCTGGAGCTTCGGACGCCCGCAAGGAGTGCAGGAGGCGTGCCAGGCCGTGGACACTCGCAAATTCAACGCCTTGACCGGGGGACCTTCGCGCGCGCGTTGATGATCCGCGACATCGGTGTCGGGCCTTGTCGCCCTGGAGACCGCGATTACCCTTGCGCCGACCGCCTACCGCGGAGCGCGCGGGTACCGCCGCAGGGGCACCTTTGCCTCGTTGCGGATCCGCGCAGGAACTAGATCGCGAACCAGCCACGACCTCCCGGCCGCCGGGCCGGAGAGCACGGAGGAAGACATCATGGGCAAGATCATCGGAATCGACCTGGGCACCACCAACTCGGTCGTCTCGGTCATGGAGGGGGACTCCCCCACCGTCATCGTCAACGAAGAAGGCGGGCGCACCACCCCCTCGGTCGTCGCCTTCGCCAAGGACGGCGAGCGCCTCGTCGGCGCCGTGGCCAAGCGCCAGGCGATCACCAACGCCACGCGCACCGTGGCCTCCATCAAGCGCTTCATGGGCCGGCGCTTCGACGAGTCCAAGACCGAGATGGAGCGGGTCAGCTACGACGTGGTCCGCGGCAACGACGGCCTGCCGCGCATCAAGATCGATGACAACCAGTTCAGCCCGCCCGAGATCTCGGCGATGGTGCTGCAGAAGCTCAAGCGCGAGGCCGAGCGCTACCTGGGCATGCCCGTGACCGAGGCGGTCATCACCGTGCCCGCCTACTTCAACGACGCCCAGCGCCAGGC
>DDSR01000197.1:524-3470 GCA_002343455.1 Deltaproteobacteria bacterium UBA2385 | reverse complement strand
TCTACGACTTCGGCGGCGGCACCTTCGACGTCTCCATCCTCGAAGTGGGCGAGGGCGTGGTCGAGGTCAAGTCGACCAACGGCGACACCCACCTGGGCGGCGACGACGTCGACCACGTGCTGATCGACTGGATGGTGGCCGAGTTCAAGAAGGAGCACGGCATCGACCTCAGCAAGGATCGCATGGTCATGCAGCGCCTGAAGGACGCCGCCGAGAAGACCAAGATCGAGCTCTCCAGCGCCCAGTCCAGCGAGGTCAACCTGCCCTTCCTCACCGCGGACGCCTCGGGGCCCAAGCACTTCGTGCAGACCCTCTCCCGCGCCCGGTTCGAGCAGATGATCGAGCCGGTCATCGCCCGGACGCTGGAGCCCTGCCGCCAGGCGCTCAAGGACGCCAAGCTCAGCGCCAAGGACATCAACGAGGTGCTGATGGTCGGCGGCTCGACCCGCATCCCGCTGGTCCGCGAGAAGGTCAAGCAGCTCTTCGGCAAGGAGCCCAACCACAGCGTCAACCCCGACGAGGTGGTGGCCGTCGGCGCGGCGGTCCAGGGCGGCGTGCTCGCCGGCGACGTCAAGGACCTGCTGCTGCTCGACGTGACCCCGCTCTCCCTGGGCATCGAGACCCTGGGCGGCGTCAACACCGTGCTGATCCCCCGCAACACGACGATCCCGGCCAAGAAGTCCGAGATCTTCAGCACCGCCGCCGACAGCCAGACCGCGGTCGACGTGCATGTGTACCAGGGCGAGCGGCCGATGGCCAAGGACAACCGCATGCTGGGCACCTTCCGGCTGGACGGCATCCCCAGCGCCCCCCGCGGCGTGCCCCAGATCGAGGTGACCTTCGACCTGGACGCCAACGGCATCCTCAACGTCACGGCCAAGGACAAGGCCACCGGCAAGGAGCAGAAGATCACCATCACCAGCAGCAGCGGCCTCTCCAAGGAGGAGGTCGAGAAGCTGGTCCGCGACGCCGAGGCCCACGAGGGCGAGGACAAGGCGCGCCGCGAGGTGATCGAGGCCCGCAACCAGCTCGACACCAGCGTCTACCAGACCGAGAAGCTGCTCAACGAGCACCGCGAGAAGCTGCCTTCGGCCCAGGTCGAGGAGGTCGAGGCCGCCCTGAAGGAGGCCCGCGAGGCGCTCAGCAGCGACGACGTCGCCACGCTGAAGGGCGCCAACGAGCGGCTGCAGGCCGCCAGCCACAAGCTGGCCGAGGCCGCCTACCAGGGCGCTGGCGCCAGCGCGGCCGGCCCCGAGGCGGCCGACGGCAAGAAGGGCGGCGACGATGTGATCGACGCGGAGTACGAGGAGGCCTGATCCTCCGCTGCCTTCGGGCGGCTTTCACCAAGCACGCCCGGAGCGGACAACAGACCGCTCCGGGCGTCGGCGTACCCGCCTTGCGGGTCGGAGAGCAGCAAGGATGTCGTCCCCCCGCGATTATTACGAGGTGCTCGGCGTGGCCCGAGACGCCAGCGAAGCGGACCTGAAGAAGTCCTACCGCAAGCTGGCGATGCAGTACCACCCCGACCGCAACCCCGACGATCCCCAGGCCGAGGCGAAGTTCAAGGAGGTCAGCGAGGCCTACGCGGTCCTCTCCGACGCCGAGAAGCGCTCGATGTACGACCGCTTCGGCCACCAGGGCATCCGCGGCCAGGGCATGGACCCCGGCTTCGCCAACGCCGAGGACATCCTCAGCCAGTTCTCCGACATGTTCGGCGATCTCTTCGGCTTCGGCGGCGGCGGCCGACGGGGCGGAGGCCGCGGCGGCGGACCCCGGCTCCGGCGCGGCTCGGACACCGAGTACGCGCTCCAGCTGGACTTCCTGGAGGCCGTGCACGGCACGACCAAGGAGGTCAGCGTTCCTCGGCACGCGATCTGCACCGGCTGCAAGGGCAGCGGGGCCGAGCCGGGCACCGAGCCGACCGGCTGCACCACCTGCGGCGGGGCCGGCCAGGTGATCCAGGGCCACGGCTTCCTGCGCATTCGCACCGCCTGCCCGACCTGCCAGGGCCGCGGCAAGGTGGTCGGCACCCCCTGCAAGCAGTGCGACGGCGCCGGTCGGACCCGGGTGGTGGACACCCTGTCGATCACGGTACCGGCCGGCGTCGACAACGGCCTGCAGCTCCGCCTCAGCGGCAAGGGCGACGAGGGCGATCCCGGCGCGCCGGCCGGCGATCTCTACGTCCACATCCAGGTCCGCGAGCACGAGCGCTTCCGGCGCAACGGCAACGAGATCCTCGTCGAGGTGCCGATCAGCTACCCCCAGGCCTGCCTGGGCGGCGCCATCACGGTGCCCACGGTCGACGGCGAGGAGCGCCTGGAGATCCCCGCGGGCACCCCCTCGGGCAAGGTCTTCACCCTGCGCGGCAAGGGCGTCCCCAACCTCGGCCGCCGCGGCGGTCGAGGCGACCACCACGTCCAGGTCGTGGTCGCCGTGCCGACCAGGCTCAGCGGCGACGAAGAGGAGCTGATCCGCAAGCTCGCCGCCCTCCAGGACCACCGCGTCTCCGAGAAGGGCTTCTGGAAGGAGTTCCTGGGCCGCTTCTCTACCTGAGCCCCCCACCCGAAAGGATCCCCCGATGCAGAACCCCCTCTCCGTCAGCGAGGTCGAGGCCCGCATCGCCGAGGTCGGCCCCCCCATCGCCGCCATCCGCCAGGAGGTCGGCCGGATGCTGGTCGGCCAGCGGGGCATGGTCGACGGGCTGCTGATCAGCCTGCTGGCAAACGGCCACGTCCTGCTCGAAGGCGTGCCCGGCCTCGCCAAGACCACCGCCGTCTCGGCCCTCTCCCAGGCCGTCCACCTGGACTTCCGGCGCCTGCAGTTCACCCCCGATCTGCTGCCCGCCGACCTGATCGGCACCCAGGTCTACAACCCGCGCGAAGCCGCCTTCACCACCCACAAGGGCCCGATCTTCGCCAACATCGTGCTGGCCGACGAGATCAACCG
>DDSR01000197.1:0-464 GCA_002343455.1 Deltaproteobacteria bacterium UBA2385 | reverse complement strand
CCGATCGAGCAGGAGGGCACCTACGCCCTGCCCGAGGCCCAGGCCGACCGCTTCCTGCTGAAGATCGTGGTCGGCTACCCGACCCGGGACGAGGAGCGCGAGATCCTCAACCGGGCCAGCCAGACCCCCGAGCCGGTCCAGCGGGTGGCCGACGCCACCGCGATCGAGGCCGCCCAGCAGGCGGTGCGTCTGGTGCGGATGGAGCAGGTCGTCGCCGACTACATCGTCGAGCTGGTCCAGGCGACCCGCGACCCGCGGCAGCTCGCCGGCGCCAGCGAGCTGGCCCGCTTCATCCAGTTCGGCGCCAGCCCGCGCGNNCCGCGCGCCACCCTGGCCCTGGCCATCACCGCCCGTGCCCGCGCCTTCCTGGCCGGCCGCGGCTACGTCACCCCCGACGACGTCAAGGCCATGGGCCCCGACGTCCTGCGCCACCGCATGCTGCTCACCTACGAGGCCGAGGCCGA
>DDSR01000284.1 GCA_002343455.1 Deltaproteobacteria bacterium UBA2385 | reverse complement strand
GGCGATGTGCGCGAGAAAGCCGTCACCATGGGCAGAATCGCCGACATCCTGCGGGCCCGCGGCCAGCGCGACGAGGCCCTGCGCATTCGCACTGAGGAAGAGCTCCCCGTCTACGAACGCCTCGGCGATGTGCGCGAGAGAGCCGTCACCCTGGGCAGAATTGCCGACGTCCTGCAGTCCCGCGGCCAACTCGACGAGGCTCTGCGCATTCGCTCCGAGGAAGAGCTCCCCGTCTACGAAGGCCTCGGCGATGTGCGCTCCACCTTGGTCGCCCGGGTCAACATCGCCATCAACCTGATCATTCGGGGGCGCCCTGAGGACCTCCCCTCCGCCAACGAGCACATCGTCTGGGCCTGGCGGGCCGCGACGAACCACGGCTTTCTCCCTCTGAAGGCGCAGATCGAGCAGCTCATGCAGCAAATGGGCATTCCGGTCCCCGTAGAGTAGCCTCCCACCCCCCAGAGACCCGACCCACAATGCACGACCTCAGCCTCACCCTCTCCGACCCCGCCGACCTGGAGGCCGTGCAGCTCGCCCTGGCCGAAGAGCTCGGCAGCCTCGCCCTCCCCCTTCAAGAAGCCCCCTCGGACCCACTCAAAGCCGACCCGATCGCCGTCGCGACCCTGGTGCTCAGCCTCCCGGCGGCGGCGCTGGCGGTGGTGGAGCTCGCCGAGCGCCCCCTGGTGCGGCAGGCCTGGGCGCGGGTGCAGCAGCGGCTGTCCGGCAAGGGTGTGAAGCTGGCCCTGCCCGGTCAGGCCGCCCGCTCGATCGAGGAGGTGCCCGCCGCCGAGGTGCTGGCCGCCAGCGAGCTCGTCCCGGACCCCTCCGCCGCCTGGGATGTCTTCCTGGCCTATGCCCACGCCGACCGCGAGCGGGTCGAGGAGCTGCACGCCGCCTTGGAGCGCAATGGGCTGCGGGTCTTCCGCGATCGCACGGGGGTGCAGCTCGGCCAGGACTGGGCCTTCGCAATCGACAACGCCCAGCGGAGCGCTCTGTGTACCGTGCTGGCCCTCTCGCCCGCTTGGCGAGGATCGACCTGGCTTCAAGACGAGATCCGCCGGGCGCTGGGCCGCCGCCGCCGGCATGGGCACCACGTCCTGCCGGTCTACCTGGACGGACTGCCGTCTGACGAGGACCTGCCGACCGGCGTGGGCGTGATCCAGGGCCTGGATGTGCCGGCCTGCGGCGGGCTGCGCCCGGCGGCGCGGCTGCTGGCGGAGCGGGTGAGGGCCCTGCGAACTCCGCCCCTCAGTCCAGCCGCGACCACTCCGTGATCGTCGACACCGGCCGCTCCCGAGGCGGCGGCAGCTCCGCCTCTCCCACCGCGTAGCCCCGCATGATCATCCGCACATGGGCCTCCGGCAGCGGCTTGGGGGGCGTACAGGCCGCCCGGTCCAGCGCCAGGACACGCTCCACGACCCCGTGCACCCCCAGGGCCACCGGGCTGTCCGGCGCGTAGTCCACGATGGTCTTGCGGTAGAGCTCCGCCTCGCAGACCAGCGGGTCGCGGGGCAGCACGCCCAGCACCGGGGCCTGGAGCTGGTCGGCGAGCCGGCGGATCGGCAGCAGGTCGGCGCGGTTGTTGCGCAGGTTGACCACGAGGCCCGCCAGCACCACCCCGTTGTCGGCGAACTCCCGCACCGCCGAGGCGATGCGGTTGGCCGCGTAGGCCGCCATCAGCTCCTCGGAGAGCACGATGCAGACCTTCGAGCCCGCTGAGCGCCGCATCGGCGCGGCGAAGCCCCCGCAGACCACGTCGCCCAGCACATCGTAGACCACCGCGTCGTAGCGCTCGTCCACCAGGGCGATGTCCTCGAACACCTCGAAGGCCCGCGAGACCGCCCGCCCGCCGCAGCCGCGCCCCGCCTCGGGCCCGCCGGCCTCCACGCAGTCGATGCCCTCGATGCCCTCCATCACCAGGTCCTCGCGGTCGACCTCCTCGTCGGCGAAGACCTTGTCCATCACCGTCTTGAAGTGAGCCGGGTCGCGGACCAGCACCAGCGAGGAGTCGTGCTTCGGGTCGCAGCCCACATGCAGCACGCGCTTGCCCATCCGAGCCAATAGCAGGCTGGCGCAGGTGGCGATGGTGGACTTGCCGATGCCGCCCTTGCCGTAGAACGCGATCTTCTCCACAGGCACCTCGGGGCGAGCGTAGCGCAGGAGGGCCGTCGCGTAACCCCGCTCAGGGCTGGTGGACCTCGCCGCCGGCCGCCGTCCAGGCCGCCCAGGACCCGACGTAGTCCTGCGAAGAGAAGCCCAGCAGCTCCAGGGCGAAGAAGGTGTGCCCGGCGCGGATCCCGGCCGCGCAGAAGGTGATCACCGGCTGCTCCTCGACCAGACCGGCCTCCTCCAGCCAGCCGCGGAGCTGATCCTCGGGCAGGAAGAAGCCGTCGCCGTCCAGGGCGCCCTCCCAGGGCAGGTGCACCGCCGTCGGGATCGTGCCGGCCCGCCACTCCTCCTCGCTGCGCACATCGAGGATCAGCGCCTCTCCATGGCTCAGCGCCGCCTGCACCTCCTCGGTCGTCGCCAGCAGATCCGGGCCCGGCCGGGCCACGAAGTCGCCGCCGCCGGTGCGCCCCTGGCCTTCTCCTCCCGCCGCCAGCCAGCCCGCGTAGCCGCCGTCGAGCAGGCGCACATCCTCGGCCCCCAGGTGGCGCAGCGTCCAGTACAGGAAGCCGTCCGCGCCCCAGCTCGTCGCCGGGTCGGCGTAGACCACGAAGGTCCCTCCCGCCCCGAGCCCCATGGAGGCCAGCTGCCCCCCGGCGTCGGGATGCGGGGTCCACAGCCCGTCGGCGTCCACCCCCGTCAGCTCGGTCCAGGGGGCGTGGATGGCCCCAGGGATGTGGCCCAGGGCGTACTCCTCGGCGCTGCGGCCGTCGAGCAGCCAGGCGCCCTCGGGCAGGGCGTCGGGGGCGACGAGGCGATCGTCGGCCCAGCCCGCCGGGTCGGGCGGCGGGCCGGTGAGCATCTCGAAGCAGCCGGTGAGGAGGAGGACGAGGGGCATGAGGGGGGATTAGCGGGATTGAGGGGTGGGGCCAGCCTCGGGCCCCGTGATAGCCTGCCTGAACGAGGTAGTGATGGCCAGCACCGAGACTCAGCGCCGGATGAGCCTCTGGCACGGCAACTGCGACCCCGACACCGCCTCAACGTCCGGGGAGGACGGTCGGCCCGACTGGTACGTTCCGCTCGACCGGTGGCCCGACCCCGTGACCGGAAACGAGGAGCGACTGCGTGGCGATGTCGCCCACGACGCCCTGCTGCGCGAGATCAACCTCCGCAGCAACAGCGGAAAGGGCAGCGCCCAGCTCTTCGCGGGCTTCCGGGGGACCGGCAAGAGCACCGAGCTCGCCCGGCTGGCCGACAGCCTTCGCGGGCAGGGCGACTACGCCGTCCTCCAGGTCCAGGCCGAGGCCTGGTACCATATGGTCGACGCTCCTTCGGTCGAGGAGATGGGGCTGCTCCTGGTCGGGGCTATCGGGCACGAGGCCACCGAGCGCTTCGGCGTCGAGACCCTGAAGCGGCGCTCCGTGTGGGAGCGGATGAAGGAGATGCTGGACGGGGCAAGCGTCTCGCCCGAGCTGAAGGTCGGCTTGATCGGTGCCGAGCTTCAGTTCGTCTTCAAGGCCCACGACGGCACCTTCCGCCGCAAGCTGCACGGCCTGCTGGGCGACCGCCCGCAAGACCTGAAGCTCTTTGTGCACAGCATCGTAGAGGAGGTAGTCGCGGCCCTGGCCCCGCTCCAGCTCGTTGTGCTGGTCGACGGGCTGGAGAAGTTCAAGGCGGGCCCCGAACGCATCGGCGCGGTCTACGCCGAGGTCGCCGACCTCTTCTACGCCCAGGCGGAGCTCCTTCGCCTGCCCCGCTGCCACCTCGTCTACACCGTGCCTCCCTACCTCGAAGCGGCCAAGCCCCGGGTGGGCGAGGCCTATGGCGGGCGGGTGCGGCTGTTGCCCTCAGTCCGGGTGCATGGACCTCAGCCCGAGCGCAAGCCGGACGAGGCTGGGATCCGCGCGCTCGCCGAGCTTTTGGGCCGGCGGGTCGACCTGGCTGCGCTCTTCGGTCCCCTGGCGGGCGGTTGTACTCGGGCGCTGATCGAGGCGTCCGGCGGCCATGTTCGTGATCTGTTCATGCTCATGCGCGAGACCATCCTCGCCGGCTACGAGGATCCCCTTCCTCTGTCCGCGAACCGAACGCAGGAGGCGATCGCCACCTGGCGGTCGGGACCGGCCAGCCATCCATGGCCGGCGCGCACGCTGGAGCTGCTGCAACGTATCGACGCGGATCCCCTGCTCGCGGTGCTGCCCGATGACGATCTGTCGGCCTTCGCCGTGGCGATGGACCAGTTTCTAGTCCTGGCCTACCGGAACGGGGTCACCTGGTACGATGTGCACCCCCTCGTCCGGCACCGCCTCAACCTCAGGCGTCCCGAGTGAGTTCGGGCCTGTCCCTCGGTCCCGGCGGCGAGCGGGCCTGGAAGCGCATCCGAGATTCCTGGCAGATCGAGAAGCGGCTGGGTCGGCAGGTCCTTGTCTCGACATCGGCCGAGGCCCGGTCCGAGGTCCGGCGCCGGCTGGCAGACTTGGCCCCCGAGCTTCTGTTCCTCAGCCCGGGGCCCGACGCACCGGCGCGGATCGCCGAGCTGGCGGCCCGCTGGAGCGGTCAGGACAAGGGCCTGCCCGTGGCCTGGCTGGAGGCCGCCGAGGGCGAAGACCTTGCGTCCTCCTGGGCAGACGCCCTGACCGCGCTCAATCAGGCGCGGCAGGTGCTGGGCGATCAAGGACCGATCTTCGTCCTGCTCGCCGGCCCCCCGGCCCTGGCCGGTCTGGTCACGGCCCGGGCACCCGATCTGTGGTCGGTGATCCGCCGCGCGGTCGACCTGGGCGAGGTGCTCTCCGCCGTGGGCGAGCTGCGGCCCTTCCGGTGGCTGCACCTCTCCGATCTGCACCTGAAGGGCGCAGACTGGCAAGCGGACGCGGTGCACGATGCCTTGGTACGCGACCTGCCCGGCCTGCTGGCGGACGAACCCGGCGCCCTCGACGCCGTCTTCCTCACCGGGGATATCGCCTGGTCTGGGCAGCGTGAGCAGTTTGAGGCAGCCCAGGCCCTCCTGCTAGCATTGTGCGAGGCTCTGGGGGTCGACGCCCGGAGGCAGCTCCATATTGTGCCGGGCAACCACGATGTCAATCGAAGCGGCATCCCCCGCATCGTCCGGAACGACCAGCAACGCCTGCTTGGCCTGAGCGGCGAGGACTACCGAGCGGAGCTGGGCGAGATCCTGGGCAACCCCTCTGATCTGGAGACCTACGGCGAACGGCTGATCGACTACGCCGCCTTCAGCAGCCGGATCCTGGGCCCGGCCCGTGCGGTCTCGCCGGCCCAGCCCTGGCGCTGCGACGAGATCGAGGTCGGGGGCCTCCGGGTAGGGGTTGCGGCGCTCTGTTCGTCCTGGGCGTGCGGGCCCGACGAGGACAAGCCCGGCCGGATCCTGCTGGGCGAGAGGCAGGTCCGCAGCGCCCTGGCAGAGATCAAGCACTGTCCGCTGCGCGTCGCCCTGCTGCATCACCCGCTGGAGTGGTTGCATGAGGCCGAGCGAACCGCTGTCAGCGAGCTGTTGCGGGCCGAATTCCAGCTTGTGCTGCACGGGCATCTGCACCAGGCCAGCTCGATAACGATCTCCAACGGCACCTCCTCCTCGGTGACCAGCGCCGCCGGCTCTGCCTACGCTGGAACCGACTGGAAGCACGGCGTGCAGCTCGCCCAACTCGACCCGGCCACCGGTCAGCTCCAGGTCCGTGCCTTCACCTACAGCCCTCGCGACGGCGGCTACTGGCATGCCGACCCGGGGGTCAGTCGCGGGGCCAAGGATGGGGTCCTGCGACTGAGCTTGCCTCCGCTGATCGCCGCCCCCGCCCCCCGCGAAGCCTCCGAGAGCCTGGTCGCCCGCCTCTGCCGCGGCGCCCGGAGTGTCTACGGCCTGGCCGGCTTCATGGGGATCGCCCAGCACGGAGCCCGCCCCCCGGTCAGCCTCGCCCAGCTCTTCGTGCCCCTGGACCTGGAGGAGAAGCACCTGGACGAGCAGAAGAACCACAGCCTCGAACAGATCGAGACCGAGCTGCTGAGCCCGAACGGTGTGCGAATGGTCGTGCTGGGCGACCCCGGCAGCGGCAAGAGCACCCTCTGTCGCTACCTGGCTTTGCGCGCCGCCTCGGCTGAAACACCGCGTGTGCCCCTGCTGATCCCCCTGCGCGACTATATCCGCCAGGGCCTGCAGGGGAGGTTGCTCGCGTTCGCCGCCGCCGAGTTGAGTACCCGCCTCGCCGTCCGGGTCGAGGAGGAGACGCTCGAAGCCCTTTGTCGCGACGGTCAGGCCTTGATGCTGGTCGACGGCCTGGACGAGGTCGTCGAGCCAGGCCAGCGCGAGACCGTGCGTCAGGCCTTGGCGGCCTTCGCAGAGGCCTGGCCGAAGGTGCCCGTGATCGCCACCAGCCGGGTGGTCGGCTACGACCGGGCTCCCCTGCCGGGACACACGTTCCGCCACCTGCGCCTGTCGCCTTTCAACGATGCGCAGCTCGAAGCCTTCGTCGGTCGCTGGATGGAGGCCGCCGAGCCCGCCGACCCTATAGCCCGAGAGCGCGGTCGTGCCGGTCTGTTGGCGGCCCTGGAGGCGGAGCCTCGGGCGAAGGAGCTTGCCCGCAACCCTCTGTTCGCCACCCTGATCGCCCTGGTCCACCGGGCCGAAGCCCGCCTGCCCGGCGAGCGGGCCAAGCTCTACGAGCTGGTGGTGCGTACGTTGTTGGAGACCTGGCCAGCCGAGCAGGGGCGTCGATTTGCACATCTGGACGAGGGCCGGCAGCGCGAGGTGCTGGAGAGGCTGGCCTTGCGTATGCAGGAGGGCCGCCAGAAGGGTTCTGGAGAAGGGGTGAGCATTGAGCGGGAGGCCCTGGTCGAAGCCCTGGCCGAGCTGCTGGCCGAGCGTGAGCTGGCCGACCGCTCCGCGGAAGCCAGGGTCCTCGCGCGGCGATGGGTCGACCACCTGGAATCCAGTACCGGCCTGTTTGTTGAGCAGCAGCCGGGGGTCTTTGCGCCCCTGCACCTCTCGGTGCTGGAGTATCTCGCGGCGCGGGCGTTGTTCACGCGTGAGTCGCGGGAGGGGGATGAGGCGGTCGCCGAGTTCGTGGTGTCGCACCTGGGGCGGGCCGAGTGGGAGGAGACCTTGCTGCTGATGATGGGGAGCGAGCCGACGCGGGCCGGGCTGGTGGACGCGGTCTTCCGACGGCTGGAGGAGCGGCATGATTGGTGGGGCTGGAGCTTCGGAGTGGCCATGTTGCGAGAGGAGGTTGATCTGCGGCCGGAGCAGCGGGAGCGGGTGTTGGAGGGGGTGTGCAGGTCGGCGTTGAAGGTCAGACGCTACGAGTGGGGTGTCGTGCAGAAGCGACTGTCTGATATCGTGCGCTTTTCTCGTCGGCATGGGGAGGCATGCGAGTCCTGGCGTGACCGAGTGCTGCGTGAAGGGGCACCACATTTGTCTGTTGGAGTTGTGGCTCTGTTTGATCCCGAACCCACTGTGATAGTGGATGTTCGGGCGGATCGGGACAGGGTGGTTGAGTTGTTGCTTGACTTTGGCCCGCGAGGGGGTTGGGAAAGGTGGGCACGACAGGCTGCTCCTCCGGAGATGTGGCTACGCTGGCACGAAGCTGCTTCGGTGGACCTGTCAGTGTGGCGGTCGGTCGGTTCAACTGCTGGCTTCCCTACGGAAGCGGGGGCGGCGACCCTGGCGCTTCTTCGACGGGTCTCTTGGCTGAGCACCGCCCAGTTAGCGGGCGTAGAGCGGCTGTGCCGCGAGGAACGTGGTAATGCACCGATGTGCCTGCCTGCCGTTGCGCGGGTGCGTCGGCACAAGACAGGCGAAGTAGTCCGAGTGTATGCGTCGGCAGCAGTGTGTGCATGCGCCGAAAGTCAACCTGTCTTACGGACAAAAGCGAGTCCATTTGCGAGCGACCTCGCGCGCTGGTTCGCCGTCTACCTGGGGGAAGGTTTCCCACGCGACTTCGCAATGGGTGAGCATTCAGCAAGCCTGGCGCTTAGTTTCGCATTTGATTACGCCCTCATGCTGCAATTGGATAGCGAGCCTTCTCCCTTTGTTTTGGGAGATTTTGAGCTCTTTTTTGAGCGGAACGTTGTGGAGTATATGGTGTTTGCGTATCCTGGCGACTTCGCGCTCTACATACGGTCCAAACTGAAGCGCGATCTTTCTGTAGAGCTCATGGGCCCGCGAGATTCAAAGGTGTGTGCGGACGGCAAATCGCGGCCCGGGTGTGCGCCTGCCGTGGCGGCAGCTCGGTCCGCACCAAGGCCGGGGCTGTCTGACATTGGCAAAGGAGTTTCACCCTGGTCCGATCTCGTGTCGTCCCGGACTGTCGCTGATTCCAACCAAGGCGTCGCCAGTCTTACCATGGTTGTCGCAGTTGATGGCTACCTCGGACTCCTCCACGGCATCTCCCTGGCTGACGGCAGACCCGCTCTCCCCCCCGACGATTCAGCCACCCTAGCCGCCGCGCGGGTACAGAACCGCTGGCTCTACCTCTTCTTCGACCCAATCGCCGCCAAAGCCCCAGACACTCCCCAACACCAAGCCCTCCTCATCGCCCTGGGCCTGACCCAATACCAGACCACCTGGCAGTGGCCCTGGGGCGAGTGGTGGGCTCGCACCTTCGCCGGAGACCCCCCAGCGCACTGGCTACCTGCCTATTTCTGGCACCTATGCTGGCAGGTCGGCGAGCCCGACATCCCAACCCACGCCGAACGCGCCGCAGCCGCCCTTGCCCGCGGTCGCGACCCGGCCGAGCTCGGCGCTTGGCCCGAGCTGGCCGACGCCCTCGCCCGTTACCCCCTGCAAGCCACCCCCACAGAGGTGCTGGCTCTGTACGACTGGGGCGACACCAGCTCAGACGCAACGTAGCTCGGCCTCTCCTCTGCGTTCTCTGCGCCCTCTGCGGTGCCTCAACCTGTCCGGGCTATGATCAATTGTCCCTTCCGGCACCGACCCCGGCCGAGTGAGATAGGGGCCGAGCCCAGCTCGTCTCCGTCATCGTGAGCGACGGTCCAGCTCGCGCCCCAGAAGCCGGTCCCGGGCATGTTGAGCCGTTGTCCGAACCGACTCGTTCGGATCGCGAAGGAGCTCCCCGAGGATGGCATCAGTGGCCGGCTCCCCGGCGCGCAGCGCAGGGAACAGTGCCATCAGGGCGTGAAACCGAACCTGCCAATCATTATGACTTGTCAGTCTTCGCAGGCGGGCGAGCAGTGGATCGGTGCAGTACAGGTCAAACGCAACTCGCCCAGAATCCATGCAGCCAGGGAGACAATCTCGCTCTCGTCGGAATCGAGTGCCTGAGCAATCTCGCTGGTGTCCCTGCCACTCCTGAACTTGTCCACAAGGCGATTCATTCGCCCGCTGGCATCCGTCTCGTCCGCCATCACTTCGCGTATTTCCTCAATCACCGTTTGTACTCCAGAACCTTGATTGAGAGACCGCGGGAAGCTATCCGCTTTGTCCGTCGTGGCAAAGCCCGGCCAGCGGCGGCGAGGGGAAAGTCGGCTCACCGCTGTTCGGGTCTGAAGATCCCCTGAAGGGATCTTCGAGGCCGCACGACCGGTCGTTCGATGCCGAAGATCCCCCTGAGGGATCTTCAGCCCGGAGACCCAAACCGCCCCGGCGCCATCAACCGCTGCGCCCAGCCCAGCACTCCGGCGTAGCCCATCGTCGGCATCGGGAACACCGCGTGGTGCTCCAGGCACGGAAACCCGACCTCCAGCCGAAACGGCGTCCCGAGCTCCTCCGCCGGGATGGAACGGATCGCATTGAGATCCGTCGCCGACCCCAGCACCCCGTCCAACCGCCCCTCCTGCAACAGCCCCCGACACCCCTCCCGCACCGCGACCAGGCTCGGGT
>DDSR01000252.1 GCA_002343455.1 Deltaproteobacteria bacterium UBA2385 | reverse complement strand
AGGAGACCCGCCAGCGCCACCGCGAGAGGTCCGCCGAAGGAGTGGCCCAGCACCAGCGGTCGGTCGAGCTCCAGCGCACCCAACAGCAGGGCGAGGTGCTCCGCCACGGCGAGGGGGTCCAGCCCGTCGATAGATTCGCTCTCCCCGAAGCCGGGCAGGTCGACCCGGATGAGGCGGACGCGGCCCTGCAGGGCGGGGGCGAACCAGCGGAAGTCCCGGCCGCTGCCGGGCAGGCCGTGCAGGGCCAGGACCGGCAGGCCCGCGCCCTCCTCGCTGAAGGAGAGGCGGCGGCCCGAAAGGACGAGGCTGCGGCGGGGCGGATCGGAGGGTGCGCTCATCGCCCTGGTGCTACCATGGCGCAGTTGGAGGCGTCATGCGGTCCCCGCTCTTCCCGTTCCTGCTGCTCATCCTGGCCTGCAACGACCAGAAGCTGGGCCGCTTCAACAGCCCGCCTGTCGCCGCCATCACCAGCCACATCGACGGGGACGAGGTGCTGGAGGGCTACCCGATCGCCGTGCGCGGCTCGGCCAGCGACGCCAACGACGCCTCGGAGAGCCTGCTGGCGAGCTGGTACCTGGGGGACACGCTGGTCTGCGAGGCCCTCGCCCCGACCTCGGAGGGCCTCACCACCTGCACGCTCAGCCCCACGCCGAGCGCGGACAGCATCACCCTGGAGGTCTGGGATCCGGACGGGTCCAGCGCCAGCGCCAAGGTGGTCTTCCAGGTGGCGCCGACCGATCCTCCCCAGGCGGAGATCCTGGATCCGGGCAGCGAGGATCGCCTCTACAGCGACCAGAAGGTCTCCTTCCAGGCCCGGGTCTCCGACAACGAGGACGCCGCCAGCGAGCTGAGCCTGGCCTGGCGCAGCGACCTGGACGGAGAGCTGAGCCTTGACGGGGCGCTGGACAGCTCGGGGCTGTTCACCGGCGCCACCTGGCTGAGCGCGGGCCAGCACGCCCTGACCCTGACGGTGACGGATCTCTCGGGCAAGACCGGGGCCGACCAGGTGGTGGTCACCGTGGGCCCTCCCAACAGCAGCCCCAGCTGCGAGATCCTCAGCCCCGAGGACGGCGGCGCGGCGGCCTCGGGCAGCTCGCTGGTCTTGTCGGCCCAGGTCTCGGACGCCGACCAGCCGGCCGACACCCTGACGGCGCGCTGGACCAGCAGCCTGGACGGCCTGATCGGGACCGAGCAGAACCCCGCCTCCGACGGGCTGGTGAGCCTGTCCTGGCCGGGGCTCTCGGCCGGCGCCCACACCATCTCGCTGAGCATCGAAGACGAGCTGGGCGCGACCTGCACCGACACCATCACCTGGACGGTCGGCTCCCTGCCCCTGGTCAGCATCAGCCGCCCCAGCGCCGGAGAGGTGGTCAACCAGGGCTCGACCGCGCTCTTTCAGGGCTAGGTCTCCGACAACGAGGACGCCGCCGCCTCGCTCAGCCTGTCTTGGGCCTCCTCCCTGGACGGCATCCTCTCCAGCGCCCCGGCCGACTCCTCTGGCCTGAGCAGCTTCACCAGCGCCAGCCTCTCGCCCGGCCTGCACATCATCAGCCTGTTGGCCACCGACAGCACGGGCCTCTCCGGCAGCGCCACGGCCACCCTGCAGGTGAACCAGGGCCCCAGCGCGCCGACCGTGGAGATCAGCCCCGCCTCGCCCGGCACCGACGACGACCTGGGGGTGGTGATCCGCAGCGAGTCGGTCGATCCGGACGGCGACGCCGTCTCCTACAGCTACCGCTGGTATCGGGACGAGGTGGAAGCAACGAGCTGGACCGGGACGACGGTGGACGCCTCGGCGACCAGCCGGGGGCAGACCTGGCGGGTGGAGGTGGTGCCGAGCGATGGCAGCGCCAGCGGCGCGGCCGGCAGCGACGAGGTGGAGATCGGCAACACCGCGCCGACGCTGAGCAGCGTCAGCCTGACCCCGACCAGCGCGTACACCAACGATACGCTCAACGCCAACATCGGCAGCGCGGACGCCGACGGCGACAGCGTCAGCGCCAGCTACACCTGGACAGTGAACGGTTCGACGGTCTCGGCCAGCGGAAGCACCCTCTCGGGGGTGAGCTGGTTCGACAAGGGCGATCGCGTCGCCGTGACGGTGACGCCCACGGACGGCACCGACAGCGGCGCTCCCCTCACCTCCTCGACCACGACCGTCCTGAACTCGCCGCCGACCGCGCCCGGCGCCACGATCGAGCCGGCCGACCCGATCGAGGGTGAGGACGATCTGCTCTGCGAGCTGGACACAAGCAGCACGGACGCCGACGGCGACAGCATCAGCTACACGATCACCTGGTCCAACGGCTCGACGTCCTACGGGGACGCCCTCACCACCCTGCGCGACGGGGACACGGTCGCGGCCGAGGACACCGTGGACGGCGAGGTCTGGACCTGCACGATCACCCCGAACGACGGCGAGACCGACGGCGCCAGCGCCTCGGACTCGGTCACCATCGGCTCGGCCGAGGTCGACTACACCGGCTCCTGGGACATCGGCAGCAGCATCAGCCACAGCTGCGCCTACGGCCTCGTCTCGATCAACTTCCGCTACTGGCTGATCAGCGATCTGTACCCGAGCGTCAGCCTGACCAGCACCGGTTCGGGCCAGCCGGGCACGATGAGCGGCTCGTTCACCTCGGACAGCAGCATCGAGGTCAGCCGCAGCATCCCGGGGACCTGCACCGAGACCTACACCGTCACCGGGACCTTCCTCGACGAGAACACGCTGCAAGGGACCTTCACGGCGGCCTTCTCGGGAGGCACCTGGTGTTTCGGCTGCACGACCACCATCTGGGACTTCACCGCGACGCGCTGAGCGCGGCTCTGTTCAGGCCAGCGGCAGCCTCACCCGAAACAGGCTCCCGCGCTCGGCCCCCGGGGCGACCTCGATGCTGCCTCCCTGGTCCTCGACGATGCGGCGGCTGATCGCCAGGCCCAGGCCGGTGCCGCCGCTCTCCTTGGTCGTGAAGAAGGGCTCGAACAGCCGCGGCAGGACTTCGGGCGGGATGCCGCGGCCGGTGTCCTCGATCTCCAGCACGGCGAACCCTTCCTGGGGAGACAGGCGCACCGTGATCTCGTGATTGCCGGGCGGCTCGCCCTCGGGCAGGGCCTGCAGGGCGTTGACCAGGAGGTTGAGCACCACCTGTCCGAGCGTGGTGCTGGAGCCGCGGACCGGGGGGACCGGGGTGAGCTCGATGTTCAGGTTGGCGCGGGACCGGATGCTGCCCTTCAGGCTGGTCAGGGTCAGCCGCACGACCTCGTTGAGATCGACCTGGTCGCCGCTGGGGCTGCTGCGGTGGGCGATGCTCATGCCGTCCAGGATGTCGCGCACCCGCAGCACCGAGCCGCGAATCGACGCCATTCGCGCCAGGATCGAGGCGCCGCAGCCGGCCTCCTGCGCCTCGACCTCGGCCATCTCGGTCTGAAGCAGCAGGCTGCCCAGCGGGTTGCGGAGCTCGTGGGCCACGCCCGCCGCGACCACCCCGAGGGCGTAGATGCGCTCGGACTGCCAGGCCTGGCGCTCCAGCAGGCGGACCCGCTTGCGCAAGGTCCAGGTCTCGATGCCCTCCCGAATGGCCTGCCGGATGTCGTGCGCGGCCCAGGGCTTGCGCAGGTAGCGCCGGATGTGGCCCAGGTTGACCGCCTGGATGGCCTCGTCCAGGTTCGAGTAGGCCGTCACGAGGTAACGCTCGGTGTCCGGGTAGCGCTGCCGAGCCATCGTGAGCAGCTCGACTCCCGTGAGGCCGGGCATGCGCTGGTCGGAGAGCAGGACCGCCACCTCGTTCTGCGCCATCAGCTCCAAGGCCTGCTCGCCGCTCTCGGCCAGCTGGACCTTGAAGTCCCTCCCGAAGGCGGCCTGGAAGACCGTCAGGTTGCTGCGATCGTCGTCCACGTAGAGCACGTCGAAGCTCATGCGACCTCCTCGGGTCGGCGCACGATCAGGAAGTGGTAGGCCCCGCCGGACTCCTGCTGCACGTCGACCTCGGCGTGGGCGGGCAGCCGCGCGGCCAGCGCCAGCATCTGTTCACGGGTCCGGTAGATCATATGCCAGTCGAGCACCATCTCGGGGGACCAGAACTCGGCGTCGGGGCCGATGGCGTTGCCGACGGCCAGCCTGCCCCCGGGAGCGAGGCGCTGGTACATCTCCAGCAGCAGGCTCTGGGCGAGCGGATCACGCAGGTAGTCGAAGAGGCCGGAGCAGCCGATGAAGTCCTCGCCCGCGCCGCCGGGGAGGATGCCGGGATCCTGGAGGAGCTGGGTGAAGGACAGGGTCAGGCAGCGAAGCTCGGCCTTGCGTGACTCGCTGCCGAGGAGGGGGCGCGCCGTCCTCCAGGCGAGGCTGAGCGCCTCTTCTTCCTGGTCGATCAGGGTCCAGCGGATGGAGCCGGGCCAGGCCAGCTGCCGCTCGACGAAGCCGCCGATCTCGCGGGCTGGCCCGCAGCCGAGCAGGGTCACCCGCAGCGTCTGCTGGGGGTCCCGCCGAAGCTCCAGCTGCTGGAGGATGAGCTCGACCACGAGATCGCAGCGCGTGCGGACCCCGGAGGGCATGGGGTGCTCGATCCACAGCTTGTGGAAGACCCGACCGAAGGCGGTCTCTCCTTCGAGCGCGTCCTCGTAACAATGGAGCATGACCTGGTAGTCGCCGGGGTAGCCCAGCGGCTTGAGGAAGGAGCGCGCGACGCAGGGGCTCTCCATCAGCAGGGGGGTCAGCAGGGTCTGGGTGAGCGCCTTGGCGGCGGCCCGCTGGGAGCGGTCCTCCATCATCGGTCGCACGGCGCGGCAGGCTTCGAGGCGCAGCTCGGTCCAGGGAGCCCGCAGGGCCTGCAAGGCCTTGAACTCGAGCTCGGCGAGGGCCTTCGGGGCGCGCTCGGCGCCTTCGGCCTTGCAGCGGGCTTCGTGCCGGGAGAGCACGGTCCGGTAGAACTGCACGAAGGCGACCACCCGCTGGAGGGCCCGCAGGTAGTCCTGGGAGACCAGCCCCTGGCCCGGCTCGGCGCCCAAGGCGAGATCACGGACCAGCCGCTCCTCCTCCACCTGTCGGGCCAGGGCCGGGAGATCGATGAAGCCCTGGGCCACGGCCAGGCCAAGGCGGTTGCCGAGGGCCGAGGGCTCCGTTCGGGCGAGGCGCAAGCGGCCCTGGAAGGAGAGGCGGCCGTCCAGCAGCAGGCTGCCCTCCAGCTCCTGCCCGAGCGGGGGCAGGGGCGCGTCGATCGGAGCCAGGACCGCGATCCCGTTCATGCTGAGATCGACGACCGGCAGCTCGACCCCGGCGCAACGGAGCGTGGCGCGCACATCCCCCGCGAAGAGGTCGCGCACGCGGCTGCGCTCCGGCCGGAAGTGGATCCCGCGGC
The DNA here is from genome assembly GCA_002343455.1 of Deltaproteobacteria bacterium UBA2385. Taxonomy (GTDB): domain Bacteria; phylum Myxococcota_A; class UBA796; order UBA796; family UBA2385; genus UBA2385. The sequence continues at coordinate 6,558 of DDSR01000252.1, read as the reverse complement.
TGCTCGGGCCGGCCAGCTCGTCATAGGTTCGGGACATCGGGGACGACTCTACGCGGGGTGGGGGGGCCAGTATCGCACGCGTTGTAAGGGATTGAAAGCCTCGACTTCAGCGGGCGAGAGGCAGGAACACGGTGAAGACCGATCCCGATTCCGGCTCGCTCTCGACCTCGATCCGACCCCCGACCCCCTCGACGATCTCGCGGCAGACATAGAGCCCCAGCCCGCTGCTCTCGCCCTGGGTGGCGCTGGTGACGAAGGGCTCGAAGATCCGTGGCAGCAGCGCCGGCTCGACCCCCCGGCCGTCGTCTCGGATGCGGACGAGGCAGTGCCCCGTGGCCGCGCGGATCTGCACCCGGATGCGGCGGGCGCCGGCCTTGATGGCGTTGTCGAGCAGGTTGAGGAAGACCTGGTTCAGGCCCGACGCCGAGGCCAGCGAGTACACCGGCCCCTCCCAGTCGCGCTCCACCTCGATGCCATGCAGCCGGAAGGAGAGCAGGTGCAGGGTGGCCTCCATCCCGGCGACCAGGTCGGCGGTCGACTCGGCGCCGCCCTCGGCGGGGCGGGCGTGCGCGTCCAGGGTCGAGGTCAGGGTGTGCAGCCGCTCACCGGACTCCAGCACGACGCCTACCAGGGCCTGCTGAACCTCGGCGTCCACCTCCGCCTCGCCCAGGGTCCGCGAGGCCTGCAGCAGGGCGTTGAGGGGGTTGCGGATCTCGTGGAGGAGGCCGGCGCTGAGCGTGCCCACCGCGGCCAGCCGCTCCCGGTGGGCGAGCGCGGCGCCGAGCTCCCGCAGCCGCAGCTGTGCACGGAGCCGAGCCATCAGGATCTGGGGGTGGAAGGGCTTGGCGACGAAGTCGTCGGCGCCATCGGCGTAGGCCTGGACGATGGCGTCGGTGCCCGACCAGGCGGTGAGCAGCACGACCGGGATGGTGCGGAGCCGGGGGTCGGCCTTGATGGCGCGGCAGAGGCTGGCCCCGGAGCGGCCCGGCATCGACATATCGGTCAGCACCAGGTCGGGACGCACCCGGCCGGCCAACTCCCAGGCCTTGTCTCCGTCCGGGGCCTCGATCACCTCGAACTCCCGCCCGAGCAGCTCGGCCAGGAAGGCGCGGAGCTGGGCCTGGTCCTCGGCGACGAGGACCCGAGGACGACGCCCTCGCTCCAGCAGGACCGGGCGCTCCTCCGCCAGGGCCCGCGGCTCCTCTCCCACGCTCAGCTCCAGCTCGCCGCCGAGCAGAGGAGCGCCGTCCGAGCTGCGCCGCCCGCCGGCGCGATCGAGGGTCCGGCGATCCATCACCTCTCCCCGTCGCTCGATGATCTCGGGCCGCAGGTGGGCGGTGCCCAGCGGCAGCTCGAAGGAGAAGGTGGAGCCCTGCCCCTCGACCGAGCGCAGCTGGAGCCGCCCTCCGTGGAGCTCGACCAGCTCGCGGGCCAGGGAGAGCCCGATGCCGACGCCGCCTTCGGGGCTGTGACGCCCCTGCTGGAAGCGGGCGAAGATGCGCTCGACGTCCTCCTGGGCGATGCCGGGCCCCTGGTCCTGGACCTCCACCCGGACGACGCCGGGCTGCTCCTGGATGGTGACCCGCACCTCGTGGGCCTCGCGGCAGTGTTTCAGCGCGTTGCCGAGCAGGTTGGTGGCCACCATGTCCAGCCGGTGGGCGTCGCCCATGATGGCCGCCGGGCTCCCCTCGACCGCCAGGATCACCCGGACCCCCTGCCGCTCGGCCGCGGGCCGCAGCCGATCGATGACCGCGCCGAAGAGATCAGGGAGCTGCACGGGCGCCACCCGGATGCGCAGGCCGCCCGCGTCGACCCGGGCGAGGTCGAGCAGGTCGTCGATCAGCCGGAGCAGCCGCTCGGCGTTGGCCTCGACCGAGGCCAGGGTCGCCTGGTGCTTCTCGCCCAGGTCGTCGGTGCGCAGCGCCTGGATGGGCGAGAGGATCAGGGTCAAGGGCGTGCGCAGCTCGTGGGTGATGTTGGCGAAGAAGCGCCGCTGGAGCTGGTCGGCCTGGCGCAGCCGCTCCAGCGCGCCGGAGAGGCGCTGGGTGGTCGCGGCGAGCTCGGACCGGCTGAGGTGATCGCGCCGGGCGAGGTCGTACTTGAAGGCCGCCATGATCACGCTGGCGATCGCCCCGGTCAGGACGAAGAAGCTCCCGGAGAGCAGGTCTCGGGGGGAGGTCTCGGTCGGCCAGGCCAGGAAGGCCAAGGCGCCGGAGGCGACGATGGCCAGGACATTGCTGGCCGCGTAGGCGGGCGGCCAGAAGGGCAACAGGCCCGCGCCGTAGAGGATCAGGCTGAAGCCCAGCACATAGGGCAGCAGGTTCTGCTCGACCTGAGGCAGCATCAACGCGATGCCGGCGCCACAGGCGAACAGCCAGAGCCAGAAGACCGACCAGACATGGCGGCCCAGCTCGGGGCGACGGACCAGCGCGGCGAGGACGGCGCTGAGGCCGAGCACCGCCAGCCGAACGGCCAGGAACTCGGGCCAGTGGTCGGGGGCGAGCAGCCAGTCGAAGGCGGACCAGGCGAGGTAGGCGAAGCCGAAGGCCAGCGCGGAGGTGGAGAAGGCCCCGACGTTGCGGAGGCGAAGCTCGGCGTGGAAGTGTTCCCGCACCTGGGCAGCTTCATCGGGACCAGGGCTCATGGCGCTACGATAGTCCTCGGCGATGCGCACGATCCTCCCCTGGATGTCTCTCTCGGTCTTTCTGGGGCTTCTGCTCTGCGCTTTTCCGCTGGTCAACCTGCTCGGCTACGAGTCGGCGGCCGTGGCGGGGGCGGTGCTGGGCATCGGGGCGATGGTGCGAACCAGCCTGCTCTTCGGCCGGGGCGCCCTGCCTTCTCCACTCGACCCCCGGGGGCCCGGCGCCCTCGCCCTCTACCTGGACCTGGCCCGCGGCAACCTCGCCCTGGTGCTCCCCGCCGCCGCGCTCCTGCTGCTCAACGCGCTGCGGGTGAAGAACTGCGACATCCCGCTCGGCATCGCCTTCTGGGGGGTCATTCCCCCGGTGAGCGTGCTGGCCGGGCAGGCGATCGCCTTCGCCACCGCTCCCCTGCCCCGGGGCCGGCTGGCGCTGGCCCTGGGCGTCGTCCTGGTCCAGACCCTGGCCTTCCTGTGGCGGCTGGCCTGGCAGCCCCCGATCGCCGGGCACACCTGGACCATCGGCTGGTTCGCCGGCTCGCTCTACGACGAGGCCATCCAGCTCCCCCGCGGCCTGCTCTGGGCGCGGGTCGGGGTGCTGCTGGGCAGCGCGGCCCTGGTGCTCGGGCTCGAGCTGGCCTGGCGACGCCGCGGCGAGCGGGCCTTGGGCGGGCTGCCCCTGGCGCTCGCGGTGGTCCTGGCGGGCCTCCTGACCCTGCACCACCAGCGGGCGGCGCTGAACATCCAGCACGACCAGGCCAGCGTGAAGGAGGCCCTGGGCGGGCTGATCGAGACCGAGCACTTCCGCATCCACTACGACCCGGGCAGCCTGGACGAGCGCGCCCGCGAGCTGATCGCCCTGGACCACGAGTTCCGCTACGCCGAGATGGTGAGCTTCTTCGACGAGGACCCGGTGCAGTGGCGCGGGCGCCCCATCGACAGCTTCGTCTACGGCAACCGCAAGCAGCAGCAGCGCCTGCTGGGCAGCCGCCAGACCCTGGTGGCCCGCCCCTGGACCCACCAGATGCACATCCGCTGGTCGGAGATCGGGGACACGGCGCTGGCCCACGAGCTGGCCCACCTCTTCACCGCTCCCTTCGGGCGAGGCCCCTTGCAGCTGCCGATGCGCTGGGGCCTGATCCCGGACATGGCCCTGATCGAGGGCGTGGCCAGCGCGGCGGACGCCCCGCCCGACGAGCTGAGCGTTCACCAGGCCAGCCGGGCGATGCGCGAGCTGGGGCTGGCACCCGATCTGCGGCAGCTCTTCGACCCGGCCGGCTTCTGGAACCAGCCCGGCGCCCGCGCCTACACCACGGCCAGCTCCTTCGTGCAGTGGCTGATCGCCCGGCACGGCATCGCCACCTTCAAGCAGGCCTACCGCGACGCGGACCTGGAGGCGGCCTACGGGCGCAGCCTGGACGAGCTGGTCGGCGAGTGGGAGGGCTGGGTCGACCAGGTCGAGCTCTCCGACGGCGAGCGAGCCCTGGCCGGCCATCGGTACCGGCGGGGCAGCATCTTTCAGCGGGCCTGCGCCCGGACGATGGGCGAGCTGGCCCGCCTGGCGGGGCAGGCCGAGGCCCGAGGCGCGCTGGACCGGGCCATCGCCCTGCGCGAGCGGATGCGGGACCTGGAGCCGGGCAGCCCCGAGCACCGCCTGGAGCTGGCCCGCCTGAAGGCGAAGGCCGGTGACACCGCCGGGGCGATGGAGATCGCCGCGCGAATGGCCGAGCGCGAGGAGCTGGGCCCGGTGCGCCAGGCCACCGCCCGCGAGCTGGTCGGGGATCTGCGCTGGGGGGCGGGCGAGGTCCTGGAGGCCAACCGGGAGTACGAGCGCTGCCTGAGCCTGCCGCTGGACGAGGGCCGGACCCGACGGCTGCTGGTGAAGCACAAGGGCACGCAGGGCGACGAGGAGGGCGCCGAGCGGGCGAGGCGCTACCTGCTGGACGAGGGGCTCAACAGCGCCGCCCGCCTGTGGCGCGCGCTGTCCTGGGCCGAGCTGGACCCCAGCGATCCGGTGCCCCGCTACCTGGTCGGCCGCACCCTGCACCAGAACGGCGAGCACGGCGCGGCGCGCCCCTGGCTTGAGCGAGCGGGGCAGAAGCAAGCGGGGCTGGAGCAAGCGGGGCTGGAGGCCCAGGTGCTCTTGGAGCCGAGCCTGGAGGACGAGCGTCGCCTGCTGGAGGCCAACGCCGCCCTGCGCGCCGGGGCGCCCGGCGAGGCCGAGGGCCTCTACGCCCGACTGATGGACGAGACCGCCAGCAGCCGGGTGCGCGCCCTGGCGGCCGAGGGCGTCGACCGCGCCCGCTTCGAGGCGAGCCTCGCCCGCTGACGATATGCTCCGGCCTCCTCGCTGACCGGAAGGCTCATGCTGCTCGCCATCGCCATCGCCCTCGCCCTCGCCCCCTCTGCCCAGGCTGCCGGCTACTACTTCACCGACACGGGCACCCGCGGGATGGCCCGCGCGGGCGCCTTCATCGCCGGCGCCGACGACCTCAGCGCCCAGTACTACAACCCCGCGGCGCTGATGAACCTGGACCGGCCGCAGGTCTACGTCAACTACACCATGTTCCACCAGAACGTCGAGTTCACCCGGGTGGACCTGGACGAGAACGGCGACGTCAGCAAGACCTGGGACCCGATCAAGAACGGCGCGGCCCCGATGCAGATCCCGGCCCTGGGCGTGGGCCACAACTTCGGGCTGCCGAACACCTACTTCGCCTTCGGCATGTGGACGCCGATGGCGCCCTCGATGAGCTACCCCGAGGACGGCGCCAGCAGCTATACGATCATCGACTCGCTGACCTGGCAGATCTGGGGGGGGCCCAGCGTGGCGGTGCGCGCCGACTGGCTCTCCATCGGCGTCGGCGTTCACTGGACGCTGGTGCGGGCCGAACAGTCCCTGAACCTGATGGTCTGCAAGGACGAGGACGAATTCGACAGCGAGATCGGCTCCTGTCCGGAGGGAACCTCGGCCGAGGAGAACGACCTCAGCGCCCAGCTCAAGATGTACGACCCGGCTCGTATCACCGGCAACGTCGGGATCCTGGCGAAGCCGACCAAGTGGATCTCGATCGGCGCGAGCGTGCTCCCTCCCCTGCGGGTCAAGGGCAAGGGCAGCCTGGAGGTGCAACTCGCCGAGGACCACTGGCTGGTCGAGGGCGATGGCGAGAACAACGCCAACCTGATCTCGGGCGATCCGGCCATCGACGACGACATCACCGTCCTGCTGACCATGCCCTGGATCGTACGCATGGGCGTGGCGGTGCGGCCGATCCCCTCGGTGGAGATCGAAGCCGCCGCCGTCTACCAGAACTGGCGGACCGCCGAGGAGATCCGGGTGACCGACGTCAACCTCGTGCTGGCCTCGACGGGCTCGCCGATCTTGCCGGACGACCAGGAGATCACCGACGACGTGGTGCTTCCGCAGGGCTACCAAGACGCCTGGAGCTTGCGCCTGGGCGGAGACGCCGACCTCAGCGATGTGTTCACTGTACGCGCCGGTGGATACTACGAGACCAGCGCCATCCCGACCGAGGCGCTGTCGGTGTCCCTGGTGGACGGACCGAAGTGGGGGGTCGCGGCGGGGATGTCGGCGATGATCAAGGATCGCCTGAGCATCGACGCCGGCTTCATCCAGTCCTTCATCAAGACCCAGGAGATCCGCGACAGCATCGTGTATCGGATCGAGGTCCCCGTGGACCTGGTGGCGGTCGGCTTCAACGGCGAGCCGCTGGAGGTGAAGAACGGGCCGGCCGTCGGCAACGGCACGATGAAGTCCTCCGTCACCACCGGCAGCGTGGGCATCACCTACCTGTGGGGCCAGGCTCGCTGAGGTGGCGGGCGGGGGGGTCGAGCCTGTCTTCCTTCCTGCTTTCCTCTCTTCCTGCCTTCCTGATGGCCGAGCCTCTCCCGGCAGGCTG
>DDSR01000478.1 GCA_002343455.1 Deltaproteobacteria bacterium UBA2385 | reverse complement strand
GGGCGGCGGCGGGATGGGATCGCCGTGCTCGTCCATCTGAGCGATGTGGGTGGGGTCTTCCTCCTCCCACTCGGAGCGCGGAGCGACGTCGACGCGCGGGACCCCCGCCGAAGCGGCGGCGATGGCCGAGCGGAACTCCTCCGAGCCGACGGAGGACAGGTAGGGGTTCTCGTCCATCTGCTGGGTCGCGCCGTCCCCGTCGCCTCCCTTGCGGATGAGCATCCGGTGTCCGCACTTGCGGCAGGTGGCCTTGTTGACCTCCTTGACCAGCTTGGTCTCCGGGATCTTGTAGCTGGCCCCGCAGTTGTCGCAGACGACTCGCATGTTCTCTCTCCCCTGCGCGCGCCGCTTCGTGCTGACTCCAAGGGCTGGAGAGCGTCGAAGTTCGTGTCACGGAATCGCGGTTTTTACAGCATCGACGCGATGCTGTCAACGCCGTGTGCCTTTGACCCCAGCGCCGCTGTGGGGTTCACAGGGACCGCCTTCGGCCTCGATCGAGAGGAGCAGGAGGCCCTCCTCCTGGTGTACCAGCGGCCCCAGGCAGCGGCTGAGGTCCTCGATCGCGTCGGGCGGGAGCTGCAGGAAACGAGTGCGCAACACGAGGGCTCGGAAGCCCGCTTCGGTGAGGGCCTCCCGCTCGCTTGGGCGCATGCCTCCTCCCCGGGCCAGCTCCAGCACGGCGCGCTGGGCTCGTCGTGCCGGATCCGAGGGCGGCAGGCCCATCATCGCGCCGCCCAAGGGNNGCCCAAGGGGCGGCCGTGCCCGAGCTGCACCAGCGGGCCGATGTCGCGCCACTGGCCGGGGGGAGGGGAGCCGGTAGTGGAGAGGGGCAGCTCCAGCACAGCGCCCGGCGGCAGGCCCTCCAGGGCCTCGACCAGCGGGGCGCCAGGGAGCGGCGTGGAGGGCAGCGGCCAGGGGATCGGGGCCAGCAGCAGGGTGTCGGCCAGCAGCCCGGCGGCGAGCAGGAGGCGGGCCCGTCGGCTGCTCCCGGCAGCGGCGGCGGCCAGCGGCGCAAGGAGCAAGGCGGCCAGCACCGCGGCTCGGTACCAGCGGGTGAGGCGGGCCAGGGGGGGGGCCAGCAGCATCAGCCAGCCGGCGGGGGCCATCAGCGGCTGGCCGCCCAGCTCGACGGGGCGACCGGCCAGGCTGAGCCAGGGGCCGAGCGCCAGGACGACCAGCCCGGCGATGCCCAGCAGGGCGAGGCGAAGGCGGGGCTGCTTCCACCCGGCGTAGAGGCCGGCGAGCAAGGCGACGAGGCCGAGGTAGCCGCTGTGGCTGACCTGGGGCACCCCCTCGGTCACGATCGCGGGCAGCCAGGGGTCGAGCAGGTCGACGCCGTGCATCAGGCCGCCTCGGAACCGATCGGGGCCGACGTCGGGGGCGGGGATCCCGGCACGGCTGGCGGCCCCCGGGAGCTCGGCCGAGCGCACCCGCAGGATCGCCCAGAGGGGGGGCGCCGCCAGGGCGAGGCCGACCAGGGCCACCCCCACGGACTGGAGCAGGGTACGGCGCGAGGGCCGGGCCGCGAGGGTGATCCCGGCCAGGACCAGCGCGGCCAGCAGGGCGTTGTAGGGGNNCCAGGGCCAGCGCGGCCAGCAGGGTCGGTGCCGGGCCCTCCAGGCGGCGGGCGCGCAGCAGCAAGGCGGCGAAGAGGGCGACGAAGCCGACGGCGAGGTCCTCGGTGATCCCGTCGCCCGAGGCGGCCACCAGCCCGGGGACCGCCATGGCGGCCAGCGCGCCCAGCCAGGGCGCTCCGCCGCTCTCGCGGGCCAGCAGCGCGCCCGCCATCCCGGCCACCAGCAGCCCCTGCAGGACCACGAGGTTGAAGCCCAGGGTCGGCCCGGAGAGGGCCAGCCCGAGCCCGAATGCGGGCAGGTGGATCGGGTCGACCAGCACGAGCTCGACGCCGGAGGGCCAGGCCAGGAGCGTCGAGGAGATGCTCACCGGGCTGGCCTCCTGCCAGGCGGCCCACAGGCCCCAGAGGTGGCTGGCCGCCTCGTACTCCGGGGCGGTCAGGAGCTCCCGATGCGCGACCAGTGGCAGCGGCCAGAGCAGCAGGGCCGGCAGGACCAGCAGCACGAGGAGCAGGGCTCCCTGCTCGTGCGTTCGGGACCGGCGCTCGCCCATCAGGGGGCCTCGACGGTGGCGAGGCGCAGCTCGCGGGCGAGGGCTTGGAGGTCCTGCCCGTGGGAGCGGGCCCCCGCGACGGCCGCCTGGGCCCCTCCGGTCCAGGCTCCCGGGACGTGGACCCAGGGGGGGTCGAGCTGGGTGTCCAGCTGCCCGAGCTGGGTCAGCGGGTCGGCCACGACGTAGGGTCGGTCGGCCCGCGCGGCCAGCAGGGCCCAGCCTCGGCGGGCGAACAGGCCGCGGACCTGGCGGCGCTCCGTGGCGGCGCGCACGGCGCCCAGGACCGCGTCGGCCGGCGGGCGGCCAGCACCGATGGCCCGGGCGAGGGCCCGCGGGTCTTCGGGGATCACCAGCGCGCAGGGGCTCAGGCCTGCGTCTTGGAGGGCGTCGAGGTCCGGGGCGGACGCGCCGAGGGCGAGCACAGTGGGCCCCTCTCCGCTGCAGGAGAGCTCGTAGGGGAAGGGCCGGTCGGCGTCGACCTGGGGCGACCAGGGCCCCGGGTCGGGGAGGGCCAGGGCCCGCAGGCTGGCGACGTCGGGGGTGCCCTCGGGCCCCGCGCTGTGCAGGTCCAGGCGGGGTGCCTCGCCCTCGGCCGAAGGCCGGCGCAGCCCGAGCTCCCGGTCGAAGAAGGCCCAGGCCTGCGCCTGCATCGGGGGGGTGTAGGCGTGCGCCCCCTCCAGCACCTTCCGCTCGACCGCGCGGCCCAGGCCCTCGGGGCGAGGCCCGGCCTGCTCGCTCATCCAGAGAGTGGGGCGGGTGAGCGCGGCGAGCACGCTCGGATCGGGGCCGGGCACCGCGGGGAGCTGATCGCAGGGGCAGCCGCCGGCCTCGGGCTCGCGGGGGATCGGAGGGGGGCTGGCCAGGGCCAGGGCGCCGACCCGGTCGTCGACCAGCCCGAGGTAGAAGGTCGCCACCGCGCCGCCGCTGGCACCGGTGGCGCCGAGCTCGCGCGCGCCTCGGGCCTGGAGCAGGTCCAGCCCCCGGCGAAGGGCGGCGACCTGGAGGGCCATCGCGCTGGTGCCCGCGGCGGCCAGGAAGACCCGGTTGTGGGCGCCTCGCTCCAGGTGGACATCGTAGGCCTCGGCGGCCCACTCCTCCACTCCGGGGCTGTCCACCAGGACGACGCGGGCGCCGCGGCGGGCCAGGCCCCAGGCCACCTCCCAGGCGTTGGGGTCGTTCTTGCCGCCCTCGAAGTGGCCGTGGGCGACCAGGACGCCGACGTCCAGGGCGCGCTCGGGCTCGAGCAGGATCATGGCGATCGGCGAGGGGCGGGCGGCGCTGTCCAAGGCGAGCAGGAGCGGCCGGGCCTCGATGCCCTCGACGCGCACGGCCTCGCCCTGCCAGAGAGGGAGCCCGCCCTGCGCTGGGGGGAGCGGCCAGGCCAGCGCCCTCTGCAGCGCCGGGCTGAGCGTTGGCGCCGGAGCCGGCCGGTCCGCGGAGCAAGACAGCAGGAGGCTGAGGGTGAGGGGGCCGGCGAGCAGCATCGCCCCATGCTAGCACCCTCCACGCGATGCCGGCGGGCGAGTCCGTCCACCGAGCGGGCGCGATTGCTGTAGTCTGCCTGCCCACGGAGCCCTGCCCATGGACCCACACGAGATCCTGCTGCACATGCCGATGTTCTCCGGCGTGAGCCCCCCCGAGCTGGCGCGCCTGCTGGAGCTGGCGCCGCCGGTGCCGATCAGCAGCGAGTCCTTGCTGATGGACGTCGGCGATCAGGGCGAAGACCTGGTCATCGTGCTCAGCGGCGGCTTCGCGGTCGAGCTGGGCTCGGGCGAGGGCACCTTGCCGCTGGCCTTCGTCGGCCCTGGCGAGATCCTGGGCGAGGCGGCGCTGTTCCGGCGTGGCTCCCTGCGCTCGGCCCGGGTCCGCGCGGTCGAGGACGGGCTGGTGCTGCGGCTGGACTCCAGCGCGCTCGACGAGCTGGCCCGCGAGGGCAACGGCGTGCCTCGGTCCCTGGAAGAGGCCGTCATGCGCACCCTCGCCCGACGGGTACACGACTCGGTGATGGCCATCGACGGGGTGCTGGCCTCGGCCTTCGAGGCGGACGAGCCTCGCACCGCCTTCACCCGCCTCAAGGAGTTCTTCCGCCGATGAGCGCCACCGACATCATCCGGGCCCTGGCCCGCTCGCCCTACTTTCGGGGCATCTCGACCGACGTCCTGCACTCCATCGCCATGCATATGAGCCTGCAGCCGATGGTCGCGGGCGAGGTCCTCTCGACCCGGCTGCAGCCCTCCGAGGCGGTCTGGCTGATCGCCGACGGTCGGGTCGAGGTGCGGCGGCTTCAAGGCTACAAGGGGCGCAGGGTCGAGGTCCCGGTCAGCATCCTCAAGCCCGGCATGTTCTTCGGCCACGTCGGCCTGCTCTCCGAGCAGCCGCGGACGGCGACCTGGGTGGCGTCCTCGCCGGGGCTGCTGCTGCGCCTGGATCGTAAGCCCTTCGAGCGGCTCCTGGCGGATCCGCGCATGACCGGCTCTGCCTTCCGACGGGCCATGATCCTGGCCCTGGGCAGCCAGCTGCAGGCGGTCAACTCCCGGCTGAACGACTTCATCGCCAACCCCGAGGCCGAGGTGGCGACCCGCAAGGAGCTGCTCCGGGACGCGATGGAGTCGGTGGATCGGGTCGGTCAGGACTGAGCGGGCGGGGCCTCGTTGCCGCAGACCAGCAGGCTGGCTCCTCTCAGCCGCCCCCCATCGTGCTCGGCGAGGCACCAGGCCAGGGCGCGGGCGCTGTAGAAGGGGTCCAGCGGGAGGCCCAGCGCCTGGGCCTGGTCGCGGGCCCGCTGCGCGGCCGGGCTCTCCCGACCGTAGGGGGTCCCGGAGGGGTCGACGATGAGCGTGGGGAGAGGTCGCCCATCCGAGCCAGCGCGCGGGCGGCAGCGGCGGGCCAGCTCCGCTTCCGAGAGCGCCGCCCTCGGGACCGCCGAGACGGCCAGCAGCGGCAGCTCCAGGCCCAGCCGACCCAGGGCCAGCCAGAGCGCGGCGGTGGTCGTGCCGCTGCCCGCGGCGAGGACGATCCGCTCGACCTGGAGCTCGGCGGCGCGGCGGACCACCTGCTCACAGGCCTCGCTCAGGGCTGCCGTCCAGACCTCGCCCCCCCCACCGGGAGGCAGCCAGACGGCCTCGTGTCCATGCTGCGCCTCCAGCTCGGCCAGGGCCCGCGCGCGGGCCGGCGGCAGCTCCGACCAGCGGGTGAGGGTCCAGCTGGCCTGGAGCAGGGGCAGGCTGATCCGGGCGTTGGCGAGCGCGTGCGGGTGAGGGGGCTGCGGGAGGAGGATGGCCGCCAGGGGACGTCCGCGGGCGGCGGCCAGCCGGGCGAGGCCGGAGAGGTGGTGGCTGCCGGTGGTCGCGGCGGTGAGGACCGGGCTGCGGCGATGCGGGTGGGTCGGCAGGTCCAGCGCGTCGAGCCAGGCCCGCGCGCCGTGCGCCTTCAGCCCGCCCGGCCCGGCCTCGGCCTCGCTCCAGGCCCAGAGCGAGCCGGTGGCCGACGGACCGAGCAGCGGCCCGAGGTCGGTGAGCCGATCGCGGATTGGCACGAGGGCCGGGCGGTCGGAGGTCGTGGGGCGAGGAGCCACCTGGCCTCGTAAGCTGGCCGCTGGGACCCGGCAGGCGACCCGGCAGGCGACCCGGCAGCGGGGAGGTCGGTGCCCCGGCGACGCGCCAGGGAGAACGCGTTAGGCCCCGGGCCCGATCGAGGTCCCGATGCTCTCTCCAGGCGATGTTGCGCCCGCCTTCGATGCCCAGCCGCTATTCGGCTTGCAGGTCCAGATCCCCCCGCCCGCGGGCAAGCGGCCTGTGGTGCTCTGCTTCGTGCGCGACTTCGCCAGCCCCTTCGGGCGTGCGGCGATGGCCACCATCCAGGCCCGCTACAGCGACTTCGATCGCCAGGGCATCGCGCTGGTGGTCCTGACGCGCACCGAGCTGACGCGGGCCCGGGACTTCGTCCCGCGCATGCACGTCCTGGCTCCGGTGATCGTCGATGTCGAGGGGGACATCTTCCGCAGCTACGGGATCGGCGCCGACCGGATGCTGAAGGGCACGCTGAAGAGCCTGCTGCGGCCCGACGGGGTCCATGCGCTCCGGCAGGTCCTCACCCACGGCCAGGGCGCGCGGCACGACGGGGCCACCCTGCTGCCCGCCGCCTTCGTGGTCGGGGCTGACGGGCGGATCGCCCTGGCTCGCTACGAGACGTCGATCACCGCCAGCCCCGATCTCGACGCCCTGCTTGAATGCGCGCTGAGCTGCTGAGCTCTCCGTCGCCCCGGCCGAGCCGCGGCCTGGTGGCCGTCTCGGTGGGGGCGCTCTGCCTGCTGTCGAGCGGCTGCGCCCCTCCCTCCACCGCGGCCGGGCTGCCCGATACGCTCTCGGTCGTCCTGCGGACCTCCGGCGGTGAGCTGATCAGCGTGCTCGTAGGGCTGCCCCGGCCGGGGGTCGACCCCGTGGTGCGCATGAGCCCGGGCGCGCTGGCCGTCGACCAGGGTCGGGTCGAGGTCTGGATGGCCGGCCCTCAGGCCGCCCCCGACCCTCAGGCCGCCCCCGACCCTCAGGCCGTCTCCGAGGGCCCGGTCCAGGTCGAGCTCTACGATCTGCGCAGCGGCGAGCGGGTCTCGACCCTGCTGCCCGGGCCCGTCCAGCTGCACTCCTTCACGCCGGGCCTGGCCGTCGCCAGCCAGGGGCAGGGCTGGTTCCAGCTCAGCTCCAGCGGATCGACCCCCACCGGCGCGCCGCCGCCGGCCGTCGCCGACAACGTCGCCGAGCACCCGGGACCGGGGGTCGGGCTGGGCGCCCGCCTGGTCGATGGGCGCTTCGAGCTGCGCCTGCCCCGGGAAGAGGAGCAGTGGACGCCTCTGCTGGTCGACATCGAGCACCTGATCGGCCTGAGCTGGATCGACTCCAGCACCTTGCCGCCCTGGCAGTTCCGGGTGCTCGACGACCGCTTCAAGCAGATCTCGCTGATCCGGCTCAGCGCCGGCCTGGCGGAATTCGATGGCAGCCTGAGGGAGTGGCAGGATGAGCAGGCCATCGCACTCCGCCACCCCTCGCAGGTCCTGATGGGCCAGAGCAGCTGGTCGGGAGAGCGCGATGGCGCCATGGGGGTCGCCGCGCGACGCGACCCGCAGGGCGAGCTGGTGCTGGCCTTCCGGATCCGCGACGACCACTGGGAGCCCGACCGGGACGCCCTGCTGGTGCGCTGGGGGGAGCAGGAGCTGAGGATCGGCCTGGAGCCAACGCTGCGCCAGGTCGGACCGGGCTGGGAGGCCGAGGCGCGCCTGGCCCGGGCCTACGAGCGGACCGTCGAGGTGCGGATCGCGGCCCAGGGTCGGCTGGACCACCTCCCCGCCGGGCGGTCGATCCCCGAGCTGATGGTCGAGCTGGTCGACGGCGATCCCGGCCAGCCGGTCACCCTGCTGAGCTCGGCGCCCTGGCCCGCGGCCCTGACCCTGGGCAGCCTCCTGCTGGAGCCGGACGGGCCCGCTCGCCCGGCGCCCCAGTAGCGGCGCCCCAGTAGCGGCGCGCGCCCGGTCGCCTCAGCCCAGCGGCCGCGCCACGTTGATGACCAGCACGGCGATGGCGGTGACGCCGAAGAGCAGCCCGGTCGCCAGGATGGGCACGTCGCGGAGTAGGGTCTCGTCGGGGGCCGCGCCCTCGCGGCGGGTGTTGACCAGCCAGATGTACCGGAAGACGCCGTAGAGCACATAGGGCAGGGTCAGCAGCATCCAGGGCGTGGGCGAGCCGAGCACGGTGTACAGCGCGTAGCTGATGATCGTCCCCGAGGTCGTGATCGCCTGGAACTCCACCAGGGTCTCGGCGTTGTACTCCAGCAGGTTCTTCCGGGTCTTGCCGACGTCCTCGGGCGAGAGCTCGCCGAGCTCGCCGCGGCGCTTGTTGAAGCCGAGGAAGAGCGCCAGGAAGGCGGTGCAGGTCAGCAGCCAGGGGCTCATCGGCACGCCGATGGCGACGGCGCCGGCGGCGGCCCGCCAGAGGTAGCAGGCCGCCAGCATCATCACGTCGAGGATGACGATGTGCTTGAAGTACAGCGAGTAGCTGACCGTGGTCAGGAAGTAGAGCAGGATGACGACCAGGAAGGCCGGCGACAGGTACCAGGAGATGCCCAGCCCCAGCGCGAAGACCACGCCCATCAGCACCCAGGCGAGGCCGACCGGCAGGGCCCCCGAGGCGATCGGCCGCTGCTTCTTGCGCGGGTGCAGGCGGTCGGCTTCGCGGTCGCGGGCGTCGTTGAGGATGTAGCCGGAGCTGCTGACCAGCGAGAAGGCGGCGATGCCCAGCCCGGTGCGGACCCAGGCGTCGACCGAGGTGTACTGCATCGAGAAGACGATGGCGGCCAGCAGCAGGACGTTCTTCACCCACTGCTTGGGCCGCAGGGCCTGCAACGAAGCCGCGACGAGCCGCAGGGGCCCGCCAGCGGGCGAGGGGAGCGAAGGGTCGGTCAAGCGAGTTCCTGAGGGCCGGAAGGCGCGCGGGACTAACCCGAACGCGGCGATCAGCGCCCGCTGGGAGAGAGGACTTCCTGCTGGACGCGGAGGATCCGGACCTCGTTGTCTTGCAGGACGACCCGGGTGTCGAAGGGCTGGAAGCCCTGCTGCCGGACCTCGATCCGGTGTGTCACGCCCGCGCTCAGGTTCAGGTCGACGGGCGAGCCGCCGCCGGCCGCCGCGCCGTCCAGCAGCAGGCTGGCGCCCTCGGGGAGGAACACGCGGAGCTGGGGCGGGTGGCGTGGGGGCTCGGGCAGCTCGGCGGCCAGCGAGCTGTTGTCCAAGGTGAGCTGGCCCAGGACCAGCCCGAGCACGACGCCCGCCGCGCTCATGGCCAGCGTGAAGGCGAACCAGGCCGCGTGCAGGCCCCAGCGGGCCTTGGCGGGCGGCTGGGCGGGTAGAGGAGGGAGGGGCGGTCGGCCGGTCGGTCGGGGGGAGGGCGCCTGCAAGCCCGCCGGCATCGGCTTGATGACCGTCTCGGCCTCGCCCCACTCCGAGGCGCTCAGGCCGGATCCCGGAGGCGCAGCCGGGCCCTGTCCCGGCGAGGCCTGTCCCGGGGGGGGCCGGATCAGGGTGGCCTCCTCTCCGAAGCCGGCGACCGGGGGGGCGCCCTCGATCTCGGGCATGTCGGCGGCCTGCGCCAGGGCGGACCGCGGAGGCGGGCTCACCTGGGTCGCAGCCGCCCTGCGGGCGGTGCTGTCCGCCACGGCGAAGGGATCACCCGGCGAGCGCTGCAGCCGCTGGACCCCTCGGGCCCGGGGGGCGGCCTCGGGCAGCGCCTCGGTCGGGTCGCCCGGCGCGTCCGGCGGAGCGGGGCGCGGCTCGCTCCGGCGGGCCTCCTGGGGGAAGAGGCCGCGGAGGAACGCAGCCAGCGTGGAGTGGCTGAAGAGGAAGCCCGACTCGTGGAAGAACCGGTCGAGCGCCTCCTTCATCTCGGTCGCCGAGGCGAAACGATCGGCGGGATCGACCGCCAGGGCGCGCTCCAGCACCTGCTCCAGCGGGTAGGGCACGTCCGGGTTGACCTGCGAGGCGGGCTCGAAGCTGCCGGCCCGGATGGCGTCGAGGGTGGCGCCCTCGTTGGCCCGGCGGAAGGGGTGGCGCCCCGTCAGGCACTCGTAGAAGAGCACCCCGACGGAGAAGATGTCGGCCCGGGCGTCCACCCGCTGGCCGGCGGCCTGCTCGGGCGCCATGGTGTCGAAGCGGCCCTTGACCACCCCCGAGACCGTCTCCAGGGCCTTCACGCTGGCCCGGGCGATGCCGAAGTCGGTCAGCTTGACCTCGCCCTGGTAGCTGATCAGCACGTTGGCCGCCGAGACGTCGCGGTGCACGATCTCCAGCGGCAGCTCCTTGCCGCCCCGCATCACCCGGCGGGAGTGGGCGTACTCCAGCGCCTTGAGCACCTCGGCCACGATGAAGGTCGCGTGTGGCACCGGCAGGGCGATGCCCTTCTGCCGGCAGCGCTCGAAGACCTTGCCGAGATCGGGCCCGTCGACGTACTCCATGGCCACGAAGCAGGTGCCCTCGACCTCGCCCAGGTCCAGGATCTGGACGATGTTGGCGTGGGAGAGCAGGCCGGCGATCTTCGCCTCTTCGACCAGCATCTCGACGAACTCGGGCCGGCTGCTGAGGTGCGGCAGGATGCGCTTGATGGCGAACAGGCGCTGGAAGCCTCCCTCGCCGTCCAGCCGGGCCTTGTAGACCTCGGCCATGCCTCCGGCCGAGACCCGCTCCAGGATCTGGTACTTGCCGAAGCGCTGGGCGGGCGGGGCAGGGGTGGGCACGGTCACGAGGGAGG
>DDSR01000314.1 GCA_002343455.1 Deltaproteobacteria bacterium UBA2385 | reverse complement strand
CGCCTGCCGCCTGCCGCCTGCCGCTTGCCGTTGTTCTCTTATTGTTGAGCACACGGTCCTTCGCACAGGAGTCCACTGAGCGGGACGACGTCCAGTGGCTGGACGACACCCAGTACTACTTCCTCCTCGACGATGCGGTCGAGACGCCCGAGTCCATGGTGGATGACGCCCTGACCTAGCGCTACAACGGGCAACATATATACTCTGTGGCGGCTTCGGACGCCGAGGTCCAGGAGTGGGCGGTGCCCGATCAGGTTCTGACCGGGATGGACCCAGACCCGGATAGGTACTTTGGAGTTGGCCTCGCCATCCGTATCGACAGCCTGGGGCGTGAGTGGTTGCTCATCGCAGTCGACGCCGAACGCGTGGCCGAGAAGCGCGCGGCGTACGACGTCATGGTGGAGGACCTCTTCGGTGTCGAGCCGGGCGAACGCCTGGAGGCAGCCTGGGTGGAGCCGGACAACGCGGGCCAAGTCGAGCTCGGCGTCGCCATGTCCTGGAACAAGTGGAACTGTACGGGAGGGGGGTGGTACCTGTTCGAGCCCGAGGATGACCCACTCTTTGACGTCGCCGCGCCGATGAACAGCCGCCAGCGCAAGATGATGTTCCTGGCTACAGATGATCCCGACAAGGAGTACGGGGCATATTGCAGCGGGGTCATGGTCGACGAAGACACCATACTCACCGCAGCCCACTGTGTGAACAATCTCCCGGAAGACCAGTACTGGTGTAGCATGGGCAATCTGGACATCCACTCCATCCCTGTTGGAGTTTATCCGTCCTGCCACCAGGGCGACGCTGTGGTTATCGCTCCAGGTTGGACCGGTTCCACCAGTTTTAGCAACGACTACGCCCTCGTCCACCTCGTGGACGGACCGGGCAAGGGCTGGATGCCCCTCTCCAGCGTCGGCGACGACATCACCGAGTCCCCGGACTACGTTCGCGGCTACCCTCGGCGGGGACAGGATTGTCTCAGCAACACTGTTTTCAACAGCCTGCTCACCACCGACGACGACTTCGTAGGTCGGATCATGATGGGCGCCGACGGTTATGTTCAGACCGTGCTTCCCGATTATGTGAAGTGGGACACCGGGGCCGCCCGGGGGATCTCTGGAGCGCCCCACTTCTACTGCCCCTCCGGCTACTGCGGCGCGGGGCATTGGATCACTGGTGTCACGGCCTATTCGCTGCTGGACTCCTGCCCGGGGACCGGAAACCCGGAGGTCTGCCCTACCGGCGCAACCACCGGCCCACGCGCCGCGGCCATCCGCGACTGGGTCAGAGCCAATCTCTGAGGAGGATCTCATGCACGTTCTCGTTTCGTTCGTCGTGTTCATGTCCTGCGCAGCACCTCCAACCGGGTCTGGAGACGCCGGCGGCTCCATCGACCGAATGGATGGAGGGGATGGGGGATACGGCGGGACCATGGATGGTGGGGAGAGCGGCATTCCATGCGTTGAGACCGAGTGGCCCTTGTCCGAGGTCGCGGTGCCTGTGGACCTGGCCGAGGTCTGGCCGATCTTCGAGGCATGGGCACCGGCCAACATCACCTGGGAACGCTCCCCTATCGACGGGGCCGAGGGTACGACCAGCAGCTTCTCGGTCACCTTCGCCCAGGCCGGAGCCCCGGTGGCCGTCACTCGTACCGGAGGCGATCCGTGGGACTGCCTGCCTGGACCGGAGCTGCGGATTCCCGTCACCGTCACCTACATCGTTGACGACGGCTCGATCTCGGGGACCTACGTCGGGACAATCGACGCAAGCGGGACCGAGCCCCACCTGGTGTCGGTGGTCCTTTGGGACTTCGAACCGACGATCTCTGAACCGTGGGCAGATGCGGCCGAGGCCAGGCTGTCCGAACTGGGGAAGTCCCTTGATGGGGCAACGGTCGTTTCTCGGTTGACAACGAGAGAGCTGAAGGAGTGGCGCCCCCGCTGGACCCTCTTCGCGGCCGATCACTACAAGGACGGATCCTGGGGACAGTGGAACGCCTCCCTCTGGTACGGCTACCCGGACCCATGATCGGGCTCGCCGTTGCCTCGCCACGGTGCTAGCCTCGCGCCCATGATCCTCCTCCTCTCCACGCTGGCCCTCGCCTCCACCCCTTCCACCAGCATCGTCAACGGCGAGACCGAGTACGGCTTCCCGGCGGCGGTCTCGCTGGGTGCGGGCGCCGGGGAGTACACCTTCTCGGCCTGCACGGGCTCGATCATCACCCCGCGCATCGTGCTCAGCGCCGGGCACTGCGGGGACGACCTCCCGCTGGAGACGGTCGTCGCCCTGGGCAAGGCCTACTTCGGCACCGACGTGACCGATCCCGACGACACCCGGGGCTTCGTCGACATGGCCGTGCACCCCGACTACCGCGAGCTGGAGAGCGGTCCGCTGGGCACCGACCTGGGGGCCTTCGACTTCGCCATCCTGGTCCTCGACGAGGACGCGCCCGTGCCGGCCATGCGCATCAACCCCCTCCCCCTCTCCGAGACGGATGTGGGCCTGGAGATGGTCAGCGTCGGCTTCGGCCTCAGCAGCGCCTCGGGCAGCGGCAGCGGGACCAAGCGCTCGGCCGTCCTGACGCTGGACCAGGTCGACGACATGTTCCTCTACAGCCTCAGCGAGACCAACCCCGACGAGGGGCAGATCTGCAGCGGGGACAGCGGCGGGCCGCAGCTCGCCCAGCTCGACGGCTCCGAGGAGTGGATCCAGGTGGGGGTTCATTCCTGGGGCGACAACAACTGCCGGACCGAGTCGGGCAGCAGCCGGGTGGACGTCGCCTGGCCCTGGCTGATGGAGCAGATCGAGGCCGTCCACGGGACGGTGGACCTCTGCGAGATCAATGGGCGCTACGAGGACGGAACCTGCGACGAGTGGTGCGACGAGGTGGACCCCGACTGCGCCGAGCCGGTGGAGGCCGAGGAGAACAAGGCCCGCGCCTGCAGCGCCGCCGCCGGGCTGAGCGGCCCCTGGCTGATCGCTCTCCTGGCCCTGGGGTGGCGCCGGCGGAGCTGATTATAGAGGGGCATGGACCATTCTCCTGACACGATCGCCGCCTATCGCCCTCCCCTCCCCCGCCCGATCGACCTCTTCCAGGCCGACGAGGCCCTGCGCCTGGAGCTGCAGCTCCGCCTGCCGGCGAAGGTCTACCGCGATGCGCTGCCCCGGCTGCAGCGCATGGGCGAGCTGACGGCCGGGCCGCTGTGGGAGCTGATGCGCCAGGCCGAGGACGAGCCCCCCACCGTGCAGAGCTACGATGCCGACGGGCGCCGGGTCGACCGCCTGCGGACCTCGCCAGCCTGGAAGGAGCTGCACGACCTCTCCGCCCGCGAGGGCCTCGTCGCGGTCGCCTACGACCCGGACCTCGGCGTCCACGCCCGCCTGGTGCAGTCGGCGATGATCCACCTCTTCAGCGCCAGCAGCGCCATCTACTCCTGCCCGCTGGCGATGACCGACGCCGCGGCGCGGGTGGTGCGGGACCTGGGGGACGAAGAGCTCCAGGCCCGGGTGCTGCCGGCGCTGCTCTCCACCGATCCGACCCGGTTCAGCACCTCGGGCCAGTGGATGACCGAGCGCCCCGGCGGCAGCGATGTCGGGGGCAGCGAGACGCTGGCCCTGCCGCTCGACGAGGGCGGCGAGCGCTACGCCCTCAGCGGGATCAAGTGGTTCACCAGCGCCGCCGACGGGGACCTCGCGCTCACGCTGGCCCGCGTCGTCGACCGCCAGGGCGGCACCGTCCCGGGCAGCCGCGGCCTGACGATGTTCCTGGTCGAGGTCCCCCGCGACGAGCGCGGCAGCATGCTGCACGTCCGCATCCGCCGCCTGAAGGACAAGCTCGGCACCCGAGCCTTGCCGACCGCCGAGCTGGAGCTCCACGGCCTCCCCGCGACCCGGGTCGGCCCGATCGGTCGGGGCGTGCCCAGCATCAGCGGGATGCTCAACGTGACCCGCTACTGGAACGCCGCCAGCAGCAGCTCGGCGATGGCTCAAGCGGCCCTCTGGGCCAGCGACTTCGCGACCCGCCGGGAGGCCTTCGGTCGCCCCATCGCCGAGCACCCCGCGCACCGCCGCGTCCTGGGAGAGCTGCACGCCGAGGCCGCGGGCGCCTACGCCCTGGTCGCCGAGCTGGCCGAGCTGATGGGCAAGGTCGAGCACGGACAGGCCAGAGTCGAGGAGGCCCGCTGCCTGCGCGCCCTGCTGCCGATCGCCAAGCTGCTCACCGGCAAGCAGGCCGTGGCCGTCACCAGCGAGGCCCTGGAGTGCTTCGGGGGCCTGGGCTACGTCGAGGACAGCGGCCTGCCGCGCATGCTGCGCGACGCCCAGACCTTGCCGATCTGGGAGGGGACCACCAACGTGCTCTCGTTGGACCTGCTGCGGGCCGAGCAGGCGGACGGCGGGCTGACGGCCCTGCTGGGGGCGCTGGAGCGCCGCATCGCCGCCCTCCCCGCCGAGGAGCTGGGCGAGGGGCTGCGGGTGGTGGTCGAGCTGCAGGAGCGGCTCCGCGCCAGGCTCGGCGCCCTGGCGCATGACGGTGACCGGGCCCGCCTCGAGTGGGAGGCGCGCCGCCTCGCCATGAGCACCGGGCTGCTGTGGGAGGCCACCCTGCTGGGCGAGGCGGCCGTCGCAGCCGACGAGGGCGCGGCTGGGGATCGTTTCGCCGCCCTGGTCAGCGCCCGCCTCGCGGGACCGCTGGGCTGAGCCCCGGTTTTGGCGCGGGGGGCTCCCCTCGCCCGCGTTTGGGGAGTACCATTGTCATATCCCCGGAGGGATCCATGAACGCCGCCGCCATCCTCGTCCCCATCGACCTCTCCAGCCCCACCGACGCGGTCGTGTCGATGGCCGTCTCCCTCGCTCGGGCGCTGGACAGCGTCGTCACCCTGCTGCACGCCGTCCATCTCCCGGTGGGCGTGCCCCCTGCAGGTGCCCTGCCCATCGGCCTGATCGACACCGAGACCGCGCTGGGCGTGCTCGACAAGGAGGCGGGCACCTACCTCCAGACCCTGGCCCAGCGCTTCGTCCAGGCCGGCGTGCCTGTCTCGCACCTGATCCGTCATGGCGAGCCCGCCGAGATGATCCTCGAGGTGGCCGAGGAGCTCGGCGTCAAGCACATCGTCATGGGCACCCACGGCCGGCGCGGCATCGAGCGGGCCCTGGTCGGCAGCGTGGCCGAGCGGGTGGTCCGGCGCTCGGGCTGCCCGGTCACCATCGTCCGCAACCCGAGCTGAGCGGTGCTGCTGCTGGTCCTCTCGCTGGGGGCAGCGCTCGCAGCCGAGGAGGGGAGCCTGCTGGCCCGGCTCGAGGGCGAGGCCCAGGGCCTGCGCCCCGAGGTGCTGGCCGCGGCGCTGGAGCGCACCCGTTGCGGGATCGACCGCGGGCAGCTCGACGGGCCCCATCACCTCGCCGTGGTCGACTTCGACCTGCCCTCGACCGCGCGCCGCTTGTGGCTCTTCGACCTGCAGCAGGGTGAGCTGGTGCTGAACACCTGGGTCACCCACGGCAGCGGCACCGGCGAGGACCTCGCCCTGACCTTCAGCAATGTGCGCAACAGCCACCAGAGCAGCCCCGGCCTCTTCCGCGGGGCCGAGACCTACATCGGCAAGCACGGCCTCTCCCTGCGGCTGGACGGGCTCGACCCGGGGATCAACGACCGGGCGCGTGAGCGCGACATCGTCATCCACGGCGCCGACTACGCCCGCGAGTCGCACATCGCGCAGTTCGGCCGCCTGGGCCGCAGCCAGGGTTGTCCGGCGGTCTCGCCCGAGCTGGCCCCCGTGCTGATCGAGCGCCTCGCCGAGGGGGGCGCCGTCTTCGTCTGGACCTCCCACGGGGCCCGGGCGGAGGGGCCTGGCGGCGCCTGTGTCGCGGAGCCGGCGCCCGGGTAGAGGGGCGGCGATGTTGATCCTCGCGCTTGTCCCCGCGTTTGCCGCCGAGGCGGAGCTGCTCGTCTCCTCGCGGATGATCCACGTCCGCCGCGAGCCCTCCAGCAGCTCGCCCCTCCGGGGCACCATCCCCGCCAACGAGCCCTTCCGGGTCCTGTCCCGGGTCGAGGGCCGCGGCTGCGAGGGCGGCTGGGGCCTGGTCGAGGCCCGAGGCTACACCTGCCTGAGCTGGGCCACCCCCACCGAAGAGCAGCCTGTGGCCCTGCCGCGGCTGCTGGCCTTCGACCCCCCGACGCCCGACGAGTACTGGAGCTACCGCGAGACCGGCACCTGGGAGCGCGACCCGCCGGAGACCGCCGAGCCCTTGCTGCCGCTGATCTACGGCAAGCGCTGGCGGCGCTGGAGCGCGCCGGTCTGGCCCTCGCTGCGGGACTACGAGCGCGGGCGTCCGACCGAGGAGCAGCTCGACACCACTCGCAAGCACGCCTTCGCGCGCGAGGTGCAGACCGCCCGGGGCACCGTCCTGGTCAAGGAGGACGGCAGCACGGTGCCGCTCGACAAGGTCTACGTCTACCCGACCAGCCGCTTCCAGGGCCGGGACATGGTCGACAACCCCCTGCCCGCCGACATCCTGCCGGCCTGGGTCTTTCGCTACGACGGAGGCCGGGTCCGCCTCGCCCCCGATCCGCAGGCCGAGATCGCCCTCACCCTGCCCCACCACCAGCACCTGGTCGTCGACGCGAGCCCGGCCAGCCCCGACGGCCGCTGGTGGCGCATCCCCAACGGCGCCGGCCCCGGCGTCGACGGCTACGTCGACAGCCAGGAGGACATCCGTCGCTGGTACGAGGCCCCCCCGCCGCCCGAGGTGGGCGA
This sequence comes from Deltaproteobacteria bacterium UBA2385, assembly GCA_002343455.1. Lineage (GTDB taxonomy): Bacteria > Myxococcota_A > UBA796 > UBA796 > UBA2385 > UBA2385. The sequence goes on along the minus strand of DDSR01000314.1, from coordinate 20,063 downwards.
GGACCAGCTCTGGATCGATATCGAGCGCAGCCAGCAGGTCCTGGCGGTGCGCCAGGGGGCCCGCCTGCTCTACGTCACGCTGATCAGCTCGGGCACTGCGGGACGCTGGGAGAGCCCCCGGGGACTGTACGAGATCTACGACCAGATGACCTGGAGCGACATGGCCAGCCTGGAGGGGGCCGAGGAGCAGTACCACGTCGAGAAGGTGCCCTGGATCGCCCACTTCTACCCGCGGCTGGCCTTGCACGGCGCCTTCTGGCACTGGGGCTTCGGGCACAAGGTCAGCCACGGCTGCATCAACCTCGCCCCCCGCGACGCCGACTGGATCATGGACCGCGTGCAGCCCGCCCTGCCCGATGGCTGGCGGGCGGTCTACCTCGAGCCCGACGAGCCGGGGACCCTGCTGCGCATCCGAGAGGGGGACACCGAGCCCCCCGACAAGCGCCAGCGCTGAGCGCTCAGCTTCGGCGGCGGCGCAGGGCCAGGCTCAGCAGGCCCAGGAGCCCCAAGCCCGCGGCCGTTCCGGGCGAGGAGGTCGAGGCGCAGCCGCTGCAGCCGCCCAGGACCTTGCCGAGCTCAGGGTCCAGCGGATCGGGCTCGGGCTCGGGCTCCGGCTCGGGATCGAAGTCGTCGCTGCCGTCCAGCGGGTCGCGCCCCTCGGCGACCTCGTCCCCGTCGGACTTTCCGCCGTCGTCGGTGTCGGGATCCAGCGGGTCCGTGCCGGTGATCACCACCTCGTCCCCATCGGAGAGCCCGTCCTCGTCCGTGTCCGGGTCCAGCGGGTCTGTGCCGGCCTCGTCGACCTCCTCGCCATCGGAGAGCCCATCGTCGTCCGTGTCCGGGTCCAGCGGGTCCGTCTCGTGGACCAGGACCTCCTCCCCGTCCTCCAGCCCGTCGTCGTCGCTGTCCGGGTCGGTCGGGTCCGTGCCCAGATCCAGCTCCCTGCCGTCGTCCAGCCCGTCGCCGTCGCTGTCGTTGATCCCGTCGCAGTCCGCGTCGACGTCGTCGTAGGGGTCGTCCGACGCCCCCGGGTAGATGTCCGGGTTGCCGTCGTCGCAGTCGTCGCCGCCGTACAGATCGCTCTCGTAGCCATCCCCGTCGGCGTCGTAGTCGTTGCCGCCCAGGCAGTCGCCGTCGATGCCGTCGTACCAGGTCTCCGGGTTGCCGGGGAAGGCGCCGGCCTCCTCGTCGTCGCAGTCCTCAGGGCAGACCCCGCCGATGCTGCCGTCCCCGTCCAGATCGACCTCCTCGATCGGCCAGGGGCCCAGGTTGGCCTCGTTGTCCGACTCGTCGCAGTCCTCGATCTCGCTGGGCGCGGACAGCTCGACCAGGAGCTCACCCTCGCCCCACTCCTCGCGGGAGAAGGTGTAGGGGCCCAGCACCCGGCCCTCTCCCGCCGGCACCTCCTCGGTCGCCAGCTCCTCGCGCACGACCGTCCCGTCCTCCCAGACGAAGATCACCGTGAAGCCGCTGGCGCCGACCCGGCCGCTGTTGACCACCGGGATGAAGACATCGACCGTCTGCGGCTCGCAGTCCGAGACGCAGAGCTGCGGGACGCTGCTGACCCCGTCGACCGAGACGCCCTCGCCGATCTCCAGGTCGGCCAGCCAGTAGCTGGGCCCCAGGACCGTGCCCCCGGCGCGGAAGTTGTTCCAGGACAGCCAGTTGGCCTCGGGCTCGGCGGGGATGCTGAGGTCGTTGTTGACGTTGGTGATGTGGTAGCTGAACTGGTTCCAGACCGGGCGAGCCGGCTGCCAGCTGCTGTCCGAGAGCACCGTGATGCCCTCGTCCCCGGAGAAGGCGTAGTTGTTGCTGGCGATGATGATGTCGGCGGCGCCGTCCTTGTCGACGTCCGCGATGACCGGGTACTCGAAGAGGGTGCCGCTGGCGTGGTTGGCGTAGGAGTAGCGGATCGTGCCGGTCGAGCCGTCGTAGACGTAGAAGGTCGTCTCGTCGGCCATCAGCACCTCGGCGGCGCCGTCGCCATCGAAGTCGAAGACCGAGCTGCCGGTCTGCGAGCTGCTGTAGTCCTGGATCGTCGCCCGCCAGAGCAGGGTCCCGTCGTTGTCGATGACGCTGTAGTAGTTGCGGGCCGCGACGCCGACCTCGGCCTGGCCGTCGCCGTCGAAGTCGGCCACGGTCGGGGCCCCGCCTCCCCCGCTGTCGTAGCTGTAGCTCCACAGCGCGCTGCCGTCGTTGGCGTAGGCGTAGGCCGTGCCGCTGTAGGCGACGACCAGGTCAGGCAGTCCGTCGCCGTCGAGGTCGCCGACCGCCACCGGGCCATCGCTGGCGCCCGTGGTCATGATCGCCGCGCCCGTCATGTCGAAGACCGCGTCGCCGACGACCACATCCTGCAAGCCGTCGCCGTCCCAGTCGACCACCGCCGAGCGGTAGTAGCCGCTGCCGGTTCCCCAGCTCCCCGAGGCCAGCAGGCTGCCCGTCGAGCTGTAGATGTTGCGGCCGAAGACCACCTCGACCTGCCCGTCGCCGTCCATGTCGGCCAGGGCGGGGAAGCCGTAGCCTCCGGTCGATCCGGTCACCGCCCACTTCAAGCTGCCGTCGTTCTCCAGGCAGAGCAGGTGGGCGTTGTAGCCGGAGACGCAGATGTCCGGGCTGCCATCGCCCTCGAGATCCCCCAGCGCGACGCCGCCGCTGGCGAAGAAGGTGTAGCCCCCGGCCGACGAGAGGCTGAAGAGCTGGCTGCCGTCCTCTCCGCTGATGGCGACCAGGGTGCCGGCGCTGGAGTAGGCGCTGCCGGAGAAGGCGGTGAAGACGATGTCGGGCACATCGTCCTCGTCGATCAGCCCGTCGCCGTTGTCGTCGGTGAGGTTGCCGACCACCGGCGTCGACATGATGTGCTGGTAGCCGCTGTGGGTGCTGTTGGTGGTCCACTGCCACTTCACCGAGGGCGAGAAGGTGCCCACCCCGGTCTCGCGGACGCAGTCCTCATCGGAGAGGGTCGTCGGCGTCACCGGCGTCGGGGCGTCTTCGCAGAGCTCGGGGTCCTCCGCGTGGGCGGGCAGGCCGAGCAGGAGCATCACGAGCGAGGAGGAGGGCAGCAGCATGGGGGCTCCAGGGGTGAGTCCCCGATGCTACCGCAGCTTCGCCGAGGAGCGCGCGCTCAGCTGGCTTCGGCGATGGCCGAGCGCACGATCTCGGGGGTGATCACCTCGGGCAGGGGGATCGCCGGGCGGCTTCGATCGGCCGGGATCACCAGGTAGAAGGGCACCCCGGCCTTGCCGTAGCGCTGCAGCCACTTGGAGATCGTCTCGTCCCGCCGGGTCCAGTCGGCTTTCAGCGGGACCACGCCGGCCGCGGCCATCGCCCCGCGCACCGAGTCGGTCTCCAGGATGTTCTTCTCGTTGACCTTGCAGGTCAGGCACCAGTCCGCGGTGAAGTCGATGAAGACGAGGCTGCCGGCCAGCGCCTCGACCGACTCCTCGCTGAAGGGCTGCCAGGGGATCTTCTCGTCCCAGCCGCTGGCCGCGAGATCGGCGCTGGCGACGCCCTGGACCTCGCACTCATCCACCGCCAGGGTGGTCTTGAGCACGTTCCGGCCGGTGAAGGCGACCAGCACCACCGCCACGCCCAGGGCCAGGGCCTGCCGCCGCCCGCTGGCCGTGACGCCGCCGAAGCGCCCGAAGATCCAGGCCCCCATCGCCACCGCGGCCAGGAAGATCAAGAAGCCCGTGGCGCCCTCGCGGCCGGTCTGGCTGGCGACGACATCGGCCAGCCAGACCGTCGTGGCGACCAGGGTGAAGCCCATGAACTGCTTGAAGGTCTCCATCCACGCGCCGGGCCGAGGCATGTAGCGGAAGAGGCCCGGCAGGAAGGCGATCAGCAGGAAGGGGAAGGCGAGGCCGAAGCCGGCGACCGCGAAGAAGAGCACGATGCCCGCGGCGGGCAGGGTGAAGGCGAAGCCCATGCCGGTGCCCAGGAAGGGCGCGCTGCAGGGGGTCGCCAGCAGGGTCGCGAAGGCCCCGGTCAGGAAGTAGCCCAGCAGGCCCTCCCGGTCCGAGGCGTTGGAGAGCGAGGTGGCCCCGGGGCTGGGGATCTCGAAGACGCCGAAGAGGTTCAGGGCGAAGACGAAGACGATGGTGGCCAGGGCGATGACATAGCCGGGGTACTGGAACTGGAAGCCCCAGCCCACATCGGCGCCCATGGTGCTCTTCAGCCCGACCACGGCAAGGGCCAGGGCGACGAAGCTGAGCACGATGCCGGCGGTGTAGGCGACGCCCGCACGGCGCCGCTGGCCCGCGCTGATGTCGGCCTGCTCGACCAGGCTGTAGAGCTTGAGGGTCAGCACCGGCAAGACGCAAGGCATGATGTTGAGCAGCATCCCGCCCAGGAAGGCGAGGCCCAGCATGGCCGGCATGCTGGCGGTCGGCGCGGCCACCGGGGCGGGAGGGCCGCCGGCTCCGGTCGCGGGGGCAGCCCCAGCGGCCTCGGCCAGCGCCGCCTCGTCGAAGATCGGCGAGGGGTTGGGGATGACCGGGGCGCCCTCCTCGGCCACCGGCATCGGCTGGAAGTGCTCGATGCGGCTGAGGCGGTCCCCGACCTTGACCTGGAACAGCCCACCGAAGCCGTCCACGCCCGCCTGGGGCTCCAGCGCGATGCCCTCGACCAGGACGCGGACCACCCCGCCGGGCAGGTCCTGCACCACCGGGTCGGCCATCGCCATCCAGCCCGGCGTCGTGATCGGGGTGAAGAAGGGCCAGAAGCCCTGCTGACGCGGCAGCTCCAGGGGAGCCTCGCCGGTCGGGGTGAAGAGCAGGCCGACCTTGAACTCGTCCCCTACCCGGATGGCCGAGGCGCTCCAGGCCACCTCGACCGCGTAGCCCGACAGCGTCGAGGGAGCGTCCGGGTGCAGGGTGGCGAAGTGCTCGAAGAGCGCGGCCTGGGGGCTGGGCTCGACCGGGGTCCCCGCCGCCACCACCGGGATGCGGAGCTGGAGCTCGGCGTCGCCGGGGATGCACTGGACCTCGCAGGCCAGCCAGCGGGCCTCGGCCGAGGCGCCGAAGACGGCCTCGCCCAGGGGCAGGTCGGCCGGGACCGTCACCTCGCTGAAGAGCAGGACCTGGTCGTCGTAGCCGTAGCTGACGATGCCGGAGAGCTCGAAGCGCGAGGGCACCGGCCAGTCGTAGGGGGCGAAGCTGGTGCCCTCGGGGCCCTGCCAGGTGATCTCGGTGGGCTTGCCGACCGCGCCCGGGCTCTTCCAGTAGGTGTGCCAGCCCTTGTCCTGGCTGAGCAGCACGCCCAGCAGGAAGGTCTCCCCCGGCCGGATAGTGGTCCGATCCGCCAGGAGGCGGGCGTGCACCTGGTGGGGCTTGCCGTCGGGGCCGTCCTTCCGAACCGAGGCCGAGTCCGGGACGGACCCCAGGTCCACCGTCGGCGCGGCCACGAAGCCGGGCGGATTGTCGGTCCGGCCCTGCTCCGAAGCGCCCGCAAGCCCACCCGTGCAGGCGAGGAGGGAGAGCAGAAGGAGACGGAAGAGCTTGTCCACCTGGACCTCGCGAGGCGCCGTGCCGGGGATAGTCCACGAGTGTATCCGCCTCAGAACGGACCAGTCTAGGAGCTGCGATGATCCTGACACTCTGCTTCCTTTTCGGCTGCGCCCCGGGCCTCCAGCTCGGCTGCGCCTCAGCCAAGGAGAGCGCCACAGCCAAGGAGAGCGCCCCCGCCGCCACTCCCTCCGTCCAGGCCAAGGCCGACCCCGCCGCGGTCTTCGGCCGGCCCACGCCCGCCCCCGCCCCGGGGCAGGCCGTCGCGGTCTTCGCCGGGGGCTGCTTCTGGTGCATGGAGAAGCCCTTCGACGCTCTCGAAGGCGTCATCGCCACGACCTCGGGCTACACCGCCGGCCCGCAGATGGCCCCGACCTACGAGGAGGTCAGCGGCCACGCCACCGGCCACGCCGAGGCGCTGCGCGTGCTCTACGACCCCAGCACGATCAGCTACGCGCGCCTGCTCGACGTCTTCTGGCACAACATCGACCCGACCCAGGCCAACGGGCAGTTCTGCGACCGGGGCGCCCAGTACCGGTCCGGGATCTACACCTCGGACCCCACCGAGCGCGCCCTCGCCGAGCGCAGCCGCGCCACGGTGGCCGAACGCCTGGGGGCTCCGATCCAGACCGAGATCGAGGCCCTGGGCGCCTTCTGGCCGGCCGAGGACTACCACCAGGACTTCTACCAGAAGAGCCCGGAGCGATACACCAGCTACCGGACCGGCTGCGGTCGGGACCGGCGGCTGCAGAGCCTGTGGGGCGAGGCCGCCCTCGTCGGCGCGGGCGCCGCCTGGATCGAGGCCGCCAAGGCTCCCTGAGTGTGCCTCGACCGCTACCGGGCTACCCTGGGACCTCCCCGCCCGTCGGGGACGAGGTCAGTATGTTCCTTCCCCTGGCGCTCCTCCTGCTCTCCTGCACGCTGCCGACCGACGAGCCGGAGGCCTCGGCCACCGCGACGCCCGCGCCGACCTCCGTCGTCCTGATCCTGATGGACGACATGCGCTACGACGACCTCTGGGCGATGCCCTGGGTCAACGAGAACCTCGCCCCGATGGGGCTCAGCTTCGACGCGGCCTACGTCAACACGCCCGTCTGCTGCCCGGCCCGCGCCAGCATCGCGGCCGGCGGGTTCCTCGCCCAGTCCACCGGAGTGCTCTCCAACTACCTGCCCAACGGCGGCGCCACCGTCTTCAACGCCGACCGCACCATGGCCGGCGCCCTGCAGGCGGCGGGAGTGCGCACGGGCTTCATCGGCAAGTACCTGCACGGGCACCCGCCGCGGACCGTGCCCATCGGGTGGTCCTGGTTCAACAAGCCGATAATCGAGGAGGACTGGAGCTCCTACGAGGTGGCGGTCGGCTCCTCCACCAGCACCGCCGAAGGCACCGGCGCGACCTCCTCCGTCTCGCAGTACCTCACCGACTACATCGGCGACCAGTCCCTGGGTTTCCTCGAAGAGGCGGGCAGCGAGCCCTTCTTCCTCTGGATCAACCACTGGGCGCCCCACTACCCTGCCACCCCGGCCCCCGAGGACGTCGGGGCCTTCGCCGGCCTGACCCTTCGACCGCCCTCCTTCAACGAGGCCGACGTCGACGACAAGCCGCTCTTCGTGCGCGACACCCAGGTCTGGGTCGACGCCAAGGTGGAGTCCTACGACGAGGCCTACCAGAGCGCGATGGAGTCCCTGCTGGCCGCGGATCGCTCCGTGCGCGACCTCGTCGAGAAGCTGGACGAGCTCGGGCGACTCGACGACACAGTCATCATCTTCACCTCCGACAACGGCTACCTCTACGGCGAGCATCGGCAGTCGGGCAAGGGCATGCCCTACCAGGAGGCCATCCGCGTCCCGCTGATCATCGTCGCTCCGGGCGGCACCACCGGCCGCGAGCACCGCCTCGTCTCGGTGACGACGGATGTCCCGGCGACCATCCAGGACCTCGCCGGGGTGACGCCGGACACCGAGGGCGACAGCCTCCAGCCGCTGATCGAGGGCAGCCCCCCCCCTTCGTGGCAGGAGCGCCTGCTGATCGAGGCCTACGAGGGCACGCCGCACCCCTCCTTCGCCGGGGTGGTCGAGCGACGCTGGAAGTATGTCGAGTACACCGGCGATGACCTCGAACTCTACGACCTGAGCAGCGACCCCTACGAGCTGGAGAGCCGACACGCGGACGCCTCCCTGGACCCGGTCCGCCAGGAGCTGGCCGACTGGCTGGACGAGCGGCGCGGCTTGCTGATGCGGACGTCCTCCGCCACCATGCAGGTGGGGGTCAGCTCGACGCTGACCGTCGAGGCGGTCGGCGGCGAGCCGCCCTTCAGCTGGTCGGCGATCGGCGACCTGCCCGCGGGGCTCAGCCTTACCCCCGATGGCGAGCTGAACGGCACGCCCGAGGAGGCAGGCATCTTCTCGGTCGGGCTCACCGTGACCGGCACCGGCACCCGCCGCCACAGCCGTGCGACCGAGAGCTTCTCGGGCACCGTGCGGCTGACCGTGCTGGACGAGAGCGGCTCCTCCGGCTTCGCCCCGCCCGACCGCGAGGAGCGGATCACCGTTCGCGGCGACGGCCTCGACGTGGAGATCCCCGCCCCCTCCGGCCACCCCGTCTACGTCACGCTCAGCCCCAACGGCGACTTCGGCGATGGCCTGCGCTTTTCAGCCCTCGGCCCCGACGCCGTCATCAGCTTCGAAGGCCTGACCCCCGGGGCGCGCTACCAGCTGCTGATCCAGGGCCAGGGCCCCGCCGTCGTGCGCGAGGTCCAGATCCCGCGCTGAGGGCCCTCAGAGCTGCCGGACCAGGTCCAGCCGCCCGCTGTACAGCCGGCGCAGATCGTCGATGCCGTTCTGCAGCATCACCAGCCGGTCGAAGCCCATGCCGAAGGCGAAGGCCGACCACTCGTCCGGGTCGATCCCGCAGTTGCGCAGCACGTTGGGGTGGACCATCCCGCAGGGGATGACCTCCAGCCAGCCCTTGCCGCGGCAGACCGTGCAGGTCGCGCCGCCGGCCAGGTGCCCGCCGCCTCCGCAGAGGAAGCACTGGGCGTCCAGGTCCAGGCCGGGCTCGACGAAGGGGTAGAAGGCCGGTCGAAACCGCACCTTGACCTCGGGCCCGAAGAGGCGCTGGACCCAGCCCTCCAGGGTGGCCTTGAGGTGGCCCAGGGTGACCCCCCGGTCGACGTAGAGGCCCTCGCACTGGTTGAAGGCGGCGAGGTGCGTGGCGTCGATGGTCTCGTTGCGAAAACACTTGCCCGGCGAGATGACCCGGATGGGCGGCTTCTGGCTGAGCATCGTGCGGATCTGCACCGAGGAGGTGTGGGTGCGCGGCACCTCACCCTTGGTGGTGTAGAAGGTGTCCCAGACGTCCCGGGCCGGGTGGTTGTCCGGGATGTTCAGGGCGTCGAAGTTGTGCCAGGTGTCTTCGATCTCGGGGCCCGACGCCACCTCGAAGCCCAGGCCCGTGAAGTGTTCGATCACGATGTCGAGCAGCCGGGTGATGGGGTGCTTCTGGCCCCGGGCCGGCAGGTTCACCGCCAGCGCGCCCGCCGCCGCCGTGGAGAGGGTCGGATCGAGCCACCCGGCCTCCAGCTCGGCCTGCTCGGCCGCGAGCTGGGCCGCCGAGCGCAAGGCGTCGAGCTGCTCGCCGATCTGCTCTTTCAGCGTGTTCACCCGCTGGCCGAAGACCGGGCGCTCCTCGGCCGAGAGCTGGCCGAGCTGGCGAAGCAGCGCCGTGACCTCGCCCTTCTTGCCCAGCAGGCGGACCCGCAGGGCCTCCACGCGCAGCAGCTCCTCCGCGGGGCTGGCTGCGGTCGCGGCAGCCTCGGCCTGGAAGTCGGCGAGGAGCTGGGAGATCGGGTCGAGGCTCACCGGGCAAGCTCCTGATCGATGATGAGGGCGAAGAGCTCGTAGGGCAACGCGCCCGAGAGCATGATCCCGTTGACGAAGAAGGCCGGCGTCCCGGTGACGCCCAGGGCCTGGCCGGCCTCGAAGTCGGCCATCACCTCGGCGCGCTGGGCCGGGTCCTGCCGGCAGCTCTGCCAGGAGGCCAGGTCCACGCCGGCCTTGGTCGCGTAGCCGACGAGATCCGACTCCGCGAGGCTCTGCTGGTTGACCATCATCAGGTCGTGGATCTCCCAGTACTTGCCCTGCGCCCCGGCGCAGTTGGCGGCGATGGCCGCGGGGATCGCCTGCTCGTGGAAGGAGAGGGGGAAGTCGCGGTAGACCATCCGCACCTTGCCGTCGTAGTCCTTGAGGAGCTGCTTCATCGTGGCGTTGGCCTTGCCGCAGTAGCCGCACTGGTACTCGGCGAACTGCACGATGGTCACGGGTGCCGCGGCGGCGCCCAGCGAGGGATCGTCGTCCACCGACACCTGCATCCGCGGCATGTCCGGGAAGGGCACCACCACCTTCGCGCCGGCGGCCTTCTTCAGCTCCTCCACCCAGGCCTGGAAGCGCTCGGCCTGCTTGCGCTGGGTCACCTGGCCGGCGACGAGGTCCCGCACCTGGTCCAGCGGCGCCCCGCGCAGCTGGCGGGCCAGCGCGGCGTACATCTCCTGGATCTCCGCCTCGGTCGGCGCCTGGACCTTCGACTCGACCTCGGCCACCAGCAGCTCGTCGGTGGTGATCGTGCGGCGAGCGGCCTCCTCTTCGACCAGCTTCTCGACCATCAGCTGCTCGGCGGCCTGCATCTCGGTCTGGAAGCGGTTGGTCAGGTACTCGACCTCCATCTGGATCAGCTTGTTGCCGACCTCGGCCTCCAGCGCGTCCCGGCGGATGGCTCCCCCGGTCCAGCTGGCGACCGACGCCGCGGGATCGGCGCTAGCCGCGGAGGTCGCGGCGGGCGCGGAGGACGCGGCGGGAGCCGTCGGCGTCGCGGCAGGGGTGGGCGTCTTGCAGGCCGCGGGCACCGAGGCGAAGACGAGCAGGGCAGGAAGCAGGGGGCGAAGGTTCATCAGGGCTCCAGGCGCGGGCGATAACCCGACGCGTCCTACAGCGAGGCGAAGAGGTCCAGCGGCCGCCAGACGCGCTCCGCCCAGGCCGCTTCGTTGTGCGAGGCGCCGGGCTCGTGCCAGTGCCAGAGGTCGACGTCCCAGCTGTAGCCGACGCCCGCGAGCAGCTCGGCCATCCAGACGTTCTCGCAGTAGCTGTCCAAGGCGCCGGGATCGTCGTCGGGCACCCCGTCGGCGTCGTCGTCGAGGCAGGGGCCCGAGCCGCCGCTGTCCAGGTAGATCGGCAGCCCAGGCGGGTCCGCCGCCCACAGCTCGGGCATGGTCGGGTTGGTCGAGCCGATGCTGCCCCAGCCCATCGTGCCGGAGAGCGAGAGCACCATGTCCCAGTCCTCGGCGTAGCGCTGCCCGATGTGGGCGCTGACGAGGCCCCCCAGGCTGCTGCCCATCAGCCCGGTCCGCTCGGCCGGCCCATACGCCGCCTCCATCCAGGGGCGGATCTCCAGCGTCACCAGGTCGGCGTAGTCGTCGCCCCGGCCGCCGTAGGTCGTGCCGTGGATCCGGTCGGTGGTGTGGGTGTACTCCTCCATCCGGTCCGCGCTGTTGTCGATCCCCACCACCAGCATCGAGGGGGGCAGGCTGTCCTGGAGCCGCCAGCCTCCCCAGATGGCCTGGGGATCGAAGAGGTTCTGCCCGTCGTGGGCATAGAGGGCGTGGGTGAAGGCGCCGTCCTGGGGCACCCAGACCCGCAGCTCGCGCGCGGCGAGGCCCCGTGCGGCCGGCTGGAACCAGCGCTCCAGGTGCGCGGCCGAGGCCTCGACCAGGCTGTGCTCCCCGTACTCGTCGTAGCCGTAGCGCCGGGCGAGGGGGTCGGCCTGCCAGCGGCTGCCGCCCTCGACCAGCTTGTAGAGGCTGCCATCGGGATCGGAGAGCTCGACCTCGATCCACCACAGCTCCCCGCTGCGGGTCATGGCCTCGCCCACCCAGCCCTCGTGGTCGCCGGCCAGCGCCCAGCTCCCGTCTCCGCAGAGGCAGCCGAAGAGGGTGGTGCCCGCCTCGGTCCGCACGGGGAGCCCGCCGCGCCCGGCGATGGTGAGCAGGGCTTCGGCGGCGTCGACCCGACCCTCGATCGCCTCGCGAAAGAGGCGCTCGTCCTCGCCGGTCTCTGTGGCGGTGCCCCCGTCGCCTCCCCCGTCGCCTCCCCCGTCGGTGCCCCCGTTTGCGCCGTGCTCGCCCGCGCTGCAGGCCAGCAGCAGGACCAGCAGGCTACCCACTGATGTCCTCGCCGCCGTCAACCCGCAGGACGTTGCCCGTCAGCCAGCCGGTGCCGGGCCGAGCCAGCTCGACCAGGCAGGCGGCCACATCCTCGGGCCGGGTCAGCCGTCCGTGGGGGTTGGCCCGGGTCGCCAACTCGATCAGCCGCTCGTTGCCGGGGATCTTGCGGAGGGCCGGCGTGTCCGTCACCCCGGCCAGGATGGCGTTGACGGTGATCCCCTGCGGCGCCAGCTCGACCGCGAGCTGCCGGCAGTGGCTCTCCAGGGCGGCCTTGGCCGCCGAGACCGGCCCGTAGTCCGGCATCACCCGGTGGCTGCCCGCGCTGGTCATGGCGAAGATGCGCCCACCCGGACCCATCATCCCGCGGCGGACCAGCCCCTGGGTCCAGTAGACGAGGCTGTGGGCCATCACGTCCAGGGTCATCTCGAGCTGCTTGCGGCTGACGCCCTTGCGGCCATCCGCCTGGGGCACGAAGCTGGTCAGCGTCCCGAAGGCGAGGCTGTGCAGCAGCACCCGCACCCCGCCGGAGCCGACCAGCAGGGCGAGCTCGTCCAGCGTCGCCTCGCGCTTCTCGTCGTCGGCGGCGTTCATGTTGATGAAGCGGACCGGACCCCCGCAGGACTCCAGATCCGCCACCAGGGCGGCCACATGTTCGGCCGCAGCGCGCCGGTCCAGGTGCAGCCCGATGATCCCGTAGCCCTGCGCCGCGAAGGCCCGCGCCACCGCCTCCCCGAAGCCGGAGGAGGCGCCGAGGATGAGGGCCCAGGGGCGAGTCACGGAGTCGTACCGGGGGCCGCCGGAGCCGCAGGGGCCGCCGGAGCGCCGGGCGCCGCAGGGGCCCCGGGCACCGTCACCTGGGCGCCGCCAGCACCCTCGACGATCGCCGCGCCCTCCTTGAGCTCCTTGACGTAGGCCTCGACCAGGTCGTTCTTGAGCTGATCGGAGATCTGGTCCTTGACCTCTTCCAGGGGCACCTTGTCGCGCTTGCCGAGCACCTTGAGCACATGCCAGGCCTGCGCGCTCTTGACCGGGGCCGAGACCCCGCCCACGTCCAGCGTCTCGACCGCGGCGCCCAGGGGACCGATGTCCTTGGGGCGGACCCAGCCCAGCACGCCGCCCTCACCGGCCGTGCGCGTGTCCAGGCTGCGGGCCTTGACCGTCGCGGCGAAGTCGGCGCCGCCATCCAGCTCGGCCTTGACGGCGTTCGCCTCTTCCTCGGTCGCCACCATGATGTGGGCCAGCTCGACCTGCGGGCGGGCGAACTGCACGGCGTGTTCGTCGTACCACTTCTGGATGGCCTCGTCCGTCAGCCGGGCCTCGACCTCCTTGCGCAGCATCGCGTCGGCCAGCGAGGCCCGCGCGGTGATGCCCAGGGCCTGCTGGACCTCGGGGTCCTTGTGCAGCCCATCGGCGATGGCCTTCTGGTAGAGGATCTCCTGCACGACGAGCTGCTCGCTGAGCTGGCTGATCTGGCCGGTCGCCTCGAGCTGGGCCCGGAGCTGGTCGGGCAGCTGCTTGATCATTCCGTCGAGCATGTCCTGGGTGATGGCCTGCCCGTTGACCGTCTTGAGGACCGTCCCGGTCCGCGCGATCTCGCCGGGGGGAGGAGGCTCGACCGGCGCCGGCTGGCAGGCGAGGAGGAGGGCGAGCGGGGCGAGGAGATGGAAGCGCGACATGGAACCGTCCAGGGTTGGCGACGGGCGCGCCTATCGAGGCGAGGCCCGAAGGTCCAGCCCCGACCTCAGCCCCGGCCTCAGCCCCGGTCTATGCGCCGCACCGCCAGCAGCGCGTCCAGGACCTCCTGCGGAGGTGGATGATCCCCAGCCGTCCCGCTGCGAAAACGGTACACCACCGCCCCGCCCTGGTCGACGACCAGCACCCCGCCTTGCTGGGCGGCGTCCCCCAGGACGCGCCCCTGCCGGAAGCCCGCCCCCAGGGCCCGCCCCAGGTTCAGCACCGCCCGCGGGTTCAAGGAGCTGCCCAGGGCCCGCGCCCAGCCCAGCATCCGGTAGCTGGTCCGCTCCGGGTCCACCAGGATGGGCACCGTCACCTTCCACTGCTCCCGGAAGTCCCGAGCGAAGTGCGCCGCGCCCGTGCTGATGAAGACCAGCTCGCCGCCGGCCGCGTGGATGCGGTCGACCAGGGGGAGAAAGGAGCTGACCTGCTCCCGGCAGAACAGTCAACCGAAGTGGCGCAGCCAGACCAGGATGACCGGGCGCTGCGCCCAGAGCTCACCAAGCACGATCGGACGCTCGTCGGCGTCCAGCAGGGTCAGGGAGGCGAGTTCTTCGGTGCTCATCCCCGCTCCTTAGCCCTGTGCGCGGTCCGGGCCAGCATCGGGGCCGGGATCCAGCCCCGGGAAGACCCGGACCCGCAGGCCCAGCGCGGCCGCCCGGGCGGCGATCTCCTCCAGGCGCGCGGTCTCCACCAGCCCCACCGAGCGCTGCGCCGGCCGCCGCGCGATGCTGGTGATCTGCACCTCCTCGATCCGGCCGCCCTGGGCCAGCAGCGCCTCGATCCGACCGACCCAGGCCGTGATCTCCTCGTCCGAAGGTCCTTGTCCCTGCCAGGAGATGAAGAGGCACTGCAGGACCAGCCGCCAGCGGGTCGAGGCCAGGGCGAGGTTGTCGAGCACCCGCTGGAACGGCAGGCGGGTCCCGTCGACGAGGTGGAACCAGGGCTCGGTGCCGGCGTCGAGCTTGCCCCAGATCACCCCGCCCGCCGCCGTGAACCGGTCCAGGGCCTGGGCGACCGCCGGCCGCTGGAAGAGGGTGGCGTTGCTGAGCAGGTGCAGCCGGACCGCCGGCAGCTCGAAGCGCTCGCGGAGGGCGACGACCAGATCGACGCTGTCCCCGAACGCCGAGGAGGAGGTCGGCTCGCCATCGCCCGCCCAGGCGATGTCGTACACCTGCCGCAGGGCCGGGGCCGCCGTGTCGAAAGGAGGGACCTGCCAGAGCGTGCCGGACCTCACCAGGCCCAGCAGGTGCGAGAGCTCGGCCTCCAGCCGCTCCAGATCCACCTCCCGCGGACCGCCCGGGCTGCGGCGATCGACCTGGCAGTAGGGGCAGTCGAAATTGCAGACCTTGTCGGCGTTCAGGTTCAGCCCGATGCTGAGCCCGCCCGCCCGACGGCTGATCACCGCGTAGACGTGACGGTTGTCGTCCAGCTCGCGGCGGTGGTCCCGGAAGTCGAGGGTGCGGTGTCTCATACCCGCGGTGTCTAACCTCGACGCGCCCTCCCCGAGCGCCGGGCGCGCCCTCGACGATCTCGATAAACAGCCTGCAATCGCCTCGAATGACCCTCCGGCCTCCTCCGTCTCCCCGGCCATCCCACCCTGGAGTTCCCGTGCCCGCACCCGCCATGCTGCTGCTCCTCCCCCTCGCCCTGGGCTGCCACGCCAAGTTCAAGAAGAACGCGCCCACGCTCGGCCAGGTCGACGCCCAGGTCCTGATCAGCTCCGGCCCCAGCGTCTACCTGGGCCGCCTGAACAGCGGCGACTCCCTCGTCGCCAACATCGTCGACCTCGCCGTCAACGTCTCCCAGGCCATCAACGAGGTCGAGGTCGCCGACCGCATCGTCAACGCCGTCGACCTCCAGTCCACCAACGAGGCGATGGAGCGCGGCTTCGCCAAGACGCTGGGCGACGGCCCCCCCTTCGCCTACGTGCTGGCCGACGCGCCCGCCACCGTCCAGATGGAGATCATCGACTGGGGCATGACCGCCCCCTTCCTCGGTGCCCAGGCCCAGTTCGACTACACCGTCCGCGTGCGCATCTACAAGGCCGATGGCGAGCGGGTCTACTCCTCACGCACGACCTGCAGCACCTCGGCCGGCGCGCCCCCGGCGGTCTCCCGTGCGCTGGGTCTCGTCAGCAACATCAAGCAGATCGAGCAGATGACCGACGAGGAGATCCAGAGCGCCTTCGACGTGGTCGGCGAGTGGTGCGGCCAGGAGGTCACCCGGAAGATGCGCAAGCACGCCGGCTGAGCACGGCGCGCGGCGGGCCCTCAGTGAACCCAGGGCCGTGGGCCCTCGGACTGCGGAGCCGGCACCGGGTGCGGGAAGTCCCACCAGGCCGCGTCCGAGGGCAGGCCCATCGCCCGCGCCACGGCCTCGCGGGCCTCGTCCTCGGCAGCCAGCTGGTCCATCCGGGCGCGGCGGCGACGCAGCACGCCGACCCCTCCGACCACCAGCACCAGGCTGCCGAGCCCAAGGAAGGCCGTCTCGCTGAGCAGCGGGGTCAACCAGAGCCCGCTGGCCTCGAGCCGGCTGCGCCACTCGCCGTCCAGCTCGGAGGTGCTCTGCCCGGTCGCCTCGCGCATGGCCGCGCCGAAGGAGGAGCCGTCCGCCATCAGGTGCACCGCCGTGGGGACCGCCTGGGGTCCGTGCTCGTTCTGCAGCCAGGCGACGAAGTCCGCCGACTGGGCGTAGGCCAGCCTGGCCCTCACCGGGTCCGCCGGGAAGCCGCTGGCGAGGTCGGACAGGCTCAGCAGATCGCGCCCCAGCAGGCCCTTGGCCAGCGTCTCCGTGGTCGCGGCGGTGTACTGGCGGGCCCAGACCTGGGCGACGCCCTCTTGCAGCCAGCGCGGCACCGGCCGCCCGTCGAAGGCCCGTCCCAGGAGGATGTGGACGATCTCGTGGTCCAGCACCACCGGCAGCGGCTCTTCCGTGCCCGGGCGGATGCGGTTGGCCCGCAAGAAGATCAGCCCGCGCGAGGGCCAGGCCGTGCCGTCCGCCCAGTCCGGCGGGGCCCCCGGCTGCAGGCCGTCGAACTGCTCCTGCGTGTGGGCCAGGACGATCTCGATCGTCTCGCCGGCGGGGATGCCCAGCCGATCGGCGAAGGCCGGCACGCTGGAGGCGGCGTGGCGGGCCAGGTCCAGGGCCAGGGCGCGGTCAGCCGGGTCGTGGTGGAAGCGGGCGTAGTGGCCCTCGACCACCTCGAACTCGTCGGGGAGGGCCGGCAAGCCCTGCTGATCCGACCACTCCGCCGGGAGCACCCCCTGGCTCATGCTGGGTGCGCTCAGCGCCGGCCGAGCGAAGAGCAGGGCCAGCGACAGCAGGAAGAGGCGAAGTCCAGCGAACATGCGCGGTCCCGAGGAGGGTGTGGGCGCGCGACGCGGCTCGCCGACGCGCTCTGAACATAGGTCCGGATCGGCCGGCGTAAAGAGCTGGCATCGTGGCGCCCCCCCCTCGCTCGCCATAACGCCCCCCCCGTGAGCTGGTGGAAGGACCGAAGCCTGCTGCTCGCCCTGCTGTCGGGCCTGCTGCTGCGAACCGTACCGATGGCCGTGTGGGCCCGACTGTGGCCCTGCGTGCGGGACGAGTGCACCTACTTCAAGCTCGCCTACCGCATGGTGGAGGGCGAGGGCATGACCTCCAGCTCCGGCTGGCTCTGGGCGCCCGGCTACCCCACCCTGATGGCCCTCCACCAGCTCGTCTTCGGGCACGCGACCGCCATCCGCGGCACCCAGGTCTTCATCGCCCTGGTCGCCACCGTGCTCCTCTACCGGCTGGCCGGCGGCCTCGCCGCGCGCTTCACCACCGACCCCGCCGTCGTCCTGCGCGCCTCTCGCCTGGCCGCCTGGCTCTACGCGCTGAGCCTGCCGCAGGCCTTCTTCGCCATGGGGGCCTGGAGCGAGGTCGTCTACACCGGCGTGCTGCTCGCCGCCCTCACCGCCGTGCTCGCCGCGCGTCGCGCCCAGGGAGGGCG
Organism: Deltaproteobacteria bacterium UBA2385; assembly: GCA_002343455.1. Classification (GTDB taxonomy): domain Bacteria; phylum Myxococcota_A; class UBA796; order UBA796; family UBA2385; genus UBA2385. Next base: position 2,637 of record DDSR01000314.1, on the reverse strand, counting down.
CGCCCTGGCCCTGGCCGCCCTGACCGGCGCCTGCGTCGGGGCCTGCGTGCTCTTCCGCGGCGTCGCCACCTACATGCTGCCCATCTTCCTGGTGGCCCTGCTCTGGGGCCGCCTGCGCCGCCCCTCCTCCTGGGCCCAGGCCCTCGCGGCCCTGCTCGCCGCCGTGCTCAGCGTGGCCCCCTACAGCCTCTACGCCACCCGCACCTTCCAGACCCCGGTGATCAGCGACCGCACCATGGGCCAGATGATGTGGCTCGGCAACAACGACTTCGCCCCGATCACCTTCGACTACGGCAACGGCCCCCTCTCCGGCCGGGCCTTCGACCGGGTCACCGCGCAGGGCCGGCCCTTCTGCGCGCCTCGCAAGGACACCATGCGACGCGACGCCTGCGAGGTCGAGGCCGGCATCGAGTGGATCCGCGCCCACCCGAAGCCCTTCCTGATCCGCGTGCCCATCCGCGCCGCCCAGCTCCTCAACCCCCACTCCCTGCTCACCCGCCACCTCCGCTGGGGCTACTGGCCCGGCCTCCCCCTCTGGGTCGACGAGCTGATCATCGCCACCGGGGCCTTCAGCGCGCTGCTGATCCTCTGGCTGGGCCCCATCGGGCTGCTGGCCCGCACCCGATCGGCCTTCGCCCTGCTCAGCGGGGGCATCCTGCTCTACCACCTCGCCGCCATCTCCCTGCTGGCCGGCCTGACGCGCTATCGGATCCCCCTGGAGCCCTTCTTGATGATCGGGACCGCCCTGCTGCTCGCCGACCCCCGCGGCGCCTGGGCGGCCCTGCGCGCCTCGCCCCCCCGGCTCGCCGCCTGCGCGCTCGTCCTGGCGGTGATGGTGCCCCTGACCCTCTGGTACCTGCCCGCCGGCTGGCCCGGATGGCGTCGATGGTAGCCCTCCTCCTGGCGCTGGCCTGCTCCCCTCGCCCCCGCCCCCTGCCGCCGGGCGATCCCAGCCGCCCCGACATCGTCCTCATCAGCGTCGACACCCTGCGGGCCGACCACCTCTCGGCCTGGGGCTATTCGCGGCCCACCAGCCCCTTCCTCGACCAGCTCGCCGCCCAGGGCACCCGCTACGCGCACGCCCGCAGCCCCTCGCCCTGGACCCTGCCGGCCCACACCACCCTGCTCACCGGCCAGCTCCCCTGGACCCACCGGGTCACCGAGGATCGCTTCCGCCTCGCCACCAGCACCCCCGTCCTGCCCGAGGCGCTGCAGGCCGGCGGCTACCGCACCGGCGGCTTCGTCAGCACCCTCTACGTCAGCCGCATCTTCGGCTTCGAGCGTGGCTTCGACCGCTTCGAGGACTTCGGCATCCACGACGAGAAGCGCAACCTCGGCGCCAAGGTCTCCTTCGACCGGGTCGTCGACGAGGCCCTGGGCTGGTGGGCCGAGCAGCCCGCCGGCCAGCCCGTCTTCCTCTTCCTGCACACCTACGACGCCCACTACGCCTACGAGCCGCCCGAGCCCTTCGCCTCGCGCTTCGACCGCCCCCCGCAGCCGGGCGACGCCCGCTACAAGAACTACTTCCACTACCTCGACCAGCCCCTCGACCCCGACCAGCTCCAGCACCAGGTCGCCCAGTACGACGAGGCCATCGCCTGGATCGACCACCAGCTCCACCGCCTGGACCAGCGCCTCCAGCAGTCGGGGAGGACCGTGCGCTGGGTCCTCACCAGCGACCACGGCGAGGAGTTCGGCGAGCGCGGGAGCTGGGGCCACGCGCACACCCTCAACGCCGAGCAGCTCCACATCCCGCTGATCATCGCCGAGCGAGGCGGCCAGAGCCTGCCCCGCGGCCGGGTCGTCGAGGGCACCGTCGGGCTCCAGGACCTCGCCCCCACCATCGCCTCCTGGGTGCCCGGCGCCGGCGCGCTGCAGAGCGAGGGCGTCGTCCTAGGACCCGAGGAGCCCCCCGAGCGGGCCTTCCCCGCCGAGACCACCCGCTTCCGCAGCAACCGCGTCGGGCTCTACGAGGGCGGGCTCCGCCTGGAGTGGAACCTGCTCGACGACCAGGCCTGGCTCTACGATCTGCGCTCCGATCCGGCCGAGCGGACCGACCTCGCCCCCCAGCTCCGCGACGAGGTGCTGCGCCTCCAGGCCCGGGCCATCAAGCTGGCGGGCCAGCCCTGGGTCGTCGAGCGCGAGGGGGTCGTCTCCAGCAAGGGATCCGGGCGGGTGCTGGCCGAGACCGTCGGCAAGGCCCGCTCGCTGGGCGCCGGCCAGCGCTTCCAGGTCCTGCCCGCCGACGCCAGCCTGTACTTCCAGCCCCCGGGAGAGGCCCGAGCCGGACCCTTCCAGGCCCCCAGCGGCGCGCCCCAGGGAGCCGGCCTGCGCTACGAGGGCGAGGCCGGACCCGGCGGCGTCGAGCTGGACGAGTCCACCCGCAAGGCGCTGGAGGCGCTCGGCTACATCCAGGAGTGAGCCGGGTCCTTTGGGCGATCTGGTGAATCCTGCTTGGCAGTCGGCTCGCTTGGGGTGATGGTGCGCGCTCTCCCCGGAGCGCCCTCATGCGTGCAGCCCTCAGCCTCACCCTCCTCCTGCCCCTCTTCCTGGCCTGCTCGGCCGACTGGAAGGGCGAAGGCGACGATCCCAACGGCCGCGATGGCGGGGGCACCGACGGGGGGGCTGCCGATGGGG
>DDSR01000399.1 GCA_002343455.1 Deltaproteobacteria bacterium UBA2385 | reverse complement strand
GTGTGGGCTCGGCCTGGGGATCGACGAGGCGGCGGAAGGCGTCCAGCAGGAAGGGCTCGTCGAACTGGCGGGTCGGCTCGCGCACCACCCCGCGGCGGGCGGCGAAGCCCGAGGCGAAGGCGGTGAAGGCTTGCAGATCGGTGGCCCGGCGGGGCAGGCCGGCGTCCTGGACCAGCTCGCGGGCGCGGGCCCACCAGGCCTCGGGGCGCTCGTTGAAGCGGTAGAAGAACCAGGTGATCTCGCGGTAGGCGCTGAGCACCTCGCGCACCTGCTCGGCGTAGGAGGCGAGCAGCTCGTCCTCGGTGAAGCCGCTGTCTCCTCGCAAGAGCGAGAGCAGGCTGTAGGCGAGCAGGCGGGCGCCGTTCTGGCCGAGGAAGCAGCCGACCGAGAGGATCGGGTCGACGAAGCCGGCGGCGTCGCCGACCCGGACGAGGCCGGGCTTCACGATGGAGCGGGAGATGTAGGAGAAGTCGGCGATGCGGTGGACCCGGGGCAGGTCCGGGGCGTAGGGGACGAGCTCGGCGTCCTGCAGCAGGCGGGCGATGTCGGGGCAGCCGGCCAGGGCCTCGCGGAAGAAGGCCTCGTCGTCGCCGACGGTGCGCTGGCGGTGGGCCTCCAGCGTGGTGACGACGCCGACCGAGACGAGGTCCGGGCGGATCGGGAAGTACCAGCTCCAGCCGACGGGGTGGGCGACGATGAAGGCGCGGGACCGGTCCAGCGTGCCGTTGAGCGCCGGCTCCAGCGAAAAGCCGCGGAAGTAGCCCCACCAGGCGACGTTGCGCAGGTGCGGGTCCAGCTCGCGCTCGGCGAGGCTGCCCATCAGGCCGCTCTGCCCGGTGGCGTCGACCACCATCCGGGCGCGGCGGGGCTGGCCGTCGACGAGCGCGCCGACGACGCGGCCCTCCTCCTCCAGCAGGGCGCTGACCGTGCCGAAGAGCACCTCGGCGCCGAGCGAGCGGGCGTGGTCGAGCAGGACCTGGTCGTAGCGGGCGCGGTCGACGTGGAAGGTCCAGGCGGTCTGGACCTCCTCGGGGCCGCCGGGTGGGGCGTCGGGGCGCAGGGCGTCCATGCCGGCGAAGAGCATGTCCCAGGGCTCGTCGGGCACGCCCCAGCGGAAGGTGGCGCCGTACTTCCGGACAAAGCCGGTGGCCTCGACGGCGGGCCAGGCCCCCATCTCGTGCAGGACCCGGTTGATGTCCGAGACCAGGGTCTCGCCGACGTGGAAGCGCGGGAAGGCGGCGCGCTCGACGACGGTCACCCGGGTCTGGGGCCGGTAGCGCAGCAGCAGCGAGGCCAGGGTCGAGCCGGCCGGGCCTCCGCCGATGATCAGGATGTCGGTTTCCATGGGGGGAAGCTATCGGCCCCGTAGGGGGAGGCTCAGAAGCGCCGGGAGAACACAGCCCGCACGCCGCTGTCCTCGCGGCCGGTGTTGTCGCGGCCGGTGTAGCCCTCGACCCCCCAGCCCCAGTCCTCGGTGCGCTTGGAGAGGCCGCCAGCGGCCTCGTAGCTGCCGTCCGACCGGGCCTCGCCCCGCAGGTAGGCCTGGAGCTCATTGGGGCCGGCGACGTTGGAGAGGCGGCCGCCGACGGTGCTGAGGTCGCCGTTGACGCCGCGCTGGCGCTCGGCCCAGGCGTCCGCCGAGAGGCGGTCGCTGCGGAAGCCCAGGTCGAGGCGATCCCGGGTGGTGCCGTCGCGCTCGCTGTGCAGCAGGCCGCCGGTCATGAGCCCGGCGCCGAGCTGCTGCTCCATCCGGCCCTGCAGCTGGTAGCCGCCGTCGCCGAAGTAGTCGCCGTTGAGCTCGGCCTTGGTGCCGGCCGACTCGTAGCGGTAGCCCAGGCGGACCTGCTCCAGGGCGAGCTCCATCGTGCGGCCCGGGTCGACGCCGCCGACCAGGCTGTGCCCGCCGCCCAGGCCCTTCGTGGTGGAGATCAACGGCAGGTCCTGGTTGGACAGGATGTAGGCCGCCGCCGCCGCAACCGCCGCCGTCGTGACGGCGAGGGGGTTGTCGTCGACGAAGCCGCGGATCCCGTCCGAGAGGCCGGAGTCCACCACGAGCTGCTGCGCCGCCCGGCGGAGCTCGCCGTCGAGGTGCTGCACGAAGAGCGTGGCCGCCTCGTGATCGCTGGCCTGGGTGTTCTGCAGCAGCCAGGCCTGCATCTTCTCGGTCGCGCTGCCGACCGCGCCCTGGGCGTGCCCGACCAGCTTGTCGTCGGTGAGCTGCCCCGAGACCGCCTCGTGCAGCTTGGGACCCAGGAAGTCCCCCAGCGCCGCCGACCAGGTCAGCGACTGCTGCTGCACGGCCTGGTTTCCGAGCTGATCCTGGGCGTCCCCCTGGGGCGCGGAGGTCGTCGGGGCCGGCGCTTCCTGGCGCACGGGGGGGGCGGTCTGCTGGAGCTGTTCGGGCATGGCTACCTCGCGATTGCCCATGGTAGCACGGCTTCCCCCTTGCCACGTCAACACCCGGTGTCAGGTATTCGCAATTGCCATTTGAGCGCGCTCGGACCCCTCCGGGGGGAGCTCGAGGCCCCCCGGGCGCCCGAAAACGGCCCCTCCAGCGCGCGCCGATCCGCTGATCATCGGCATCCTAAATGGCAAAAGGCAATACCTGACGCCGGTGGAGCTGGCCGTAGAGGGTGCGGGCCCGCTGGGGACCGTCGAGCCAGGAGAGGTAGGTGGGCTGGAAGAGGAGGTCCAAGGCGGCGGCCTGGGCCCGCAGGGCGGCGAGGCGGGCGCTGAGCTCGGGGCCGGCGACGGGCTCGGGGCGGACGCGGCCCAGGCGGAGGTGCAGGGTGGTGTCGACGGGGCCCGCGGGGCCCAGCCGGGCCGAGACGACCGCGGGGGCCTGGCCCTCCTGCAAGGGGAAGGCCCGCAGCACCGCGGCCAGGGGCGAGCCCGGCGGCAGCACCGCCAGCGCCTCCTCCACCGTCCGACACTCGCGGTAGAGCTTGAGCCGCCCCCCCTCGGGCAGCAGATCCACGGCGGCGAAGGCGATGCCCTCGACGTCGGGCAGGCTCAGCCCCAGGTTCTGCGCCAGCTGTTCGAGGACGGTCCGAAAGCGCCCCGGCCGCTGCCGGTCCGGGTAGGTGTAGACCTTGACCCGGCGAGGCGATCCGCCCTCCAAGCCCACCTGCAGGTGGCCCTCCAGGAAGGCCACGGGAGAGGGGTCGGCGCCCAGGGCCTGCACGAGGCGGGGGAGGCTGCCCGGCCGCAGGCGGGCCGGGTCCAGCGAGAAGGCCAGCCGCAGCGCCGGCGGCCCCTCGCGCAGGGAGAGCTCGCAGGCCCCGAAGGCCTCCTCCTCCCAGGACCGCGGCGCCGGCCTCCCGGCGTGCACGGCGAGGCCGGGGAGCCCCTCCAGGATCGCCGCGACCGCGGGCCCCTCGACCGGATCGATCGCCGCCAGCAGCGCCGCGAAGCGGTTCATATCCAGGGATGCCCCGGGTTCAGCACCCCGTGCGGATCCACGGCCGCCTTGAAGCCGCGCAGCAGGGCGAGGTAGCCCGGGTCGAGCTTGTCGCGCATCGCAGCCGGCCAGGCGTGCCCCAGGCGGTAGGGCACCACCGGCCACCTGGACAGCGCCAAGAGCCCCCGCTGCTGGAAGGCGTGGCCCCAGGGCAGCTGCTCGTGGGGGAGCGAGAGGTGCAGGCCCAGGTTGAGCAGCTCCGGGCTGAGGTAGAGGGCGAGGCGCAGGTGCGGCACCGGCAGGGCGACGGCCTCGTCGGCGAGCTGAGCAGCCAGCGCCAAGAGCTCGGCGCCCTGGGCGTAGCCGGCGTTGATGTCCAGCCCGACCAGCCGGGCGTGGGCGGCGAAGCGGGCGAAGTCGGCGGGCTCGCCGGCGAAGCGCCCGAAGTACGGGTCGGGCAGGATCTCCAGCCCGGCCACCCGCCCTCGCACCACCTCCGCCCGGGCCCTCGCCTCCTCCATCGAGAGCGGCGAACAGACCCAGATGTCCAGCTCCCAGTCCCCCCAGCCCCGGCCGGCTTCGAAGGGCCGCTGCGCCCGGATCGTGTCGTACAGACCGGCCAGCGATCGTCCCAGGGAGAGGATCTCTCCCCCGTCCCGGGCCCGCCCGCGCAGGTGCACCAGGTGGGTGGGCGGCGGCAGGTGCAGGCTGAGGCCGGCGACGACGCCCAGCGCCCCCTCGGCCCCCAGCACCAGCCCCGTCAGATCCGGCAGCCCCTCGCGCATCAGGGGGGCGCCGATCGCCGCCGAGCCCGTCGGGATCAGCCTGCCCAGCCCGTCGACGACCCGCAGCCCCGCCAGCCAGCGCCCGAAGCCGCCCTGGCCCATGCCGATGCCCGAGGTGCAGGCGACCGCGGCCATCGCGCCCAGGCTGGTCTGGCCGAAGGCGTCGGGGTGCAGCGGCAGGTGCAGGCCGCGGGCGCGCAGGGCCTGGGAGGCCGCCTGGACGGTGACCCCGGCCCCGGCGTGCATCAGCCCGTCTTCGAAGCGGAGACTGTTCAGGGCAGAGAGATCGACCGCCACGCGCTCGCCAAGGGAGAGGGGCCGCCAGTAGGCGGTCCGCGCGCCGACCGGGACCAGGCCGAGGCGCAGCTCGGCGCAGCGGGCCACCAGCGCGCAGAGGGCGGCCTCGTCCCGGGGGCGGGCCAGGGCCAGCGGCCGGCCGATCGGGAAGCCGCCGATGTCCAGCTCTTCGACGCCGGGTCGCAGCTCCACGCCGCTGAGGCCGCTCAGTCGTTCCATGGGGGGATCTCTCCAGCGAGGATCGGCGCCGAGAGGCGCACATCGACCATCAGGGTGATGCGGGGCTGATCGCTCTCGTTCTTCGCCCAGTGCTGCTCGCGGATGTCGATCAGCCGGGCCGTGAACAGTGGCCAGCGGGCCGCCTCGACGGGGGGCAGCTGCAGGGCGAGGTGGGCGCGGATCACGTCGTCGTCGCGGATGTCCCGATGCGGCCGCAGCTCGGAGCCCGGGTCGAGACGCAGGAAGCCGCCGATGACGAGGCCCTCGATCCCGTCCAGCACCCGGGCCGAGCGCGGACAGAGGCGCCGGTTGGCGGCGAGGTCCAGGCCGGGGAACTCCTGCTGCCAGGCCCCCAGGGCCAGGGGGAGGCTCAGCCAGCGGCCCTGGTAGGCGTCCGCGGCGGCCATCGAGGTCCAGGCCGCGTCGGGGATGCCCCGGCTCTCCTCCAGGAACAGCGCCGCCGAGGCTTCGAGCAGGTCCAGGAAGGGGGTGCGGGCGCGGTCCACGGGGCAGTCTAGCCCGCCGCGTTAGCCGAGGTCATGCCCCCCGTGCCCGTCCACGAAGATGCGCTGGTCCACGAGTTCCTGGCGGCCTCGCCGGCACGCCAGGCGCAGATCCTCTCCGCCTGGGGCCTGCCGCCCGCCTCCGCCCTGATCCTGGTCAACGCCTGCGAGAGCCGCTGCTTCTTCTGCGCTGGCCCCGGCACCATCGCCGTGCCCGCCGCTGACATCACCCCTCGCCAGCGCATCCTCGACTTCTTCGGCCAGGCGAGCCCCGAGCAAGGTCGGCTGATCATCGCCGGCAACGAGCCCCTGCTGCACCCCGACGTCGACCTCGCCTTCGAGCTGGCCGCCGCCGCCGGCTTCGCGCCGATCCAGCTGATGACCTCGGCGCTCAGCCTGGAGCCGGCCCGCCTGCGCCGCTTCGTCGCCCAGGGCCTGCGTGAGCTCGTGGTGCCCATCTACAGCGCCGAGGCCAGCCTCCACGACGAGATCTCCGGCCGCCCGGCCTTTCAGCAGCTCGTCGAGGGCCTCGACCTCGCCCACGCCCTGGGCCTGCGCCTGCACCTGCACACCCTGGCCCTGCGGCGCACCCTGGCCGGCCTGCCCGCGCTCGCCCGCCTCTGCGAGCAGCGCTGGGGCGCCCGCCTCGCCGTCGCCCCCCTGCGCGACAAGGCCCTCTTCCGCTTTGCCGACGAGGCCCTCCCGCTGGACGAGCTGCGCCTCGCCCTGGCGGCGCTGCCGGTCTCCCGGCTGGGTCTGCCTCTCTGTGTCGGTCGCGCCCTGCCGCAGAGCGAGGCTCTGGCGATCGAGGTGTACTTCCGCACCCAGAGGCGCGGCTACGCCGCGGCCTGCGAGGGCTGCGCCGATCGGCCGGCCTGCCCCGGCGTGGTCGAGGCGGCCCTATGCGCTTGGGGTGAGCGGGGGCTGGAGCCGCGCTGAGCCCGAGCGCCGGGCCACCTGCACCACCAGGTCCACCGCCGCCCCCAGGGCGACGTTGCCGGCGAAGATCTCCCACTCTCGGGGGCCGAGCACCTGCCGGGTGCGCTCCCACAGGCCCTGCAGGGTGAAGCGCAGGCCCTCGAAGCCGGCCAGCTCGCCCACCTGCCCGCGGAGGTAGGGCTCGCGCAGCTGAGGAAAACGCCGCTCGTGGAAGAGGCCGCCGACCTGGAGCACCGTGCCGTCGACGTCGACGATGATGTCCCCGCACAGCGGCACCGGGTCGGCGTCGTTGGCCCAGTTGAGCAGCTCCATCCCGCGCGGGTCGGCGCGGTGCTCGGCCAGCATGGCCTGCAGGCCCAGCAGCCAGGTCTCGACCTGGGCCCGGGTCCAGGCCATCCCCGTGCCGTAGTTGATCTGCAGGGCCGGCACCGCCCGCGCCCGGGCCCAGGCCCAGGTGGCGCCCAGCTCGCCGGCCGCCGCCGGGGGCAGGGTGGCGTTCATGAACCAGCGCAGGCCGCTGCCCTTCAGGCGCTCGACGGCCGCCTCGGTCGCCGCCCAGGCCTCGTCGGCGGGCAGGACCAGGGGGCGGCGGAAGCGGTTGCCGCGCTGGTCGCCGTCCAGGCTGAGCTCGACCACGACGCCGGGCCGCTGCAAGGCGGCGATGCGCTCGGCGCTGAGCGAGAGGCCGTTGGTCGTGACCAGGAACTCCACCGGTCGGCCCTGGCGGCGGGGGTGCTCCAGGCTGAGCTCGATCATCTCCAGGACCCGGTCGAAGCAGCGGGTGGGCTCGCCCCCGAAGGTCTGCAGACCCAGGCGGGGCTTCGACGAGGTCATCAGCAGATCGATCGCCTGGGAGAGGGTCTCTCGCCCCAGCTCGCCGCGAGGGAGGAGCCCTCTGTACTGACCAGCGAACACCTCCCCGTCGTCCTCCTCGTCGAGATCCACAAAGCAGTACGAGCAGCGAAGCTCGCACGAGCGGGTGAACATCAGCATCAGCCGATCCATCGGCGCGTTGCCGCCGACGTTCAGGCTGCCCCGGCGGAGGATCTGCTGGACCCGCTTCTGGATCTGCTCGTCGGTGGGCAGGACCGGCCTCATCCCTGCACCGCCTTCAGCCCCTGGACCAGCAGCGCGTGGGCGCGCGGCCCCGAGGCGGCGATGACCCCGGTGCTGCTGGGGGTCCAGGGCCGGCCCTGGGGGTCGCTGACCACCCCGCCCAGCCGCTCGATCAGCAGGGCCCCGGCGGCGATGTCCCAGGGGGTCCCGCCGTAGGAGAAGCGGCCGTGCAGCTCGCCCAGGGCCAGGGTGGCCAGGTCGTAGGCCAGGGCGCCGCTGATGCGGATGCCCTCGGCCCGCCCGACCATGAAGCCGACCAGCCGGGCGGCCTTCTGGGCCTGGGAGGCCACCCGCAGCTCGCCGGTCAGGCCGATCAGGCCGGCGCCTTCGGGGGGATCGACCAGCGGAGGCAGAGGCTCGTCGCCCAGCCAGGCGCCCTCGGCGTCAGCCGAGAGCAGCAGGCCGCGGTAGGGCAGGCCCAAGGCGGCGGCGCAGAGGCGGCCCTCGTGGGCGAAGGCGACCGAGACGGCCACATCGGGGCGGCCTCCGACGAGGTTGCGGGTCCCGTCGACCGGATCGACCATCCACAGGCGGCTGGCCCGGGTCGAGGCGCGCTCCTCCTCCTCGCCCAGGATGGAGTCGGTCGGGTAGGCGGCGCGGATGATCGCCGAGATCTCGCGCTCGCAGGCGAGGTCCAGGTCGGTGACGTAGTCGTGGGGCGCCTTGGTGCGCACCCCGACCGGGGTGGGGGGCTTGCCCGGCAGGGGCCCCGCCAGCAGCGCCATCGCCCGCTGGACGGCCCGCACGGCGACCTGCCGCTCGCCTGCCATTCAGAGCGCCCGGTGGTCGGCGAGCATGCAGCGATCCTGGATCACCTCGATGCCGCGGGCCTCCAGCGCGCGGGCGACCTCGTCGTTGCGGATGCCCTGCTGGAACCAGACCACCCTCGGCGCCTCCTGCATGCCGATGATCTCGTCGAGGTGGCCGGGCAGGGCGTCGCTGCGGCGGAAGACGTCGACCACGTCGACCGGCTCGTCGATCTCGCCCAGCGAGGCCAGGACGGTCCGACCCCAGAGCGTCTGCCCCGCCAGCATGGCGTTGACCGGGATGATGGTGTAGCC
>DDSR01000414.1 GCA_002343455.1 Deltaproteobacteria bacterium UBA2385 | reverse complement strand
TACGGCGCCATGGGAGACCATCCAGGACCAGCGCGTAGAGCCGAGGCCTCGCCGACGCCTCAGTCCACCTGCGGCAGGCCGCCCACACCCGCCAGGAAGTCCCTGTAACGCTCCCAGGCCTCCGGCTCGTTGAAGACCACGCCGTGGCCCTCCTCGGCCCACTGGTCCAGCACGCCGGTGACCGCCTCGCCGTCGAAGCCGACCCGGTTGCCGGCGATGGGCGGCGCCAGCTCCTCCACTCCGGCCAGCTCCCAGCCCTCTCCCCAGGCGGCGGCGGGGGCGCGGACGTCCAGGCCTCCGGCGGTGGCCAGCGCCTCGGCCGTGCGGTGGTGGGTGAAGGCGTCCAGCAGGCCCGAGACGTGCATCAGATGACGCGAGGGCTGGCCCTCCCACAGGCCCCCGCGCTTCGACCAGTAGGGCGCAGTGTTGATCGGATCGGTGACCTCGCTCAGCCACTGGACCAGGGCGGCGACCGGGTGCAGCTCGGAGAACTCCTCCTCGGCGGGGAGCTGGAGCACGCCGGCCAGCAGGGGACCGATCTCGTAGGGCTCGGTGCGCTCCAGCAGGGTGATCGCCACGCCTCCGCCGGTGCCGGAGAGCAGCAGGGTGCGGGCTTGGGTGTCCAGGAAGGGCGCCGCCAGCGCCAGCACGAGGCCGCCCTGGGAGTGGCCGAAGAGGGCGATCTGTTCAGGATCGAGGGCCAGGACGCTGCCGTCGGGGAGGGTGAGCGTCGGCGCCCGGCTCAGCGCGCGGACGAGGCCCATCGTGTCGATGGCGGCCTGGCGCTGCACCGAGCGGCCGCTCTCCGGGTTGAGCACGTTGAAGGGGAACTCGAAGTCGGTCAGGCTCTCGGCGAGCTCACCGCCCCGCTCGCCGTGCAGGGGCAGGTCGAAGCTGACAGTGACCATCCCGCGGGCGGCCTGGACCGCGGCCGGCTCGTAGTCGCGGTCGCCGTCGCAGCAGCCGACCACGGCGTCGGCGCCCGTGCCGGGCAGGACGATGACCACCGGCCAGCCTCCCTCCGGCGGGCTGGAGAGGTCGGTGGGGGTGGCCACGACCAGCCGCACGGTCTCCCAGCCGACCGGCTCGGCGCCGGGGTCCTGGTCCAGGACGAGCCCGCCTTCGCTGCGCCAGGGGGCCTCGCCCTCGAGGTAGCTGGGGGCCTGGAAGGAGCCCTCGAACAGATCGTAGCGCGAGTAGCGGGCCAGCTCGCGCAGGCTCTGCGAGAGGTCCGGCGGGTCGAGCAATTCGCGGGCGGCGGCCAGGCCGGCGAGCGGATCGCTGGTCGTGAAGACCGAGGCAACGGCCAGCATGTCGAGCTGTTCGGCGCTGAGCAGCTCGCGCAAGGGGGCCAGCGCGGGCAGGGTGGACAGATCGGCCTCGAAGGCCGCGGGGCGCTCGGCGACGCTGCGGTTCAGCAGCAGGGCGTGGGTCGTGCCGGGGCGCAGCGGGAAGCCGAAGACCGGGGCGACGGCCAGGGTGCGGGCCGGCAGGTAGAGCGTCTCCTCCTCCCAGAAGGCCCACTGTACGGGGAGACAGTCGCCCGAGGGCAGCTCGACCAGGCGCAGGGGAGAGCCCTCCGCGCAGGACTGTTCAGTCGAGGGGAGGAGGTCCGTCTCCAGTGCCGGAGCGTCGGCCTCGAACTGTAGGTAGACCGGGGTGTTCGTACCGAAGCCGGTCAGCGTCTGGGCCAGCTCGACGTAGGTCTGTACGAGGGGGATGGCGGCGGGGTTGGGGAAGGCGCTGAGGTCGGGGTGGCCGGAGGCGTCGAGGCGGGCGTCGGAGGGCCAGGGCNNTAGCGGGGGAGGGCCGAGCTCGGGGGCTCGGTCGAGCCGCCGTCGGTGCCGCCGCCGTCGGAGCCGCCGCCGTCGGTCTCGTGGGTCTCCGGGGTCTCCTCGACAGGCTCAGGAGCGGGCTGGCAGGAGAGGGCGAGGATCAGCCACATATGTCCACCTCGGCCTGGACCTCGGGCAGGGGCCAGGCGGCACCGTTCGCGGCCAGCACGGCCTCTCGCAGGCGCAGGGTGCAGGGCCCGCAGTCGGGCGCCTCCACCTGGACGGTCAGGACCGTCTGGGCCTCGCCCACCGGCAGGGCCACGGGCTCCATGAAGCCCAGCACCACCAGGCTGCGGGCCTCGCCCTGGTGGATGCGGCTGCGGTCGTAGCCGAGGTCGCGCCGGCCGGGCGGATCGTCGACGATGCGGGCGGCGGCGGTGCCCGCGGTGTCGGCCGCGCTCAGCGTGCAGCCCTCGGCGCTGAGGAGGAGCTGCCAGCCCTCCACCGGAAGGGCGCCCTCCAGCAGGACGCTGGCCTGGAAGGCGCCGGCCGGGCTGCTGGCGGGGGCCTGGACGCGAGCCTGAAGCGATGCACAGTCGGACGGCGGGCTGAGCGGTACGGCCTCGTCGCAGTGGTCGGTCTGTACAGCGTCGGTGTCGAAGAGATCCTCGCCCAGGTGGACCAGCAGCGAGAAGGCGTCGTCGGGCTGGACCTTGTCGTCGGGCAGCAGGTCGACGGCATCCAGGCAGGCCGGGGCGGGGCCGCCCTGGGTGGTGTGCCGCAGCAGGAGCACGGCGTCGGCGACATCGACCGCGCCGTCGCCGTTGGCGTCGCCGGCATCGCGCACCGCGTCGGCCGGCCGGGCACAGACCGGGGTCGACTCGGGCGGGGTGGGGGTCTCCGCGCCGGGGTCCTTGCCGGTGCATGAGAAGGCAAGGAGCAGCGAGGAGATGTGGAGCATGGCGGACCTTTGCACGGGACGAGGGGGCGGTCAACTGCGCTACGATGGGCCCCAACCCGGAGCGTCCGTTGAACCCCCTCCTCCTCCTGCTGAGCTGCGGACGCCCCACGGTCTCTCTCGCCCCCACGCCACCGCGCTTCCTGACCAATCGCCAGCTCGGCGGGGAGCTGCCCGACCAGGCGACCACCTCCCGGCTGCACGGGGTGCGGATGCCGCGGCTGGCCATGTCTCCCGCCCCCAGCACCGTGGCCTCCCTGCTGCCCACGCTCACCGGCGGGCGCTTCGACAGCACCGCAGGGGCTGGCATGTCCGCCGCGATCGCCGCGTTGGAGGGCGAGCGCGCCGAGGCGGGGATCCATGGCCTCACGCGGAGCCAGTGGACCAGCGAGACCGAAGGCTGCGAGGAGCCGAGGGTCCTGCTCGACCTGGAGCACGAGGGCGCCTCCTGGACCGCCACCCTGGGGGTCCCGCCCTCGATGTGGTTGACCGAGCCTCCCAGCCCCGACCTCGCGGCCCTCAGCGAGGCCTGCACCCTCGCCCTGAGCGCCAGCAGCGGCGACATCGAGCTGGCGGCCTGCGAGGAGGCCGAGGCCCTCGCCCACTTCCCGGAGGGCTCCGACTGCCGCGCCTGCCTGGAGGAGGACGGCGACCACGCCCGCTGCCTGGAGGAGCGCCGCTGCGCCGAGGCCGCCGTGCGGATGACCAACGCCCAGGGGCCCTGGCGACACGTCTACCGGGCCCAGGGGCTGCTCTGCGCCCCGAACCGGGTGGGCGAGGTCTACTTCCTGGCCGATGAGCTGCCCGAGACCCCCGCCGAGCCCTTCCAGCACGGGGCCTTCTCGGCCTGGTGCGTCGAGGTCTGGAACGAGAGCCAGGCCGAGACCACGCTGATGTGCTCCTCCCAGGACGGGCCGGGCATGGGCTGGTCGGACATCCTGCTCAGCCGGCTGGTCGACCTGGCGCGCGAGGGCGAGGGTGGACAGCCCCACACCGGCCGGGTCAGCCTGTTGGCCAGCATCGAGGTCGATGGCCAGAGCTTTCCCTACTCGGCGATCTACGCCAGCGGCGTAACCGCGGTCTCGGCCCCGGTAGGAAGCGCCGACGACGCCTGGGGCATCCACCCCTTCGACCTGCGCCCCGGCGGCACCGACCCCGAGCGAATCGAAGACACCATGGCCCGCGACTACATCGCCGCGCTGGTGCTCAAGACGGCCACGACCATCAACGGGGTCGTCGTCCAACCCTTCCACAAGAACCGCTGCGCCGACGACGGCTGGACCGGCCCGCATGCCGACGGCAGCTACGACTGTCCCCGCCCGGGCGCCTGGAGCACCGACGGCACCTACGACGACGCCGCCATCGTCTTCTACGACTCGCGCTCCATCTACGCCTTCCCCCTGCTGACCCTGGTCAGCACCGGCCTGCCCGACCCGGGCGTCCCCGGCGGCTTCGCCCCGCGCATCCTGGGCTCCTCGACCCTGGCCGATCCGGACTGGGAGGGCTGCACCTGGCCCGAGACCTTCGTCCCCGACCGGGTCCGGCTGTGGGATGACCAGCCCGCCGACGGCGGAGAGCCCTACGCCAGCTTCGACGGCCAGACCTGGCGCTTCGGCAAGGACGGCCCAGACGGCGTCGTGA
Organism: Deltaproteobacteria bacterium UBA2385; assembly: GCA_002343455.1. GTDB lineage: Bacteria > Myxococcota_A > UBA796 > UBA796 > UBA2385 > UBA2385. Next base: position 877 of record DDSR01000414.1, on the reverse strand, counting down.
TGGGCCTGCTGACCAACCAGGGTCGGGACTTCTGCCCCTGAGCGGGCCCCGAGCTGGGCGGATCAGCGGGTCTGGGCCTGCAGGAAGGCGCCCATTCGCAGGTGGCCGGCGTAGAGCTGGCGGGCGAGGTCGGCGTCGACCCGGGTGCGCAGGGCCTTGCCGTCGGCGAGGCCGTCGAAGGCGATCTCGAAGACCGGAACGGTCAGCGACTCGGCCTGGACGTACTTGCCGATGACCATCGCCGCCGCGGCGATCTCTCGATCCAGCTCGCTGCCGTCGCTGCGCAGCAGCAGGCGGAGCTCGACCGACTGGGGCGGCGCCTCGGGCAGGTCGTCGCGGGTGGCGAGCACGCTGACGTCGACCCGGATGACGCTGAGCCGGACGCGGTTCAGCTCCAGGAAGAGGGCGGTCTCCAGCTCGGCCGCGGTGGCGGTGGGCTGGGTGCCGGCCATCATCGAGGCGCGGAGCTGGGCCTCGACCTCGCGGTAGGCCGCCTCGATGTCGACCTCGACAGGGGGCCGGGGCGGGGTGGAGGCCACCGCCTCGACGCCGGGAGGAGGAGGAGTGGCCGGGGTCGCCAGGCCAGGCGGCAGGACGCGGTTGGCGGGGCCGAAGTCGGCCTCGGCGACGGTGGAGACGTACATCCGCGCCAGCGAGAGCACGGCGATCCCCAGGAATGCCACGAAGCCGATGCGCCACCAGTTGGTGCGCGCCGGGTCCTTGCTCTCCACCGGCCGCCGCCGCACGGGGAAGACCTCGTCGACCCGGCCCAGGTCCATCATCGGAGGGGGCGGAGGCGAGGGCGGCGGACGCTCGGGGAAGGGGAGGGGCTCGGGGGCCAGGGCGTGCGGCCCGTCGGTGTCGCGGCGCCCCGGGC
>DDSR01000154.1 GCA_002343455.1 Deltaproteobacteria bacterium UBA2385 | reverse complement strand
GCCCCCCTGCATCATGCCCTGCTGGCCTCCCTGCATCATGCCCTGCTGGGCCCCCTGCGGGCTGACCCGCGTGAACATCCCGGGACCCGGCTGCCCCATCGAGGCGTCTCCCTTCTCTTCCAGCGCCTTGGTGCGGGTGTGCAGCTCGGTCAGCGCGCTCTGCACATCCTGACCGGTGAGGGTCGTCGCCCGCGGGTCGAAGCCGATGGTCGAGGCAGGCAGGACCCCGGTGGTCTGGATCCGGCTGATCTGCAGCTCCAGCTCGACGATGCGCTGCTCGAGCGCCTCGACCCGCTCGACCGAGACCGGGATGCTGGCCGCCTCGTCCCGGCGGGAGCGGCGGTTCTCGGCCTCCACCAGCATGTCCAGGGTCGCGGCCACGGTGCTGTCTTCGTAGGCGACCTTGTGCGAGTCCGCGACGGGCCCGGAGTCGCAGCCTGCCAGGTGGACGCAGGCCACCACGAAGGCAAGGCGGGCGAGGGTTCCACGATGGTGGTTCATGCGGAGACGCTACCACTGCCGAGGCGGACCGGGCCAGTGCCGCCGAGCCGTTCTTCCATCCAGGCGTCGATCTCGGGCCAGACATGGACGGGCGCGAGGCGGCCCAGCACCAGGTCCAGGTGCCCCCAGTGCGACTGGTGGGACCAGTCGTCGAAGATCAGGAAGCGCTTGTCGGAGCTGCCGCTGCGCTCGAAGGCCACCCGCGCGTCGTCGGGGGGCATCAGGTGGTCCTCGTCGCCGGCCAGGACCAGCACGGGGAGATCGGCCTGGGCCCAGGCCTGGTCCCACTCGAAGCGCCCGGTCGCCGCCCAGCGGGCCATCTCCTGCCAGACCCGGACGCTGGTCCAGTCGAAGCCCTGCTCCAGGCGCTCCTGGAGGATCTCCGGCTCGATGCTGCCCGGCCACCAGCCGCTGATCGGGAAGGCGTACCCGGCGATGTCGGAGACCCCGTACAGGCGGGAGAGCAGGGCGCCGGCGAGGCGGGTCCGCACCTGGAGCCGAGGCATCCAGGGGGCCTCGCGGACCGAGTGGGTCAGCCGGCCCAGGACGCCCAGCATCCGGTTGGACCGGCCAAAGGAGTAGAGCGCGCCGATGCCGACCACCCCGCGCGGCAGGATCCCCGGTCCGGCCGGCCCGCCATGATCCCGCTCCCAGAGCTCGGCGGCGGCGGCGTAGAGGGCGGTTCCGCCCAGCGAGTGGCCCACCCAGAAGGCCGGGCTGCCGATGGCCTGCGAGGCGCGGCGCACATCCTCGACGTAGTCCGGGAACTGCTCGGCCCCATCCCCGCCGGCGTGGCGGCTGCGCCCGTGGCCCCGCAGCTCCAGGTTCCAGGTGTCCCAGCCCCGCTCGGCCAGCCAGGCCGACATCGACCGGCGGCTGTTGTGCCAGGAGTAGCGGTTCTGGGCGAAGCCGTGAACCAGCAGCACCGCCGGGCGGGTGGCCCCCCCGACGAGGTGCTTGCGGACCAGGAAGATGGGGACCTCGCCCTCCAGGCGGATCACCTCCTTGTGCAGGCGGACGGTCCGCCCCTCGACCACGGTCTGCTCGACCTCGCCTTCTTCGACGATCACCCGACCCGCGCTCACCGGCTCACCGGTCGGAGAGGAGGGCCGTGATCTCCTCGACCTGGGCACGGTTGCCGATGTAGAGCGGGGTCCGATCGTGCAGGCCGGTGGGGCAGAGGTCCAGGATCCGGTTCTTGCCATCGGTGGCCATGCCGCCGGCCTGCTCGACGATGTAGGCCAGCGGGAAGGCCTCGTAGAGCATGCGGAGCTTGCCCTTGGGGCTGCTGTCGGTGGCGGGGTACAGGAAGACCCCGCCCTTGAGCAGGTTGCGGTGGAAGTCGGCGACCAGGCTGCCGATGTAGCGGGCCGACCAGCCCATCCCGGCCTCCTTGCGGGACTCCACCCAGGCCCGCAGGCGCGGATCCCAGGAGGCCGCGTAGCCCTCGTTGACGCTGTAGGTCTTGGCGCTGTCCTGGAGCTGGATGTTGGGGTGGCTGAGGAAGAACTCGCCTACCGAGGGGTCCAGCGTGAAGCCGTGGACGCCGTTGCCGGTCGAGAGGACCAGGATCGTGCCCGAGCCGTAGATGATGTAGCCGGCGGCCCCGATCTCGCTGCCGGGCCGCAGGACGTCGGCCAGCTCGGCCCGGCTGCCCTCGGGCGTGCGGCGGCGGTAGACCGCGAAGATGGTGCCGATCGAGGCGTTGACGTCGATGTTGCTGGAGCCGTCCAGGGGATCCATGCAGAAGACGTAGCGGCCGCTGCGGAAGCGCTCGGGCGTGTAGGCGGGCTCCTCGTCCTCTTCGCTGGCGATCAGCGCGACCACCCCGGGGTGCTCCAGCGCGTTCTTGAAGATGGAGTTGGCGTACTCATCCAGCTTCTGGACGTACTCGCCCTGGACGTTCGTCTCGCCCGTGCCGCCCAGCATCCCGCCCAGCCCCGCCCGGTTGACCCGGCTGCTGACCATCCGACCGGCCAGGCTGACCTGCTGCAGCAGCGTCGCGAACTGCCCGGTGGCGTCGGGATGGGCCTGGGTGGTCTCGAAGATGAAGCGGTGGAGGGTCATGCCCTCGTCGTAGTGCTGGGCCATCGGCTCTCCAGTGCGAGGCCCGAGGTCTATCAAGATCCGCGAGCACGAAGCGGCACCAGGGCCTCGCTCAAGCGATCGAGCTCCAACAAGAGGGGCGCCAGCTCCCGCTGGGCCGCCTCGATCTGACCGGCCCGCGCCGCCTCCTCCATCCGCCCCGCGCAGGCGCGCACCTGCACCCCGGCGACGTTGCCCGCCGCGCCGCGCAAGGCATGGGCAGCGCGCACGATGGCTTCGAGTTCGCCCGCCTCGACCGCCTCGACCAGGCGCGCCCGGTGCAGGGGGATCTCCTTGGCCATCAGGCTGGCGAGCTCGGCCACCAGCTCCTCGTCCTCGTCCGTCAGGCGCTGAAGCAGGGAGGTGTCGATGACCTCACCCTCCCCGGTCCCCGCCTCTGCGTTCGGGCTGTCCCACAGGCTGGGTCGCATGGCACTCTCCAGGGCGTCAGGGGCAGGGGGCTTCGGGAGGACAGACGGCTCGATCACCTCCGAGACACCTGTAATGCCGCGAACCAGATCGACCAGGGCCGCACGCCGAAGCGGCTTGGTCAGGCTGCCGTCCATCCCCGCCCGCAGCAAGCGCTCCCGGTCGCCGGGCATCGAGCTGGCCGTCAGGGCGACGATCGGCACCCGCGGGGACTCGCTGCGAGTCTCGTCCAGGCGGATCCGTCGGGCGGCCTGCTCGCCGTCCATGATCGGCATGCGCAGGTCCATCAGGACGAGGTCGAAGGGCCCGTCCCGGCGGGTGCGCTCCACGGCCTCCAGGCCATCGCGCGCGACCAGCACCTCCACCCCGATGGACTCCAGGATGGTGCGGAACAGCTCCAGGTTGACCTCGTGGTCGTCGGCCAGCAGCACCCGCGGCTTGCCGGTCGGGCCGGCGCGGGTCGGGCGCAGCGGTCCCGAGGGGCTCTCGCGCCGCGTGGAGAGCACCCGCAACATGGCCTCGAGCAGCTCGGCCGGCAGCAAGGGCCTGGCCAGCGTGGCCGCCGCGACCCGAGCCCGCGCCTGCTCGTGCTGCTCGGCGCGGGCCCCGGCCGGCAGCACTAGGATCAGCGCCTCGATGCTCGGCTCCTCCTTCGTGAGCTCGATCACCCCCTCCAGCCCTCGGCCCGGGGCGAGCTCCTGTTCGAGCACCAGCACCGGGATCGGCCGGCCTTCCTCCCGCGCCTGCTTCAGGATCCGCGCGAGCTCGGCCGGGGTGGCGGCGAGCTGCGGCTCCATACCCCAGCTGCTGAGCTCGTCGCCGAACCGGGCGGCGCCCGCCGCGTCCCGCAGGGCCAGCACGACCCCGACCCCGTGCAGGAGGATCGGGTCGATCAGCGTGATCTCGTCGGGCAGCTCGGGCAAGCCCAGGGGGAGCCGCAGGCGGAAGAGGGGCTCGTCGGGCCCGTCCTCGCCGGGGACCAGCTCGCCGAGGACCAGCTCGCCGCCGAGCTGGGTCGCCAGGCGCGTGGCGGTCTGGAGGGAGGTGTCCTGGGGCAGGCCCTCCGCGGCCCCCCCCGCGGCGACGCCCCCGGAAGCGAACAGGCTGGCCCAAAGGCAGGCCGCCTCTTGCGGCGAGCCCGGCTCCAGGAGCAGGCGGACCCGGGCCTCGTCGGTCGGCGCGCGGACCTGCCGATCGAAGGCCAGGGACACCAGCTCGACCAGGAGCTGGCGGAGGCGCACCGGCTCGCCCAGCAGGGTCTCGGGCAGGCCCGGGGCGAGCTCGATGTCCACGCGTCGGTGGGCCCGCGAGGCGCGCGACTCGATCAGGGCCCGGACCTCCTCCAGCACGGTGCGCAGGGCGAAGCCCTCGGGGCGGGCCTCGGCGGACTCCTCGTCCAGCGTCGCCAGGTCGAGCAGCTCTTCGATCTGGACCTGCAAGCGGCGGGCGGCCTGGCGCAGGCGCTCCAGGTGGGGAGGCGCCTCCGGGCCCTCGAGCGCGAGGTCGGCGAGCCCCAGGAGCGCCGTGAGCGGGGTCCGCTGATCGTGGCTCATCCGGGCCAGGAAGGCCCGTCGGGTCGCGCGCGCGGCCTGCGCCTCGACCAGCGCGCGCCCGAGGGCGGCGTCCTGGGCCAGCCGCAGCTCCCGCTGGGCCTCCGCCTGCTGCTCCAGCGCGAGGGCGCCCGCGCGCGCGTCCTGCAGGAGCAGGCGAAGGCGCAGCCATGCCAGCCCCAGCCCGCCGAGCAGCGGTGCCGTCGCCAGCGCCCCGATCAGCATCGACGGCGGGTGCAGGTCCATCTCCCCCCCAAGGATAGCACCGTCGCGGCGCTCGCCCGTTGGCGAGCCCGGCGGCAAGGCCATAGAGGCGGGCACCCGCAAAACGGAGGACATCATGCTCAGTCATCGTCTCGCCCTCGGCATCATCGCCACGATCGGCCTCGCCCCCTCCCTGCTCTTCGGCTGCACCTGCGCCGAGAAGCAGGCGGCGACGACGCCGGACAAGGTCCCCGCCAAGGCGACCTCGGGCGGCACCCGCGACCTGGACTCTGCCGGCTCGGGGGAGCGGCCCACCAACAGCAACCCCAACCCCTCCTCGGCCAGCTCGGCCGGGGCCGGCGTCGTGGCGATCGCGGTCGTCCAGGTCGGCGAGCAGGCTGTCGTGATGAGCGAGGCCCAGAAGGCCACCTTGCGCATGGACGTCGCCCGGGCGCACTGGACCGGCAGCGACCTGGTCCTGACCCACAACGACGGCACCCGCTTCTGGTCGCACGGCGACGCCAGCTGGTGGCAGCCCGGAGCGCCGCCGGCGGGCAGCACCCCGCTGGCCGAGCTGCTCGGCGCCGCCACCGAGCCGGCCGCCTGGCTGGAGGTGGAGTCGCTTGGCACCGGCAAGAAGCGGGTCTGGGCCAACATCGACGGCAAGCGCCAGCGGGTCGGCATCTACGACAGCGAGCCCGGCGCGGCCCTGATCCTCCAGTCCAAGGCCCCGGCCAGGGTCGGACAGGAGTCGCCCCGCCTCAGTCGGGCCAGCGGCTTCACCTACGACGCCAGCGGCAAGCCGCAGAGCGCTCCCCCCTCCGAGGGCAAGGAGCTCCCGGCCGCCGCGCCCTCCGCCGAAGAGCGCGCCGCCTGGGAGGCCGACCTCGCGAAGCTGCGCGGCGCGGCCGTCACGACCACCTGGTCGGGCAGCCTGGACCTGGACCGGGACGGCACCGCCGAGGGTGCGCTCTGCGTGACGGGCGGCAAGGACGACAACCACTGCTACGTCGTCGACACGGTCGAGGGCACCCGCCGCTACCACGGGCTGGGCTCGATGACCTACAAGGGCGGCGAGGGCGCGGTGGCCCCGCTCGCCTTCGGCCTGCGCGACGGCGTCTACCTGATGCAGGCCGCCGGCTCGGCCGAGAACCCGGTCGTCTGGGTGGGTCGCTTCGACGGCAACCGCTACACGGTTGACGGCGTCAAGTAGGCGACGGCGTCAAGGTAGCGCCAACAGGGCCGCGCGGACCTCCTCTCGCCGGGGATCCGCGGGGCCCAGCGCCGACAGCAGCCGCCTCAGCACGACGGCGGCCGCCTCCGGCTGGGCGAGGCGGTTCGCCAGCAGCCGGGCGAGCCCGGCGAGCCCCTCCAGGTGCGTGGGATCCGCGCTCAGCGCCTGCTCGTAGAGCGCCCGGGCCTCCTCGACCCGGTCCTCCTGCGCCCTCCAGATCGCCCGGTTGACCTGCTGCTCGACGGCCAGCGCGGCGGGCGAGGCGGGGGCCTCGGCGTTCATCGGGCCCATCCGCCCCTTGGCCCCAGCCAGCCCCTCGGCCACGCGGCGCATCAAGGCGCGGGGCGAGCCCGGGCGGCAGAAGACCACCGGCTCGACGAAGGTCGGGTCCGGCGGTCCGCCGCGGGTGTAGAGGTCGGGCGCCGCCTCCTCCCAGTGAGCGCCGACCCAGTCCGCCAGCGGGCAGCGCGGGTAGACCCGGCCGCCGCAGGCGTAGGCCAGCCCCAGGCCGTCGGGCAGGGCGGCGTCGAAGGCCAGGGCCTGGTCCAGGGCCCGCTGGACGCTGGCCTCGCTCTCCAGCGGGTGGGCGCCCAGCAGCACCGAGCCGCCCAGGCTGCGGTACCCTCGCCGCAGCCAGAGCTCGACCAGCCGCTCGATGGCGCGCAGGTTGGCCGGGCCTCCTCCGGCCCGCAGGATCCCGTCGTCCAGGTGGCCGAACTCGAAGGAGAGCGACGTCGGATCGAGGCCGGCCTCCTCCATCGCGTCGAGCAGGGCCGGGCGCACCGGCGCCACCTGGATGAAGCCCTGCAGGTCCAGCCCCCGACCGGCCAGGGCCCGCAGCAGGGCCGTGGCGTGGCGATCGTCGGGCACGTTCAGCTCGCTGCCGGCCAGCCAGAAGCGCCGCACCCCGACCGCCACCAGGGCGTCGATCTCGGCCAGGATCTGGTCGATCGGGCGGGGCTGGACGATGCCGCCGGTGAAGCGGGCCTCGACGCAGAAGCTGCAGCGCCGGTCGCAGCCGCTGGAGAGCAGCACCGGCACGCGCCCGCCGCGCTCCAGGGCGAGGCCCAGGTAGGGGCCCAGCCGAGGGGTGATCCCAGGGGCCGGCCGGGCGGCGGCGGCGAAGGCGCGGGGGCGAGGGCTGGGATCGTGAGGGGGACCGCTCGCCGATCCCAACATCGCGAGGCGGGGGTCCTGGGGCCGGACGATCCCCTCCCCTCGGGCCAGCGAGCGCCCCAACCTCCAGGCCAGGTCCTCGCTCGGCCCGACCAGGCCCCAGCTGGCTCCCAGGTATGCGAGCACCCCCTCGGGGCCGCTGTTCAGGGCCGCCCCGCCCAGCAGGACCGCGTCGCTCCCCAGGTGCTGGATCGCAGCCGCCACCAGGGGCTTGACCGCATCCAGGTAGAAGGCCGTGTCGATCGGCCGCCCGTCGGGGGCCTCCTCGGCGCTGCGCACCACCAGGGCGTCGTCGATGTTGCGCACGCTGAAGCCGCAGAGCGCCCAGCGACGCGAGTCCAGGGCTTGCTGCAAAGCCAGGAGGGGATCCTCCTCGATGAAGGGCGCCAGCAGCTCCACCCGGCAGCCGGCCATGCGGAAGGCCTGGGCGATGCGCTCCATGCCGTAGGGCACGACGGGCGAGGCCGTCACGGCGGGGTTGGCGTAGACCAGCAGGATCTCGGGCGGGCTCACGGCAGGATCTCCAGCAGGCGCCAGCCCGGCGAGGCCGCCACCTCGCGGTAGCCCTCGGTCGAGCCGCGCAGCAGAGGGCGCAGCCCCGGGAAGGTCCGGTGGACCCGACCCAGGTCCAGGGCGACGTAACGAACGCCGCGCTCCTGGGACCAGGCCCGCAACAGGCTCGGGCTGAGCTGACCCGGGGTGGCGCCCGCCGGCACCGCCTCGCGCAGCAGGGTGCCCGACTCGATGAAGCCGTCCTGCCGGCGCAGGTAGAACCAGGGCGAGGAGCTGGCGACCGGCTCGCCGAGCTGGGAGGCGGCGGCGACGATCTCCTCGCGGGCCAGGGCTTGCGGGTCGGGAGCGTAGGCCCGGGGCAGGGAGAGGACGCTGAGGCCGACCGCGGCGAGCAGCGGCAGCGCCCGCGGCAGGAAGGCCACCCCCAGCAGCAGCGGGGCTGACAGCGGCAGGGCGAGGCGCTCGTTGCTGAAGAAGAAGCCCAGGACAGCGAGGTGCAGGGCCGCCAGCAGCAGCAGGGAGAGCGCGCGGCGGTCCCGACGCAGCAGGCCCAGGCCCAGCCCGGCGAGGCCCAGCAGCAGGGGCCAGGAGAGCTGGGGCGGCTCGGGAGGGGTCCCCGGCCAGAGGACACCCATGACCGCGATGCGCAGCCCCTGCGCCCAGCGCTCCAGAGGGGGGGCCAGCGGGCCGTCGCCCATGCCGATCGCGGTGTTCTCGCCGGCCTCGGGCAGCAGCGGCCCCAGGCCCAGCAGGGCGCCGACCCAGTGGGGGGCGCTGAGCAGCAGGAAGGCGCCCAGGCACGCGCCGAGCCGTCGTGCCCGCGGGCCGGGCGCCAGGGCCAGCCCCAGCAGCAGCACCGGCAGCACCGCCGCCGCCGGGTAGCGCATCATCGCCGCCGCGCCGGCCAGGGCGCCCACCGACCAGGCCGGCCCGCGCTCCAGCTGGGAGAGCGCCAGCAGGGCCAGGGCGAGGGCCAGCATATCGGTGCCCTCGGTGCTGCCCCATTCGAGGAAGGCCGGCTGCACCAGCAGCCACAGCGCCGCGAAGGGCCCCAGCCAGCGGTGTACGGCGAAGACGGCCAGCAGCGCTCCGGTGATGGAGAGCGCCTTGCCCGCGGCGATCGAGCCCATCGCGGGCGAGAGCAGGGCCAGCAGGGCCGGGTAGCCGACCGGGTAGCGCCCGTTGAGCAGGTCCTGGCCCTCCAGCAAGCGCCTGGCCCGCTCCGCGAAGGAGATGAAGTCCACGAAGCGCAGGCCGGGGTGGGCCTGCGCCAGGCCCAGCAGGATCCCCAGCGTCAGGAGCAGCAGCAGGGGTCCTACCATACGCATGAGGGGCATTATGGAAGAGTAGCCCGAACCCGGTGGAGCCCATGACCCCCGACCTGCTGGTGCACCGCATCCCCCTCCTGCTGACCATGGACCCCGCCCGCGACGGCTCGGAGCTGGGGGCGCTGGTCAACGCGGCGGTCGCCTTCCAGGGCGGTCGGGTCTGCTGGATCGGCGAGAGCGTCCACGCGCCCTCGGCCGCCACGGTCCTCGACGGCAGCGGCTGCGTCGGCCTCCCCGGCCTCNNCATCGACGCCCGCGGCCTGGTCGTGGCGCCGGGCTTCATCGACTGCCACACGCACTGCTGCTGGGCCGGTGATCGCCTGGACGAATGGGACCGCAAGCGGGCGGGGGCCTCCTACCTGGAGATCCTCGCTTCCGGAGGCGGGATCATGTCCACCGTGCGGGCCGTGCGTCGCTCCTCCGAGGCCGATCTCTCGCGAACACTGCTCGATCGGCTCGCCGTGATGGCCGGCGGGGGCACCACCACCGTCGAGGTCAAGAGCGGCTACGGCCTCTCGCCCGCGCACGAGCAGCGCCTGCTGCGCATCGCCCAAGAGGTGCAGGACGGCCCCCGTGTCGTGACCACCTTCCTGGGCGCCCACACCGTGCCCGCCGAGCATCGCGGCCGGCGCGAGGTCTACGTCGAGCAAATCATCGAGCAGCAGCTCCCCCTCTGCGCGCCCCACTGCGAGGCCATCGACGTCTACTGCGATCGGGGCGCCTTCGACCTCGACGAGGCCACCGCCATCCTGGAGGCCGGGCAGGCCCTGGGCCTGAAGGTGCGCGCCCACGCCGAGCAGGTCGCGTACACCGGCATCGCCGAGGTGGCGGCGAAGATGGGGGCCTGCTGCGTGGACCACCTGGAGCGCCTGGACGAGGCCGGCATCGCCGCCATGGCCGAGGCCGGCACCGTGGCCGTGCTGCTGCCCGGCTCGCAGCTCTACCTGCACGACAGCGCCCCGCCGGTCGCCGCCCTGCGCGAGGCGGGCGTGCCCCTCGCCCTGGGCACCGACCTCAACCCCGGCAGCTCGCCCGTCTGGGACCCCTGGATCTGCGCCACCCTGGGCTGCCTGCTGCAAGGCCTGACCGTCGAGGAGGCCCTGCTCGGCCTCACCCGCCTGGCCGGCGCCGCGCTCGGTCACCCCGAGCTCGGCCTGCTGCGCGAGGGGCTGGCCGGAGACCTCGTCCTGGTCCGTCCGCCGCCCGGCGAGCCCCTCAGCGCGGCCTCCCTGGTGCAGTCCATGGGCGGGACGCGGGTGGCCCGGGTGGTCCAGGGGGGACGAATCGTCGCGACCGAGCTATGATCGGTACAACCATCGGCTCGCCAGCCGAGGAGGCTGCATGACCTTCGCCTTCGGAATGCCCGGTCCCACCGAGCTCATCCTCATCCTGGCCATCGTCCTGATCTTCTTCGGCGTCGGCAAGCTGCCCGCCGTGCTCGCCCAGATGGGCAAGGGCGTCAAGGCCTTCAAGGACGGCATGAAGGAGGACGACGACCCCAAGGAGATCGACGTCACCCCGCCGCGGCCCAAGGTCAACGACGCGGAAGAGGTCCGGAACCGCCACAACGGCTGAGCCTCACAGCAGCCGCCGGACCTCCTCGCGCAGCGCCGGATCCAGCGAGCCGGCCGCCAGCGCCTCCTTCAGATCCGTGCGCATCAGGGTCGGCAGCAGCCGCCGCGCGACCGGCACCGGCGTGCTGGGGTTGAGCGCGATCGCCAGGCGCACCGGGTAGCGGCTGGACCAGCGGCCATGCGTCGCCACCAGCTCGATGATCTCCGGCCGGGTCGGCCGCATCGCCGCGATGCGCACCACGTCGCGCTCCACGATGCGGGGGTTGTCCAGCAGCAGGCGGATCACCCGCCAGTCCCGGTCGTGCAGCAGCCGGTCCAGCCGGTCGCGGTTCGAGCCGCGGGCCCAGCTCGCCCGCGTGCCCGCCGGGTGGTCCAGGTACTCGTTGCCCTTGAAGGCCTGGTCGATCGTCGGGTTCGTCTCGGCCCGCGCGCCCAGGAAGACCGCCGCCACCGAGGGCAGCTCCACCTCCGTCGCCAGGGCGTAGGCTTCGTGGGCCACCTCGTAGGACAGCTCCTCGAAGACGGTCGGCTCCAGGGCCAGCTCCTGCAGCAGCTCCCGGCTGTTGCCCTGGCCCTGGCGGGCCCGCTCCTGGCTCAGGGCCAGCAGGGCGACCAGGTCGGGGACCGTCAGGCCGCCGAGGGCCTCGCGCAGCACGGCCCGGCGCATCCCTCGCTCCGGCAGGACGTGCACCCGGCGCTCGAGCTGGCGGGCGCGGTCTTCCAGGCGCGTGCGGTCCTCGCCGTCGAGAAGGCGGCGCAGGCGGGCGCGGGCGAAGGCGAGGTCCATCGGGGGATTGTAGCGCCAGTGCGCCCCGAGGCACACCGGCCCCGATTCACGCGCTCGTGTCCCAATGGGCCAGCACGGTCTGCCCGTCGTGCTCGAACAGCGTGGTGATGTCGTTCCACTCGTCGCGGAGCTTTCGACGCAGCGCTTCGGGCCGAAGGAAGAGGAGCCTGGCCAGGGACCCACCGCTGCCTGGGGTCGGGCCCTCGCGCAAGGGGTTCACGAGCGGCGTGAAGCTGGCCTGGGCGGCCAGCACAGCCTCGCTGTGTCTCCTGAGGGTTCCCAGGTGCTCGTCCCCGGGCGGCACCCCGGCGAAGTCCCCGAGCTCCAGGTCATCGAGCCCGTGGTGCAGCCCAAGGCCTCGGAGCCACCCCACCATGGCGTCGTCCCAAGCCTCGTAGGGCAGCTCCTCCACGACGCACAGTCGGAGCTTCCACAACACGACCGTCGCGGCGTCGAGGTCGGGCAGCTCGGAGGCCGGGACCGACACGACGAGCAGCTCGCCGAAACGCTCGCCGCCCGCAGGCGAGAGGTGGAGCCAGCGGGCCTCAGGAAACGCTGGCTTCAACCAGTGCAGGTGCGTCTGCGAGAGCATGGGATCCGTCAGGGATTTGCGTCTTCGAGGTTCGGGGGCATTGAAAGCCGTGTATCATGAGCCCGCCAGGAGCAACCATTGGCCTCTTCGCATTGCTGGTCCTGCTCATCTTCCTCGTGTGGGTGCTCGCCCGTCTTGTGGGCAATGAGAAGGAGGCAGAGGCCGCCAGGCATATGAGCCAGAACACGTTCCGCGGTGCGCACGAGGTGGCCACCCTGGCCTTCGGCAGCGCAGGGGGTCAGGGCACACCCGACTTCGGGCAACCCCCGGTCGCGGGCGAGCTGGAGCCGGGGGGCGACCACGTGGTGCAGGTGCAGCCCGATTCGGGAGGGCTCCCGCCGCGGCCGCTCGCCATCCCCTCCCCCAAGGCGATACCCTGAGCCGATGAGAACCAAGCTCCCCTGGCTGCTGCTCCCCCTCCTGCTCGGCACAGGCGGCGCCGTCGGCTGGTGGAAGCTGCGCCCCCCTCCGCCTCCTGCTGTGACGGAGGGTGAGGACACCGGCCCCAGCCGCGAGGAGACCGAGGAGCTGATGCGGGTGATCGGCTACGTGCAGTAGCCTCGCTCGGCCCGACGCCAAGGAATGCGGACGGATCCCGGCGCGCACTGCCGGTTCGCTTCCTGCGTTCCTCCCTTCCTGCCTTCCTGATGGCTGAGCCCAGCGTCACTCCGAATGGATGTTTCATCAGAAAGTCAGGCCGCCGGGCGTGTGCCGCTCTTCTGTCAACACCCTCTCAGCCCGCAATCACCTTGCTCCCATGATGCGTGCCCTGCGGTCGGATCACCCACCGTCGCGGCATGGTCCTCCCGGGGTCGACCTCCTCCGTCCGCAGCCAGTCCGGCGGCACACCTCCCAGCCGGGCGGCCATCCCATCAACCAAGGCGATACCCTGGGCCGAAGAGATCCAAGTACCCCCGGCTGCTGCTCCCCCTCCTACTCGGCACAGGCGGCGCCGTCGGCTGGTGGAAGCGGCGCCCCTCCCCGCCTCCGCCCGGGACGGACCGAGGAGCTGTTGCGGGTGATCGCGCTATGGTCAGGAGTCTCGCTCGGCCAGACGCGGACATAGCAGGCCTTTGTGATTCACAGAGGGCAGATATGTCCGCCTCAGTAGGCTCGAACGGCCTCGACAGGGCCTCATTGAGCGCATTCCCGCATCAATTTGCGCCCGGGACTACGGATTGTGCCATATGCGACGTCAGGGGCGGACATAGCAGGCCTTTGTGATTCACAGAGGGCAGATATGTCCGCATTAGACTCGCCCACCGTCTCCAGCGGTCCAGTCACCAACGCGTCAGTCCCACACGCCTCCATAGAAGGAGTACACCGCGCCGGCATAGTCCTCATTGGCCAACGCAGCGCCAGCGAGCCAGTCATCGTATCCGTCCGCGTTGAGGTCCACGTCGCCGAAGAGCGATCCACCGTAGCCTGAGATGCCCCCGAAGTAGTCCTCTGGATATGGTCCAAAGACCGTCAGGATGGCGTCGTCCGTGGTCAGCGTGCCTTCCTGGGGCCCACGAAAGACGTAGGCCTCTCCGCGGCCCTTGTGAACCTTCGACGCCCAGTCCAAGGCCTCCGCGACGACGATCAGCTCCCGCTTCCCGTCGCCGTCCAGGTCGCCCCCGTCGATCGCTCCGCTGCCGAGCTTCAGGCCCTCTGTCCTGCCACCGAACACCGACACAGAGGCGACCTCTGCCACGGGCGCGTAACGGGCCACATCGTCGCCGGGCACCACATAGGCAGCACCGGCGGACTCTGCGCTCTGCTCCTCGGCGGGCGCGCCGATGATCAGCTCCGGCAAGCCGTCACCATCGAAGTCACTACCCACCTCCAGGGTCCGGCTGAGTGTGTCCTGAGAGCTGTTTCCGCTGATGCGACCGTCCGCATCAGCGAGCGATCGGCTGGCCACGAGCGGGCCCAACACGATGTACGCATAGCCCGGGCCCAGGCCGTCGGAGGTGTGTGTGACCGGATCGACGGTAGAGCCCCCCGACTGGGCCCCAACCGCGACGTCCTCGATGCCATCGCCGTTGAAATCGGCGAGCACCAGCCCGGTGTAGATGGTCAGACAGGGGGACTCGCCTTGAAACACAACATCCTTGGCGTCGAGCTCCCGATTGTAGAGGCGATCCGAGCTGACGATGAAGCCCCCCCCGTGGCCGTCCGCACGGCAGCCGCTGGGATAGAGCAGAGCCAGGTCGGGCTTGCCGTCGCCGGTGGCATCGGGGCTCAGGTGAACCCCACTGGCGAGTCCCATCGTTGGGACCGAACCCGTCAACTGTACATCCCCAACCTCGTCGATGGTGCCCCCCTCTGCCCGTGGACCATAGAGCACCCAAGCCTCCCCGCGACGCTCTGGGTGGTACCCGGTGTTTGGCGAACCGACAAGCAGGTCGCTGAAGCCGTCCTGGTCGATGTCCAGAACGGCCAAGTCCCAGCCCAGGTTCATCTCGGCATCGGTCTCGGTGATGACGAACTCGGCGTGACGGTCGATGCCCTGACCGTAGCTCATTGCGTCTGGATGAACAAAATACACGGCTCCCTTGTGCTCGTTGTCCAGATCGTCCGTCGACCACGGCGCCCCGACGACGATCAACGGACCCAGCGCCGACCAGTCGGGAACCACTTCGAGAGACCGGCCCACGGCCCTGGTGTACTCGTCCCCCTTCAGCCAGGAACCCGCGACGTCCGCCGACATAGCTCCGGTACAGCCCAGCTCTTGTCCGTCACAGTCCTGGTCCACTCCGTCGCCGCAGCGCTCTACCGCGTCGGGGTGGATGGTCAGATCGGCGTCGTCGCAGTCCTCGCCCCAAGGGGCAGGGAGGTGCCCGTCGCCATCGGCGTCGACGGGATCGCCCGTGTCCGGCGACTCGCCGGTGTCATGGACGGACCCGCCGTCGCCGCCGGCCTTGCCCCCCGCGCAGGCGAGGAGCATTGGAAGGAGCCAGGGGATCACGAGAAGAGGTCCTCCGGAATGCCCAGATCGGCGCGGGAACATCCCGCAAGGGAGACACTACCACAAACGATCGCGCCAGGGGCAAATCAACCCGAAACCAGCCGGCTCCCATGATGAGTCCCCAGCGGTCGGATCACCCACCGTCGCGGCATGGTCCGCCCGGGGTCGACCTCCTCCGACCGCAGCCAGGCCGGTGGCGCACCTCCCAGCCAGGCGGCCACCGCCTCCCCCACGGCGAGGTGCGCCGTCAGGCCGAAGCCTCCCAGGCCGGCGGCCCAGAACAGTCCTGGCAGCTCCGGATCGGGCCCCAGCAGCGGCCGTCGGTCGGGCGCAAACGTGCGCAGGCCGGTCCAGCCCCCGGACCAGCCGACCTCCTCGATGGCGGGCAGGGTGGCCAGCAAGCGCTCGCCGACCTGGTCGCGCCAATCGGGGTCGAGCTCGCCGCGGGAGCCGGGACCCTGGGGGGCCGCCTCGACCCGCTCGTCGCAGCCGGAGAGCAGCCAGCGGCCGGCTTCGGGTCGCAGGTAGAGGCCGAGGTCTTCCAGCCAGCACCAGGGGTGCTCGGGCCGGGCGAGGGGGTGCGGGGTGGTGAGCAAGAGGCTGCGGCGCACGGGGAACAGCGGCCGATGCAGACCGGCGGTGGCGGCGAGCGCCCCGGCCCAGGCGCCCGCGGCCAGGACGACGCGCTCGGCGTGGAGCGGCCCCTGGCTGGTCTGCAGGCCCACCAGCCGACCGGACTCGACGATCAGCGAGCGCACCTGCACCCCGCGCCGCAGCTCGGCCCCGGCCAGCAGCCGCTGGATCAACGCGTGCGGGTCGGCCACCCGGGCGCCGGGGACGTACCAGGCCCTCCGCAGGGCCGCCCCGGCCAGGACGGGCGCCACGTCCGCGGCTCGGTCCACGGACTGGACCTCGTGCCCGGCCGCGCGTAGGGCGGCGACGGCGTCGTCCAGCTCGCCCGGGTCGTGCACCAGCCCGTGCACCGCCCCCGTGACCCGGCTGCCCTCCTCGCCCAGCTCGCGCAGCCGGGCCTCGCCCCGCAAGGCCAGCCGCCGCTCGACCGGGTCTTCGACCAGCAGCCGGACCATGCCCGCGTTCTGGGCGCTGGCCTCGGCCCCAGCCTGGCTGCCCTGCTCCAACACCAGGGCCGGCCCGTCGAGGAAGTGCGCCACCGCCGCCCCGGCGAGGCCGGCGCCGATGATGACGGTGCGGGGATTGCAAGCCACGCCCCCCTCTACCAGCGCAGCCGCCCGGTGGCTGTCACGAGGCTGAGCGTCCCGCCGCCGACGTTCTCGTTCGCCAGCAGGTGCCCGCCCTGCAGCACCAGGGCCGGCCGCAGGAGCTCGGCCAGCTCGACGTCGCCGAGGTGCAGGGCCCAGTTCAGCTCGGTCCCCAGCCCGTAGCCGGAGGTCGGCTGCCCCAGGTGGTTCGACGGCGTGCCGCCCGCCCGGTAGCTCTCGAAGGCCTGGCCCGGAGGGGCCGTCGCCCAGGAGAGGGCCGCGCCCAGGCGCAGGTGGATCCAGGGCAGGAAGTTGCCGCCGACCACCGGCTGGAGGAAGGCCGCCCGCCGGAAGGCGCCCTCGCTGACCAGGGTCTCGGCGCCCTCGGGAGGCTGGGCGGCGTTGCCGGGGTCGTTGAGCTGGTTGAAGGTCTGGGCCTCGACCGCGCCCAGCAGCTCGTCGTAGAGGACCATGCCGACGTCGAAGTCCCGATCGAAGGCGAAGTCGCGGCTGACCCCGTCGTCGGGGTTGCCGTCGCCGGAGGCCCAGCCCACTCGCAGCATGGCGAAGGAGGGCGCCTCGGATGGACGGAGCTCGACGAGGCCGGTGAAGCCCTGCGAGCGGAGATCCAGGCCCTCGCGCGAGGTGTAGCTCTGGCTGCGGGTGGTGTCTCCGCCGATGATGGCGAGCTCACCGGCCAGCCGCAGGGTCCACTCCCCTACCGGCAGGTGCCGATCGGCGTACAGATCGACCACGGTGGCGCGGGTCACGCGCTCGCCGTCCTGCTCGGTCTGGTGACGGTAGACCGAGTACAGACCGTACTGCTGCCCCTCCTCGGCCCACAGCAGGGCCCCGATGCCCTGCCAGGCGGCCTGCCCGCCCTCCATGGGGCTCCAGGACGCCGTGTCGTCCTCGACGACCCGGTCGCCGGCCAGCATCACCGTCAAGGGGCCCTCGCCTCCGTCCAAGGGCTTCGTGGCGAGGCGCAGGCGAAGGACCCGATCGCCGAAGTCGGTCCGCCCGAAGACCGGGTCGTGGGCGCCGTCGTTGGCGACCATGCCCAGGCCCCAGTGGCTGGTCACGAGGCCGGCCTGCACGCCGACGACGCCCAGCCGGCCCTCGACCGCCGCCCGGCGCAGGCTGAGTCCGTCCAGGCTGAAGGCGTCCAGGCTCTGGCGACGGCGGGCGTCCTCGTCCCCCGCGATGTCCCAGGTGTCGCCGACCAGCTGGCCGTCAAGGGCGTCCAGCTCGAGTCCGACCTTCCAGGCCGAGCGGGTCCAGCTGGCCCCGGCGCGGATCCGACTGTCCAGGACCGCGCCCTGGCCCATGCTGTTTCCATCTGTATCCAACACTGGATCGGGTGGCAGGCTGGCCAGCAGCCGCAGCTCGCCCGTGGTTCCGAGACCCTCAGCCCCGAGGGCGAGGCCCACCAGCAGGTAGAGGCCGCTCATCGTACACCTCCCACCGCGCTGGGCATGGGCGGGATCCAGTCGCAGCTGGCGTCCTCCAGGCAGACGTCGTCGCGGATCTGTTGCCCCCGGTCGAGCATATAGGTGACGGCCTGCATGACGGCGAAGGAGCTGATGTCGAAGTCCCGCTGCGGCTCGGGGGTGGTGAAGCCGTGCGAGCCGGTCGGCCGCGCATAGGGCAGGCGCAGGCCCAAGGTCCCCGCCGAGGTCTGTCGGATCGCCCGCAGGGGCGCGTCGCTGGGCGCACCGTACTCGTCGGTGCCGCGGTCCAGGTCGTCGGCGTCGAACAGACAGCTGCTGCCGTCGTTGCAGGTCCAAGGGCCGTACTGTTCGAGCCCCTGGACGACCTTGCGCTCGATCAGCCACTGGTCGACGCTCATCCCGTACCGATCATCGTCCTGGTCCATCTCGACCAGCCCGGCCGAGCGCGCCAGGGCGATGCCCGTGTTGATGCTGACGATGCTGTCGCCGGGGGTCGGCATGAAGAGCACGTTGCGCGGCTGACCGTTCAGCTCGGGCGCCGGGCGGTCGGCCAGCAGGGGTCCGTAGGCGATCGGATCGCCGGGCTCCAGGATGGCCGAGAAGACGAAGCCGATGCGCCGCAGATCGGGAGAGCCGCGGATATGACCCAGGCCCTCGGCCAGGGCGACCAGGGGGCTGCCGGCCGGGTAGACGACGCCCTGGAACAGCGCCTCGTCCTGCAGGCTGTCCACGGTGGCCACCAGCTCGCCCTCGGCCGTATACAGCCGCAGCTCCAGCTGGTCGCCGGCCAAGGTCGGATCGTCGAGCTCGTAGCGGGCGCCGGCCTCGGGGCCCTCGTCGGGGATACCGGCCAGGTGGCGCTTCTCCCAGGCGCTGGCGGCGTCGGCGGCGACGCCCACCCGCAGGCTGCCGTCCAGCGGGATCAGGCCCTCGCGGATCTCACCGGTCGTCAGGTTCTCGACCTCGATGCGGCCGCCGGCGGGCCAGGTGGGGACGGTGGCGATGTCGACCTCGACCATGTCGACCACGCTGTTGACCATCTGGACGAGGCGCAGGCTGCCGTCCTCCTGGGCGTAGCCGAGGATGAGGGGGCTCATCAGCCGGCCGACCATCGCCTCGACCGCGCCGCCGATCTCGGTGCGCAGGGCCACGTCCAGCAGGCCACCGCCGGGGACCACCGGGACCCAGGCCTCGACCTCGTCGACGATAGCGGCCGCGACAGTGACGTTGATGCCTCCCAGCGAGCCGCCCAGCCCGTAGTAGCGGGCGTCGGGGCCGCCGATGTCGGCCTGCCCGTCGCCGTCCCAGTCGCAGGAGACCGCCTCGCTGCCGTCCTCGCGCTGCATGCTGCCCTGGCCGCACTGGCGCAGGGCGTCGAAGAGCCGGGCGTGGTCGATGGCCGCCTGCCGGACCATGTCGCGTGTGTGGAAGGCGTCGGCGGACCACTGGTCCCCGCCGCTGTCGGGCACGCCGTCGTTGTCCAGGTCCCGGTAGCGGGCGTCCTTGAGGTGCAGGTAGAAGGGCAGCAGGCCGCTGGTGCCGAGCACGGCCTCGATCAGCACCTCCTGCTCGGGATCGATGGTCGGACCGTGGCCGGGGTAGTCGAAGGCGCAGGCGGCCATGCCGACCCGGCTGACGGCCCAGGCGAAAGCCAGGAAGTCGAAGCGGCTGCTGCCGTAGCCGTGGCCGAAGGCGACCACCGGGACGGGCTCGCCGGCGGCGGTGAAGCCGCTGTTGCGGGGCAGGACGCAGGTGAAGGGGACGCGCTCCTCGCGGGCCTTCCAGCTGCCCTGGTGACCGTCAACCTGCCAGAAGTCGTCGCTGTCGTCCACCTCGGGCCAGGGGGCGGGGTCCTCCTCCCAGTCGCCCATGAAGTTGGCGGTGGTGAAGGCGCCGCCGACGACCGACTGGCCGAAGTTCTCGTAGTTGTTGAAGAGCGCCTCGGCCGCCTCTTCGTCGAAGAGGCCCAGGTTGGAGAGGGTGGCGACCAGGTCGCCGACCGGCAGCAGGTAGGGATCGCCGCCCGGGATGTCGTTGACCTCGAGGGCCTGCACCACCCCCGCCGGGAATTGGCTCTGCAGCGAGGCCAGGGGGCCCTCGCCCAGCAGGCCGCGGCGGGCGTCGACCAGGTCGCCGGTGACCCGGCCGGTGGTGTAGACCCAGGCGAAGGCGACGTCCTCGAGCTCCAGGCCCAGCCCGGGGAGCGCGTCGGCCAGCGGGGCCAGCGCCTCCTCCTGCCGCAGGTGATGGACATACTCCCAGGGGCTGCGCACGGGCTCGCCGTCCTCGCCCACCAGCCGCTCGGTCAGGACGACCGCGTAGGTGGTCTGCTCGCGCAGGGGCACGGCCGGCCGCATGATCAGGGTGTCGGTCTGGCGCTCGTAGAAGGTGAGCAGATCCTCGCGGGGATCGCCGCCCAGGGGGTAGATGTTGGGCTGGTCGAGCAGGCCGTCGTTGTCGGTGTCCTCGCCCCAGTCGAGCAGGCCGTTGCCGTTTACGTCCTCGTCGACGGTGTCGAAGGCGATGCTGGGCTGGTCCGCCCGGCTGTCGTTGGGGAAGTAGCGGTCGCCGCGGGTCACATCCATCGGGAAGCGCCCGTGGCCCACGTCCAGCCGCACCGGCTGCAGGAAGTCGGGCGAGTCCGGGTCGATGTCGATCAGGTAGAAGAGGTCGTCGTCGAAGTGCGCGTCCGCCGGGCGCCAGTCCTGGCGGTGGGCCTGGTCGATCCGGTCCAGGTCCAGCGGCGCCTCGAAGGCGACCGTGATGGGCGAGTAGACGCCGAAGCCGCTGAGCGTGTTGAGCTTTCGGCGCGAGGCCCGCTCCAGCTCGGTCTTCGCCTCGGTGGGCACGTTCAGGCGCAGGCCGGTGGGGCTGCTGCGGTCGACCACCGTGGCGAGGTCGTTGGGGTAGGGCACGTCGGGCAGCGGCTCGGCGTCCCAGTCGACGCGGACCAGCGGCCCGCTGCCCTCGGGCGTCAGGCGCAGGCCCTCAGGGTAGGGCGCGCACGAGGCCAGGAGGAGGATCAGGCTGGAAGGCATGGGTGGGCACCCCGGTCGGAAGAGGGCCCCCGTTTAGCACATTCAGTGCTCGCGCCGGGTCGCGAACGCCAGGACGGCCGCCCAGAGCATGGCGAAGCCGGCCAGGCCACCACCGGTGCTGCAGCCGCGGGAGCCGCTGTCGGCGGGCAGCTCCTCCAGCGGGTCGGCGGGGCCTTGATCGCTGGCCGGCGGCAGGGCCGCAGGAGCGCAGGCCATCGCCGAGGGCAGGGACTGCTGGCCGTGCCCGTCCTCCTGCACGACCACGAAGCAGTCGCCCCAGTCCTGGGAGCGCTCGAAGGCGAGCTCCAGCTCCAGGACCGAGCCGTCGGAGGGCACCCGATGGGCGCGCACATAGTGCCACTCGGAGGTCTCGGTCTCCATCCGGTAGATGTGCAGGACGCTGCGCTCGCTGGGGTCGGACTCGACCGGCACGATGTCGACGGTGTACAGCCGGCGGGTGGAGAAGTCGCAGGCGCCCTCGCCCGCGCCGGGATCTTCGCTGACGGAGCGCACGCTCAGCGAGGGGGCATCGTCCAGCGCCGCGACCTCTTCGGCGGCGACCAGGGTGGAGACGGTCTGGCCGCGCTCGGCCTCGCCGCTCTCGTGCTCGATCACCAGGGCGTAGCGCTCGCCCTCGACCAGGGGGGCCTCGGGGACCAGGGTGTAGAGGTAGCGGTCCTCGAAGCGGGCCTCGCCGGGGTGGGCGCTGACCTCGACCGTCGCCGCGACCGGCTCGCCCTTGTAGTGCAGCTGGACCGTGAAGGCGCTGGCCGGCGAGGTGCCTCCCCCGACCAGGGCGCGGAAGACGCTGTCGGGCGCGAAGCCGAACTCGGCGGTCGCCGGCTGGACCCAGACCAGCTCGCTGTCGTCGACGCAGGTGTCGGCCTGGGCGGGAGAGGAAGCGGACAGGGCGAGGAGGGCGAGGAGGCTGGGCATCGGATCTCCGCGGGGGACCTGGAGAGCATGCCTCGTCCGAGTCGGGGCTGGCTGTCGCCACCTGTCGGAGCGCGTCACGGACTGTCACGGGCCGAACGAACGAAGCCCGCCGGGTCGCGGCGGGCTTCGAGGGATGGTGGCTTGGGGCAGACTTGAACTGCCGACACCGCGGGTATGAACCGCGTGCTCTGACCAACTGAGCTACCAAGCCAGAACGGCCGCCATCTAATGGAGGTCCCGCCCGCCGGCAAGGGCTCAGGGCGAGGGCTCAGGGCGAGGCAGGTGGCTCCTTGCGGACGAGGTCCAGGTTGCGGCGGATCGCCTCGGCCTGCGGTGCGCTGGGGAAGCGGATCAGCAGCTCTTCAAGGATCGCCCGGGCCTCGGCCAGCCGCAGGGCTCGCTCGGTGGGATCGGGCTCGCTGCGGGCGCGCAGGTAGATGGCACCGGCCCGCTCGCGCTCCTGGTGGATCCAGGCCTCCTCGACCCGGGCGCGGAGCTCGGACACGCCGTCGGCACAGGCGACCTGGGCGCAGGGCTCCAGGGCGGCCAGCGCGGCGCCCGGATCGCCCGCTTCCAGGGCAGCCCGGGCCAGCGCGACCGGGTCCGAGGAGGAGGAGCCTCGCTCCAGGACCCGCCTGCTCTCGCTCTCGCTCTCGCTCTCGTTGTCGGTTTCGCTCTCGCTCTCGCTCGCGTTCTCGCTCTCTCCCGGCGGGACAGCCGGCTCCTCCGCGGGCGGGTTGAGGTCCTGGACTCCGCCCAGGTCCTCCTCGTCCACCTGCACGCCCACCGGCGAGAAGGTGGCCATCAGCTCGGGCAGCGCCTCTTCGAAGAGGCTGGGCGCCGACATCGGCTGGTTGCGCTCCTCGATGGCGACCACCCGCTGGAGGTAACGCTGGACCTGCTGACGCTCGGTCGGAGCCATCAACGCGGCCTGCCGGGAGAGATCGATGGCGGCGACGAGGCGATCGCGGCGATCGGTCTCGATCTCGCCGACGATCAGCGACTCCAGGCGGATCTCGATCTCGGCCAGGTCATTGGGGACCGGCAGGGGCTCGGGTCGCAGCCCGCTGGCGCCGCCGTAGCTGACCACGCAGCCGCCCCCGAGCGGGAGCAGGGCCAGGAAGACCACGGCGAGGGCGGGGCGGGCGCGCATCGAGGTTCCGACTAACGCGGGGGCTCGGGGGCCGCCTCTGGGCCGATTCGAGGCACGATGCCGCCGGTGTCGACGGGCTCGCCCTCCTCCGCGCCCGTGGGGGGTGGGTCGGTGGAGGGA
>DDSR01000328.1:275-3753 GCA_002343455.1 Deltaproteobacteria bacterium UBA2385 | reverse complement strand
GCCGGCGAGGCCCCATGCCCCCCCCGCGGTTTCCAATTAGTCCGCCGGACCTTCGGAGGCTGCCATGCTCGTCCTACCCGGCTCCTCGGCCCGATCGGCCTCCCGGCTGCTTCGGCTCCATGCCCAGGTGGTCGCCCTGGCTCCGGCGGTCCGCGGCTTGAGGGCGGCCTGGGTCCACTTCGTCGAGGTGGACGGCCAGGTCGACGCCCACTCGCAGCGCATCCTGGCGGCCCTGCTCGCCTACGGCGACGAGCCCCCTCCCCGGCACCTGCCGCGGGTGGACGTGCTGGTCACCCCTCGCCCGGGCACGGTCTCGCCCTGGTCCAGCAAGGCCTCCGAGATCGTGCGCGCCTGCGAGGTGGCGGGGGTCACCCGGGTCGAGCGAGGGGTGGTCTGGACCATCGACGGCTCCTGGTCCGAGAAGCAGCGGCTGGCGGTCCTCCCGCTGCTGCACGACCGGATGACCGAGGCGGTGCTGCCGGGGGTCGAGCAGGCCTCGTCCCTGTTCGAGCGGGCGCAGGCGAGGCCGGTCGAGGTGGTGCCGCTGCGGGAGCAGGGTCGGCAGGCCCTGGTCGAGGCCGACGCGCGGCTGGGCCTGGCCCTGGCGGCGGACGAGATCGACTACCTGGTCGAGTCCTTCCAGCGACTGGAGCGAGACCCCAGCGACCTCGAGCTGATGATGTTCGCCCAGGCGAACTCCGAGCACTGCCGCCACAAGGTCTTCAACGCCAGCTGGACGATCGACGGCGAGGCGCAGCCGCACAGCCTCTTCCAGATGATCCGCAACACCCACGCCCTGCACCCGGGGTGGGTGCTCTCGGCCTACAAGGACAACGCGGCCGTGGTCGAGGGCTACCCGGGGCGCCGGATGATGGCCGACCCGCTGGACGCCGTCTACCGCGAGCAGGATGAGGCCGCGCACCTGCTGATGAAGGTCGAGACCCACAACCACCCCACTGGCATCTCGCCCCACCCGGGCGCGGCCACCGGCAGCGGGGGCGAGATCCGGGACGAGGGGGCCACCGGCCGCGGCGGCAAGCCCAAGGCGGGCCTCTGCGG
Organism: Deltaproteobacteria bacterium UBA2385; assembly: GCA_002343455.1. Taxonomy (GTDB): domain Bacteria; phylum Myxococcota_A; class UBA796; order UBA796; family UBA2385; genus UBA2385. Next base: position 2,694 of record DDSR01000328.1, on the reverse strand, counting down.
CTTCAGCGTCAGCGATCTGCACCTGCCCGGCGCGCCCCGCCCCTGGGAGGCCGCGGTGGGCAGCTCGCCGCGGATGGCCACGGCCCTGCAGATCATGGTCGACGCGCCGCTGGGGGCCGCGGCCTTCAACAACGAGTTCGGTCGACCCAACCTGGCTGGCTACTTCCGCAGCTTCTGCCTGGAGATCGAAGGTCCGGAGGGCCCCGAGCTGCGCGGCTACCACAAGCCCGTGATGCTGGCTGGAGGCGTGGGCCTGGTGCGGCCGGGCCATGTGCAGAAGGACGAGGTCCAGCCCGACGCCGCGCTGGTGGTGCTGGGAGGGCCGGCGATGCTGATCGGCCTGGGGGGCGGCGCCGCCAGCAGCATGTCGACCGGCAGCTCGGCCGAGGATCTCGACTTCGCCAGCGTGCAGCGGGCCAACCCCGAGATGCAGCGCCGCTGCCAGGAGGTGATCGACCGCTGCGTGGCGATGGGCACCGACAACCCCATCGCCAGCATCCACGACGTCGGCGCCGGCGGGCTCAGCAACGCGCTGCCCGAGCTGGTCCACGACGCCGGGCGGGGCGCCCGGATCGAGCTGCGGCGCATCCCCAGCGACGAGCCGGGCATGTCGCCCATGGAGCTGTGGAGCAACGAGTCCCAGGAGCGCTATGTGCTGGCGATCGCACCGCGGGACCTGGACCGCTTCGCGACCCTCTGCGAGCGGGAGCGCGCGCCCTGGGCGGTGGTCGGGCATGCCACGGACGACGGGCGACTGCTGGTCCATGATCGCCTGCTGGAGTCGACCCCGGCCGACCTGCCCCTGGGCCTGGTCCTGGGGCGCCCCCCCCGGATGCACCGCGAGGCCAGCTCGGCCTTCCTGCTGCGCGAGGTCTTCGAGACCCAGCCGCTCGACGCGCTCGACGCGCTCCATCGGGTGCTGACCCTGCCGGGGGTCGGCAGCAAGGAGTTCCTGATCACCATCGGCGACCGCACCGTCACCGGGCAGGTGGTGCGGGACCCGATGGTCGGCCCCTGGCAGATCCCGGTGGCCGACGTGGCCGTGACCGCCACCGACTTCAAGGGCGTTCAGGGCGAGGCCATGGCCATCGGCGAGCGGGCGCCGACCGCGCTGCTCTCCGGGCCGGCCAGCGCCCGCCTCGCGGTGGCCGAGGCGCTGACCAACCTGCTCGCCGCCGATGTGGGCGAGCTGTCGCGGGTGGTGCTCTCGGCCAACTGGATGGCCCCGGCCGGCCACCCCGGCGAGGACGCCAACCTCTACGCCGCGGTCGAGGCGCTCGGGTTGCAGCTCTGCCCCGAGCTGGGGATCTGCATCCCCGTCGGCAAGGACTCGATGTCCATGCGCGCCGCCTGGGACGAGGGCGAGGAGCGCCGCGTGGTGACCGCCCCGCTGACCGTGGTGATCAGCGCCTTCGCGCCCGTTCTGGATGTGCGAAAGACCCTCACCCCGATGCTGCGGGTGGACCGAGGGGCGACCGAGCTGCTGCACATCGACCTCTCCCGTGGGGCGGCGCGAATGGGCGGCTCGGCCCTGGCGCAGGTCTACGGGCAGCTGGGGGCCCTCTCTCCCGATCTGGACGAGCCGTCCCTGCTGGTCGGGCTGTGGAAGGCCATGCACCGCCTCCGCGACGCCGGCGCGGTCCTGGCCTGGCACGACATCTCCGACGGGGGGCTGGCCGTCACCCTCTGCGAGATGGCCTTCGCCGGACACTGCGGGATCGAGGTCGACCTGGGCCCGCAGGAGGACCCCATCGCCGCCCTCTTCACCGAGGAGCCCGGCGGCGTGCTGCAGGTCGAGCGCTCGCGGCTGGCCGAGGTGGAGGCCGTGCTGCGCGAGGAGGGGCTGGACGGCTGCGTTCGTCGCCTCGGCTCGCCCTCGACCGAGGACCACGTCCGCCTGCGCTCCGGGCCCCGGCTGCTGATCGACGAGCCTCGCCCGGCCCTGCTGGCCCTGTGGGCGGAGTGCAGCCACCGCATCCAGGAGCTGCGCGACGACCCGGACTGCGCGCGAGAGGCTCACGCGGCCCTGCTCGACGCCAACGATCCGGGCTTGTCGCCCGCCCTGAGCTTCGACGCCGACGAGGACGTCGCCGCGCCCTTCATCCGGCGCGGGGCCCGGCCCAAGGTGGCCATCCTGCGGGAGCAGGGGGTCAACGGGCAGCTCGAGATGGCCGCGGCCTTCGACCGTGCGGGCTTCGAGGCGGTCGACGTCCACATGAGTGATCTCGTGGCCGGGCGCGAGGACCTGCGCCAGTTCTCGGGTCTGGCGGCCTGCGGGGGCTTCTCCTACGGCGATGTGCTCGGCGCCGGTGGGGGATGGGCCCGCGGCATCCTCTACCACCGAGGCGTGCGCGAGACCTTCTTGGAGTTCTTCCGGCGGCGCGACACCTTCGCCCTGGGCGTCTGCAACGGCTGCCAG
>DDSR01000328.1:0-166 GCA_002343455.1 Deltaproteobacteria bacterium UBA2385 | reverse complement strand
GGCCAACCCCAACGGCTCGCCCGAGGGCATCACCGGGCTGACCACGACAGACGGCCGGGTCACGATCCTGATGCCCCACCCCGAGCGGGCCTTCCGCACCCTGGCACACTCCTGGGCGCCGGACGGCTGGGGAGAGGACGGACCCTGGCTGCGCATGTTCCGCAAC
>DDSR01000391.1 GCA_002343455.1 Deltaproteobacteria bacterium UBA2385 | reverse complement strand
ATGCAGGGGGGCCAGCAGCAGGGCGGTCAGCAGCAGGGGGGTCAGATGCAGGGCGGTCCGTCCTCCTCGGGCCGCTGAGGGCGATCATGGAGCGTCTGGGCGACTGGACCATCGAGGAGCGCATCGGCTCGGGCGGGCTGGCTGACGTCTACCGGGCGGTCCCGGCGGACAGCCCGGGCAAGGCCGTCGCGCTGAAGGTGCTGCGCGAGCCCGAGCGCTCGGTCGCGCACCGGAAACGTTTCTTGAGAGAGGGGCGCCTGCTGGCCCGCCTCTCCCACCCGGGCCTGCCCCGCTGCATGGACACGGTGGACGGCCCGCAGCCCTACCTGGTGCTGGAGCTGCTGCACGGACGCACCCTCTCCGAGCGCATCAAGGCCAGCGGCCAGCTCGACCCCAACTCGGTCGGCGTGATCGCAACCAGCCTGCTTCGGGTCCTGGCCCTGCTGCACCAGAGCGGCATCGTGCACCGGGACGTCAAGTCCTCCAACATCTACCTGGCCGAGGACCGCCGTGTCCTGCTGCTGGACCTGGGGCTGGCGGCGGACCCCACGGACCCCCTGACGACCACGCTGGGCGACGTGATGGGCACCTACGCCTACATGGCCCCCGAGCAGCTCTCGGGCGCCAACGTCGATCACCGCTGCGATCTCTACAGCCTGGGCGTGACCCTCTACGAGGCCCTCTCGGGCTCCCGGCCCTACCAGGCGCGCGGGGCCGCCGGCTACCTCCAGGCCAGCCGCGAGGGAGATCCCGCACCGCTGGCCGAGATGTGCCCCGACGCGCCGGCCCGGCTGCTGGACCTCGTCTCGCGCCTGATGCAGCGGGATCCGGCCGCCCGCCCTTCCTCCGCGGGGGTGGCGCTCGCCCTCTTCACCGGCTCCGGGGGCGCGCGCCGCGAGCTCGAGGCGCCCCCCCTCGTCGGCCGGGCGGCGCCGATGGGGGCCATCCAGGCCGTGCTGGACGGGGGCGGGAGGGTCGCGGTCACGGGGGAGATCGGCTCGGGCACCACGATGATGGCCTCTTGGGCCCTGAGCACCGCGCGCAAGGAGGGCTTCGAGACGATCGCCATCCGCTGCTCGCCCCGCGGGCCGCCCGAGGATGTGCTGGCCCTGCTGGCCCGAGACCTGGGCAAGCTGGTCGGCCCGGTGCCCTCGGACCCGGAGTCGCTGGGGCGCGCTCTGGACGACCTGGCCGCCGAGGGGCCCCTGCTGCTGGTCATCGAGGGGGTCGAGCACCTCGCGAGCCCCACTGCCCACCGCCTCGCCGAGGTGCTGCGACGGGCGCCCAAGCTGGCCTGCGTCCTGTTCGGGGTGCGCAAGCCCGACGGCATCGCCGCCCACGAGGTCCAGCTCCGCCTCCTGACGGTCTCGGAGGTCAACCAGCTGGTCCGCGGGATGCTCAACACCTTCACCCCGCCGACCGGCCTCACGGTTCACCTGCACCGCATCTCCGGAGGCCTCCCGGCCATCGTCGTCCTGGCGGTCAAGGAGCTGGTCGCCCGGCAGGCCCTCTGGTTCGAGGGGGTCTCCGACGACGGCGGCAGCACCTGGCGCCTGGATCGGGCGGTGCCCCTGATGCCCACCACCGGGCTGGTGCAGCTCTTCGGCGAGGTGCTGGCCAGCCTGAGCCCGATGTCCCGCGGCCTGCTGGAGCTGATGGCCCTGGCCGGAGAGCCCCTGCCCGAGGAGCTGATCCTGCAGGCGGCCCAGGCGGATCGCTCCGGGGTGGAGCTCGGCCCGCTGCTGGCGGCGGGGCTGGTCGCGCGAGAGCCGCGCGAGGACAGCGACTGGGTGGGCCTGAGGCGGCCGGCCCTGGGCACGCTGGTCCTGCGGCAGGTCTCGGCCGAGCGCCAGGTCGGGCTCCACCTGCGGCTGGTCGAGGGCCTCGGCGCCCTGCCTCCCTCGCGCTGGCGCTCGGAGCGCATCGCCTGGCATCGGGCCCACGGCAAGGACGGGCGGGAGGCCCCGGCGGCCCTGCTCGACCTCGCCGAGCAGCTGGTCGAGGCCCGGCAGCACAACACCGCGCTGGAGGTCTTGAGCTGGGCCTCCAACCGGCACGAGCCGGCGCCCGCGGTCATGGCCCGGCTGGCGCTGCTCCGGGGAGAGTGCCTGGACGCGCTGGGGCGCCGGCACGAGGCGACCGAGGCCCTCAACGCGGCCCGTCGCCTGGGCGAGGACCTGGACGACGAGGGGCTGCTGGCCCGGGCCTTGATCGGGCTGGCCTCGGCCTACCAGGGGCTGGGGGACGAGCCCCGGGCGGCCACCCTGGTGGAGGAGGCCCTGGACATCCTGGACCTGCGCCCGATGGATCCGGCCCTGCCGCGGGCCCTGCTGCTGGCGGGCGAGAACCGGCACGCCGCGGCCCGCCCGGACGAAGCGGCCGACCTCTTCCACCGCTGCATCGACCTCGCCAGCAGCCAGCACCGCCCGCTGCACGCGGCCATCGCCCACGGCGCGCTGGGCACGATGCTGGTCGAGGAGGGCGGCCTGGTCGACGGCATCCACCAGATCGAGGAGCAGATCGAGTTCTTCCACCGGGGCGCTTACGTCCGCGAGCAGATCGACGCCCTGGTCCGGCTGGCCACCTACCGGGTGCGGATGGGGCGGCTGGACCTGTTCGTCGAGGCGATCACCCAGGCCGAAGAGCTGGCCGCCGGCGAGGACCTGCCCTTCGCGCGCTGCAATGTGAAGATCGGGCGAGCGGTGGGCAGCCTCGCGCTGGGGGACATGGCCCAGGCCGCGGCCGAGCTGCGGCAGGCTCGGGCGGCGATCGATCCCGACGCCAGCTCCTCCTTGCGGCTGCGCTACCGGATCCTGCAGCTGGAGCTCCGGCTGCGCAACCGGGACCACCAGGCGGCCCTGGCGACCTGTCAGCAGGCCGAGGTGGAGGCGGCGCGGGCGGGCTTCAAGGCCGTCGGGGCCTGGTTCCTGGGGGTGATGGGCGTCCTGACCGCCGACGCGGAGGCCCTGACCCACGCCATGGACGTGCTCAGCCAGGGGGGGGATCGGCGCCAGACGGCGCTGCTGCTGCTGCTGGGCGCCACGGTCGGCGGCGACGCCGAGGTGCTGCGCTCGGCCGAGGAAGAGGCTCGCGCCAGCAACGACCTCTTCGTGCTCCTGGAGGTCCTGCACGCCTCGGGCACGCCCGAGCACCACCGGGAAGCCAGCGCGCTCTGCGCCCGGCTGCGACTGCACCTCCCGGCCCCGTTGCGCGAGACCTTCCACCAGATGCCCGCGGTGCGCTGGGCCGACCAGGTGCACCGCGGCTGAGCCCGAGCGCCGGGCTGCCACGAGGAGCCCCGCGTGCGCTAAGGTGATCGTTCGCTCGGCCGCGATCCCGGAACCCGCTCGGATCGCCTCGGTCGTTGGAGGTGTGAGACCTACCTCATCGACGTGCCCACCGCCTTCATCGCAGGCGCCGCCTTCGCCCTGGTCGCCCGGCCCTCCCTGGTCGCGCGCCGCCCGGACCCGTTCGGCCCCAGCCTGCACGCCTCGCTGCTGTTCGCGCTGCTCTACTCGCTCGGGGTCGGCTGGGCGGCCTGGAAGGCGCCCGACTGGATGCTCAACTACTTCGTCCCCGTCGAGCAGCTGTCTCTGCCGCTCTGGGCCGTGCACGCCGTCTTCGTGCTGGCCTGCCTGCTCGCCGCGGGCTGCGCCCACACCCTGACTGCGGTCTTCCTGCAGCGCGGGTCGCGGACTTCGGCCTGGCTGACCCTGGGCAGCGGCCTGCTCCTGCTGGGCAGCCTGTGGTGGCTGACCCTGGATCGTTACCAGGTGGTCGGCAGCTACGCCCAGTGGCTGCAAGGCACCGCGACCCCCCTGCCGCAGAGCGCCATCGCCGCAGGCTTCAACCTGCTGGGCGTGGTCTTCGTGATGGCCTTCATCGTGCCCGCGGTCCTGCTCTTTCGAGCCGGTCAGCGCTTGAGGCCGGCCTGATGGCTGGGCTGCTCTGCGACGGGCCGACGGGCCTCTACCTCTCTTGCCTCGACCCCCGGACGGCGGCCGAGGTGGCCCAGGTGCCGGTGCAGGCGCTCGAGCTCGTGGGCGACCGGGTCCAGCAGGCGCGGGAGGCCGGCCTGGCCTGGCGCGAACGGCCCCTGGCGGCCCGAAAGCAGGCGGTCGCGGCCCTGCACCAGGCCTTCCTGGAGGCGGGTCCGCGCATCGTCGCGCTGCTGGCCGAGGAGTGCGGGCGTCCAGCGGGCGAGGCCTGGACCAGCGAGGTGGTGGCCAACCACGACCTGTTCCAGTGGTGGCTCAGCCAGATCGACGATCTGCTGATCTCGCTGCCGCTGGACCTCAGCCCGATCAACTACCCGCGCAAGACCGGCCGGGTGCAGCTCGACGCCGTCGGCGTGATCGGCCTGATCAGCCCATGGAACCTGCCGGTGGCGATCCCCTTGCGGGCCATCGTCCCGGCTCTGCTGGCCGGCAACGCCGTCGTCTGGAAGCCCAGCGAGCACAGCCCGCGCACGGCGGAGCTGCTGCTGGAGCTGATGCGAGGCTGCCTGCCCGAGGGCCTCGTCCAGGTCGTCCAGGGGGACGGTCGCTGGGGCCAGGCGGTGATCGACGCGGGCGTCGACGCGGTCTTCTTCACCGGCAGCGTGCGCACCGGGCGGGCGGTCAACCTGCGCTGCGCCGAGCGCTTCCTGCCCTGCTCGCTGGAGCTGGGCGGCAAGGACGCCGCGATCGTCCTGGCCGACGCCGACCTGGACCGCGCCGTCGAGGGCATCGCCTGGGCCGCCTTCGCCTTCGGGGGGCAGAACTGCGCCGCCATCGAGCGCTGCTTCGTGCACGCCTCGATCTACCCGAGCTTCCTTGCCAAGCTGAAGGCCCGGGTCGAGCGGCTCCGACCCCTGCGGGACGTGGGCCCGCTGATCACCCCGGCCCAGCTGGCCCTGGTGCAGGAGCACGTCGCCGAGGCCCTGGCCGGGGGCGCCACCCTGGTCTGCGGCGGTGGGGCCCCGGGTCCCGGCTGGTTCCACGAGCCCACCGTGCTGGCCGACGTCTCGCCGACGATGCGCTTGATGCGCGAGGAGAGCTTCGGGCCCCTGCTCCCCATCCGCTCCTTCGATGACCTCGACGAGGCGATCCGGCTGGCCGACGAGACGCCCTACGCCTTGACCGCCTCGGTCTGGACCCGTGACCTGGACCTTGGCGAGACCATCGGCCTGGGCCTGCGGGCGGGCGTGGTCACCGTCAACAACCACGCCTTCACCGGCGCCCTCCCGCAGGGCACCTGGGGCGGCCCCGGCGAGACCGGAGGCGGCGTGACCAACTCGCGCTTCGCCCTCTACCATATGGTTCGACCACGCACCGTGGTGGTCGACGCCCTCTCCCAACCGCACGAGATGTGGTGGTTCCCCTACAACGAGGCGCTCGAGCGCCTCAGCCGTGGCCTGATCGAGCTGCAACGTGAGGGCGGGGCGAAGTTGCCGGGCCTGCGTGGCGCGCTATCAGGCTTCACTGCCCGCTGGAAGGACTTGTGACGCGCTCCCAGAAGTTTCGATCCCCTCGATACCTCGGCCTCGATCTGGCCTGGGCTCCCCGCAAGAGCTCGGGCGGGGCCATCATGGAGGCAGACGAAGACGGCACCTTGACCCTGAAGTCGACGGTCTCGCTCCGCGCCCACGAGGACATCCTCGCCTGGGTGGCGCGCAGCCGCGGGCGTAACGGCTGCATCCTGGCGGTCAACGCGCCGCTGGTGGTCGAGAACTCCGGCGGCCAGCGCAGCTGCGACCTCGCGCTGCACGAGCACTTCGCCGCCAACCAGCTCGACGAGTACCACGTCAACATCGCCAACGCCTCGCACCCGCGGACCATCAGCGGGGCCTTGCAGCGGATGGGCTTCGACCTGGACCCCACGGCCGAGGGCGACCGCATCGTCGAGACCTTCAACCAGCCGACCCAGGTCCTCCTCTTCGACCTGGAGCGCCCGATCAAGCTGAAGTCGGGCCCGGTGGGCACCCGCAAGGACGCGGTGGCGCGCTTCCGCGAGCTGATGGTCGAGAAGCTGGACGACGCCGTGCCCGCCCTCAACCCCAGCGACGCGCTCCAGGCCCTGGTCGAGGCGGATCTGCCCTCCAGCAACGGCAGCCGGGTGGGCGAGCTCGAAGAGCAGCTCGAGGCGGTGCTGTGTGCCTACACGGCGGCCTTCCTCGACGTCCGGGGCCCCGAGTCCTGCGCCTTCTTCGGCGACATGAACGACGGCTACGTGCTCCTGCCGACCGGCCGCATGCTCGAGCCTCGCTGACCCTCATCGCAAGACCTCATCGCACCCGCCCCTCCGGGGAGTGACCCGTGGCTACTCGTTCTCAGCTCCGTGGCAGCACGGCGTGTCAGGTCCTCGCCGAAGCCCGCTGCGGGGGGCTGATCGCGCTCGCCTCGGGCCCCTCGGCCTTCCCCGAGCCCGGGGCCGAGCCGGTCTACGCGCCCGACCAGGGCTTCGTCCTGGCTCGGGTCGACGTCGAGCTGGACGTCGATCCGGTCGCCCGCCAGCTCCTGGGTCAGGCGCGCCTGGAGATCCGGCCCCTGCCGACCGGCCTGGGCGAGGTGCGGCTCGACTTGGACGATGTCTCGGTCGACTCGGTCCTGGCCGAGGACGGCAGCCCCCTCTCCTACCGCTACGGCGACGGCAGCCTGCGCATCGCCGGCCTCCCTCCCCAGGGCGGTGTGGTCGAGGTGCGGTACCGGGGCTCGCCCGTGCGCGGGATGTATTTCACCGGCCCGACCCCGGCGCACCCGCGGCGCCAGGAGATGGCCTGGACCCAGTGCCAGGACCAGGACGCCCACTTCATCGTGCCCTGCCTGGACCACCCGGGGGTCAAGCACCCCTGGGGCATCACCGTCCGGATCCGGCAGCCCCAGCCCCAGGCCTGGACCGTCGTCAGCAACGGCTCCCTGGTCTCGCGGCAGGCCGACACCTGGACCTGGCAGCAGGCCGAGCCCATGCCGGCCTACCTGCTCAGCGTGATCGTGGCCCGGCTGCAGGTGGTCGAGGACGGCGCCGTCGACGGCCGGCCGGTGCGCTACCTCGTGCCCGAGCTGGACCAGGAGGGCATGCCGACCGACGCGGGCCTGGTGCGGCGGGTCTTCGGGCGCACCCCGGCGATGATGGCCTTCCTCTCGCAGCGGCTGGGCCGGGCCTACCCCTGGCCTCGGTACGACCAGGTCGTGGTGCACGACTTCATCTTCGGCGGGATGGAGAACGTCGCCGCCACGACCCTGACCGATGTCGTCCTGACCGACGAGCGGGCCGCCCTGGACGTGGAGTTCGACGACCTGATCGTCCACGAGCTGATGCACCAGTGGTTCGGCGACCTGGTGACCTGCCAGGACTGGAGCCAGGGCTGGCTGAACGAGGGCTGGGCCACCTTCAGCGAGCAGCTCTGGAAGGAGCACGCCGAGGGCCAGGAGCGGGCGGATCTGCACGCCTGGACGGCCCTGTCGAACTACCTGGACGAGGACGGCGGTCGCTACCGCCGGGCGATCGTCAGCTACCGCTTCCGCGAGCCGATCGACGTCTTCGACCGGCACCTGTACGAGAAGGGTTCGCTGGTCCTGCGGACCCTGCGGGCCGAGCTGGGGGCCGAGGCCTTCTGGGCGGGCACGGCCGCCTACCTGCACCGCCACGGCGGCGGCGGGGTCCACACCTTGGACTTCCAGCGGGCGATGGAGCAGGCCAGCGGCCGCAACCTGGACCGCTTCTTCCGCCAGTGGATCTGGGGTGCGGGGCATCCCGAGCTCAAGGTCAGCCTCTCGCACGACAAGGGGCTCTTGCAGGTCCAGGTCGAGCAGAGCCAGGCGGCGGGTCCCGTCCAGGGTGATCCCGAGCACCTCGTCGCCGAGTGTTTCGCCTTTGACCTCCCCGTGGTCGTGGTGGTCGGCGGCGAGCGCCAGGAGCACCGGCTGCCGGTGCGACGACGCACGGCGGGCTTCTACCTGCCCTGTCCGGTGGCGCCCGAGCGGGTCGAGGTCGACCCCGGCTTCCAGCTGCTGGCCGATCTCTCGGTCAAGGCGCCCCGGGACTGGCTGATCTCGGCCCTGAACCAGGGCCAGGGCGTGGTCGGTCGGATCCGCGCGGCGCGGGCGCTGGCCGAGGACGGCAACCCCCTGGCCATCGGGGCCCTTGTGGCGGCGCTGGCCAGCGAGCCCAGCTACGGCGTGCGAGTCGAGCTGGTCGGCCTGCTCGGCAAGCGCGGCGGCCAGGTGGCGCAGGAGGCGGTGCGGGACGCCTTGTCCGACACCGACCCGCGCGTGCGCCGCGCCGCGGTCGAGGCGATGGGCTCCAGCGCTCCGGCCGAGCACAACCGCGCCCTGATCGACCTCGCCATCGAGGGCGACGCCAGCATCATGGTGGAGGGCGCCGCCCTGCAGGCCGTGGGGGGGCTGATCGCCCGCGCCGACGCCGGCGAGGCGGTCCTCCCGGCGGGCGCCGACGCGGACGCGCTCTTCCAGCTGCTGGTCGACGCGCTCGACCGCCCCTCCTGGGCCGAGATCCTGCGCCAGCGGGCCACCGACGGCCTCGCCCGCAGCCGCCGCGCGGCGGCCCTCCCCCTGCTGATCGGCCTCAGCGATCCCTCCCATGGGGAGCGGGCCCGCGCCGCCGCCGCCAGCGGGATCGGGCGGCTGGCAGGGGCGGACAAGGCGTTGCGGCTGACCGCCGTGGAGCGGCTGTCGACCCTGGCCCGCGACAGCAGCTGGCGGGTGGCCTGGACCAGCATCACCGCCCTGGGCGGGGCGGGCGACGCGCGGGCCGTCCCGCTGCTGCAGGAGATCCACGCCACCGCCTTGGAGGGACGCCTGCGCCGGACCGCCTACGAAGCCAGCCGGCGGCTGGCCAAGGGCGCCGAGCAGCCCGTCGACGAGCTCCGCAGCGCGCTGGAGAAGGTCCGCAAGGACGGCGAGGCCCTGCGCGACCGCCTCGACCGCTTCGAGGCGGCTCCGGCGACCGGGACGTGAACGCCGCGCTCCTCGCCCTGGCCCTGCTCTCCTGCGGCGCGCGCAAGCCGCCGGGAGAGGGGCTGGACAGCGGGGAGGGCAAGCCCGACACGGGGGCCTCCGACGGGGGCACGGGGGCGACGGACGGGGGCGCGGCGGAGACGGACGGGGGCGGCGACACCGGCGGTGGGGCAGGGGAGAACGAGCACTCGCTCGATCACGCCCTGCTCTTCCAGGGCCAGGGCAAGAGCGAGCTGGGGCGGGCCCTCGGCTCGGGCAGGCTCGGCCCCGACGGAGCGGTCCTGCTGCTGCTGGGCGCGCCGGGGGCCGGGGCGGGCAAGGTCGAGCTGCACCGGTGGGATGAGGGCGGGGTCCAGGCGCTGGGCTCGATCGAGGGGCGCCTGTCGGGAGACAGCGCCGGCAGCGCGGTGCTCGCCGCCGAACTGAACGGAGACGGCCAGGAGGACCTGCTCGTGGCGGCGCGTCGCTCTGCGCTCGGGGGCGAGAAGGCCGGCGAGGTGGCGGTCTTCCTGGGGCCGATCGATGGCCAGGGCAGCTTCGGGGACGCCGACTGGAGCTGGGTCAGCGAGACCGAGGGGGCCTACTGCGGGTCGGCCCTCGCCCGGGTCCGCGCCGAGGGCGAGGACCGGATCGCCATCGGCTGCGGCCTCGCCCAGGGTCGGGCCAGCCGCAGCGGGGTCGTCCACCTCCTGCCGACCGAGGGAAGCGTCGACCGCTCGCTGGAGGACCAGGCCGCCCTCAGCGTGGACGGGGTCGGCGAGGGGGATGTGATCGGCGCGGCCCTGGCGGCCGGAGATGTCGACGGCGACGGGCTGGACGAGCTGGCCATCGGGGGCTTCGGCCGCGAGGGCTCGGCGGGCTCCTTCTGGCTGGTGGACGGCGCGGAGCGAGGCAGCGTCGCGGTCGACGAGGTGGCGATCGCCTGGATGTTCGGGGGCGGGAGCTTCGACCTGCTGGGCTACGCGGTGGCGCTCGCCGACCTGGACGGAGACGGGCTCCAGGAGCTGTTCGTCGGCGCCCCGGGCTCGGACGTCGCGGGGGCCGAGACCGGCCAGGTGCTGCGCTTTCGCGACCCGGTGGGCGAGGTCGACGCCTCGCTCGCCGACGGGCAGGTGCTGGGCGACAGCTATGCGCGCCTGGGCTGGGCCTTGACGACGCTGCCGGAGGACGACGAGGGCGCCGCGCTGATGATCGGGGCCCCGGGCGAGGACGACTCCTCGGGGGCGGCCTGGCGGATCCGTGGGGTGGTCGAGGGCGTGCACCCGCTCAGCGTCGCCGTCGACGAGCGCTGGGTCGGCGCGGGCGCCGTCGACGGGATGGGGGCCGCCCTGGGCGTGGCGGTTCCGTTCGCGGGCCAGGAGACCGGGCTGCTGCTCGGCGCGCCCGATGGTTCACGCGCATGGCTCTGGACGGGAGGCTGAGATGAACGCGGCGCTGGATGGGATGGTGGTGCTGATCACGGGGGCCAGCGGGGGCATCGGGCGGGAGCTCGCCCGGGCCTTCGCGGCCGAGGGCGCGCGGCTGCTGCTGCACGCGCACACCGGCCTCGACCGCCTGGAGGCCTTCTGCGAGGCCGAGGGCTTCGGGGAGCAGGCCCGCTGCGCTCGCGCGGATGTGCGGGACCCCACCGCCATGGAGGCGGTCGTGCAGCGGGGAATCGAGGCCTTCGGTCGGGTGGACATCGCCATCGCCAACGCCGGGCGCTGGCCGGCGGAGGACCAGGCCCTGGACCAGGCCAGCGTGGAGCGGGTCCAGCAGACCGTGGAGATCAACCTGCTGGGGGCCGCCTGGACCGCGCGGGCCTGGATGGGCGGGCTGCGTCGGCTGGGCCCTCGCCCCGATGAGCGCGGCGCCTCGCTCTGCTTCGTCGGCAGCACCGCCGGGCGCTTCGGAGAGGCGCACCACAGCGACTACGCCATGGCCAAGGCGGGGCTGCACGGCCTGATGGCCAGCCTGAAGAACGAGGTCGTCCGGCTGGACCCCTACGCCCGGGTCAACATGGTCCAGCCCGGCTGGACCGTCACCGAGATGGCCCGCGAGGCCCTCGACGAGCCCGGGCGCATCGCCTCGGTGCTGCGCACCATGCCCCTCCGCCAGCTCGCCTCGGCCCGGGACATCGCCCAGAGCGTGCTCTTCCTCAGCAGCCCCGCGCTGGCCCGGCACATCAGCGGGGAGGCCCTGACGGTCGCGGGAGGCATGGAGGGCCGACTCCAGTGGGAGCCCTCGCAGATCGACGAGGACCGGGTGCGGCGTCGGGTAGCCAAAGGGGAGGCAGGAGCATGACGCAGGGAGGCAGCAGCGGGCGCCCGGTTCGGGTCGCCGTGGACGCGATGGGCGGCGACGAGGGGCTGCTCGCCGCGGTCGAGGGCGCGGCCCTGCTCAGCACCGAGGAGCGTCCGGTCCAGGTGCTGCTGGTCGGGGACGAGGCCCAGCTCGCCCTGGCCCTCGCCCGACAGCGTTACGACCCGACCTGGCTGCAGATCGTGCACGCCCCGGACTTCGTCCGCCAGGAAGAGAAGCCGGCCGAGGCCCTGGACGCCCGTCCGGGAGTCAGCGTGCTGCGCGCCGCCCAGCTCGTGGCCGAGGGCCGGGCCGACGCGCTGGTCAGCGCCGGCAACACCGGGGCCCTGGTCCTGGCGGCCAGCCGTCAGTTTCAGCGCCTGCCGGGGATCCGTCGCTGCGCCCTGGCCAGCGTCTACCCGACCGAGCAGCGTCACGGCGAGCGCGGGGACCCCTTCGCCCTGATGCTGGACGTCGGCGCCACCCTGACCGCCAGCGCCGAGGACCTCGTCGGCTTCGCGGTGATGGGCAGCGCATACGCGCGCATCATCTCCGAGAACGCCTCGCCCAAGGTCGCCCTGCTCTCCAACGGCAGCGAGCCCAGCAAGGGGACCGCCGCCATCGTCGCCGCGCACGAGGTCCTGGCGGGCCTTCCGGGCCTGAACTTCGCCGGCAACGTCGAAGGGCTGGACATCCCCCGGGGCACCGTCGATGTCATCGTGACCGAGGGCTTCCTGGGCAATGTCGTGCTGAAGATGCTGGAGGGCGTCTCCGAGGTGGTCGTCGACCTGGCCAAGGACGCCTACGCCCGCAAATTCCTGTACCGGATGGGCCTGACCATGCTCTCTCAGGGCCTGCGTCAGCTCCGCACGATGACCGACTGGAAGCAGTACGGCGGCGCTCCGCTGCTGGGCCTGGACCGGGTGGTCATCAAGGCCCACGGCCGCAGCAACGCGCGGGCGATGCGCAACGCCATCAAGGTGGCCGCCAAGGCGGTCGACCGCGACCTGACGGGCCAGATCCGCGCGGGGATGGGCCCCGTGACGCGCTGAGCGCTCAGTCGTCGTCGCCCGAGGGGTCGCCTTCTTCGTCGTCCTCGCCCTCTTCGCCGTCCTCGTCCTCGTCCTCTTCGTCCTCGAACTCTTCGTCCTCGCCGGCGGCGTCCTCTTCCTCTTCCTCGCCGTCCTCGTCGTCGGTCCACTCGTCGTCCTCTTCGGACTCTTCGTCGTCGTCGACGTCGGCGGAGCCGTCCCAGCCCACGGCCTCAACCATGTCGGCCTTGAGCTCCCAGTAGTTGATGCCTTCGTCGCGGCAGAGCTCCTTCAAGGTCATGGCCATCACCTCGTCGGTGACCTCCACGCCGTAGTTCTCGAACACCTCGTCCACCTCGGGGTGCTCTTCCATGAGGTCATGGATCTTCATCTTGGCACGAATGGGCACGGGTTCTCCTGGGGGGCCGAGGGCCGGTGGTGCCGCGATCGCGGCAGCATGCTGCGCCGCGGTCGCGGTAGGGGCTGCGGGTGGGCGAACACATGCCCTACCCGAAAGAGCTTCGCGAGGCGATTAGCACGCGTTCTGCCCGACCGGCAATGGCTTTCCGGAGCTGAATTCAGCGCAGGCCAAATGCCGGCCTAGGCGTCCTCTTCGTCCTTCTTGGCCTTCTTCTTTTCCCAGGCTTTCAGCTCCTTCTTGTTGAGCTGCGAGGTGTGCAGGGCCTCCCAGTCGACGACCTCGAAGGGGATGCCCTCCTTCGTGAGCTGGTCGATGGCGTACTGCTTGGGGCCGATCAAGGTGACGACCTCGTGGCCCTTGCAGGGCTCCAGCACCGGCCCGAAGTCGGCGCTGGAGACGGCGCCCAGGTCCTGGGGGTAGGTCTCGAAGAAGTCCAGCTTGCCGAGGTTGGTGCCCAGCAGGCGGTTCATCATCTGCTCGCCGGACTGCTGCCCCAGGCCGTACTGGCGGGCCCGGGTCCACTTTGCGGCCAGCAGCGCGTCCTCGTCGACCTTCCCGGAGGCCGACTCGTCCACGATGGTGAACATGGAGCTGACGGCGAAGCCGACCGCGTCGTTCTGGACCAGCGAGGCCATGTACATGGCCGCGGTGCCGCCCTCGTAGAGCTGCGGGTAGCTGTAGGCTCCGTAGGTCACGCCGGCGTCCTCGCGCAGCACCTTCCAGAGGCGCTCGGAGATGACGTCGGAGACGACCTGGGCCCGCGCGGTCTGGCGGTTGTCGTCGCGCACGATCTGGCAGCCCAAGGTGACCTCGGTCTGGGTGGCCAGCGGCTGGTCGAAGACCAGCACCTGCCGGTCGGGGCGGGCGTTGGGCTTGGGCATCGGCGGGACCGGCTCCTTGACCGGGCTGGGGCTGGTCCAGTTGGCGAAGTAGCGCTCGATCGTCGCGCGGGCCTCGGCGGCGTCGACCTTGCCGACGACCACCAGCTCGGCGTTGGCCGGCTGCCACTTGCGGTAGATCCAGTCCTGGTAGTCGCTCATGCCCCAGGAGTTGGCCTCGTCGAGGCGGGCGTTGTTCCACCAGTTGGCGAGGGGGTGCCCGGCGAAGAGTCGCTCGTTCATCAGGCGGGGAGCCCAGTTTTCGGCCTTCTCACCGGTCTTCTTGGAGGAGGAGGCCAGCTTCTTCAGCCGGTCTGCGCGCTTGGCGGCCTGCCAGTCGTAGCCGTCGACGTAGTGGCGGAGCTGGTGCAGCAGGGCGTCCAGGTTGCCGGCGGGGCCCTCGGCGCTGAGCCGGTTGCTGCTGCCGTAGACCCGGCCAGCGACGGCCAGGGGGTTCTCGTTCGAGGCCAGCCCTCGCCCGGTGGTGTAGAGGTCCTCGGCCACCTGGTTGATGCCCCAGGGCTGGCTGGTGCTGTTGCCGCCTTCGACCTCCAGCCCGACCCGCACCATCGGGGCCTCGCCGTAGGGCATGACGGCCACCTTGAGACCATTGGGGAGCGTGAACTCCTCGATCGAGGTGCGGTCGGGGGTGACCGTCACCCGGGCGATGGCCTCGGGCGTCAGCAGGTCGCGGGAGAAGACCAGCCGGAAGCGGTCCTCGGCCTTGGTCGCGTGGTAGGCGGCGGCGGTCTCGCCCTGGCCCTTGGAGGAGGCCGCCTCGGCTTCGCGCCGGTCGCGCTCTTCCTGGTCCAAGGGCTCGACGATGACCGAGATCATCCGATCGCGGGTCAGGTACTTCTCGGCCAGCGCCTGCACCTGGCTGAACTGCACCTGGCTGACCTGCGTCATGCTGGAGGAGAAGTAGGCCGCGTCGCCGGTGAAGTGGGTGTACATCGCGGTCTGCGTGGCCCGGCCGGAGAGGCTGGCGACGGTGTCGACCGAGAGCAGCGTGTCCGTCATCTGCGAGGTCTTGGCGCTGTTGAAGGACCAGTCGAAGAAGGCCTTGTACATCGGGTTGGCGTTGAGCGAGCGGTCCCACTGCAGGTACAGGGCGTCCGCCGCCTTCTCGATCAGCCGCTCGCCCTTGTTGCCACCGGCCGCCTTGGGCTCGATGAAGCAGTACATGGTGGTGTTGTAGCGGTCCAGGCTGGGGAAGCAGCCGATGCCGTCCACCCCGCCGTCGCTGGAGGAGAAGTTCCAGTCGCTGTTGAGCGTGTAGTAGATCTGGTTCGCGAGGTTGTTGGCCGCGATGTAGTAGAGCATGTCCTCGCCGCAGTACCCGCCGGGCAGGGACCAGGCGAGGACGACCGTCTCGACGTCGACCATGCCCTTGGTGCGGGCGGTCTCCTTGGTCTGGCGCGGCGGCGGATCCTGCCGCTCGTCGCAGGCCACCCGCGGGGTGGGGTTGGCCCCGGTGGCCTGCATGAACTCCTGCAGCCGCGGGACCCAGGCCTCGATGAAGCGGGCGCGGGACTCCTCGTCGGTCAGGGCGAGGTAGGCCTTGGCGTCATCGGGCGCCATCAGCAGCTCGAGCTCGGTCTCGAAGGCCTGCAGGATGCTGGGCCAGGCGACCTCGGGCTTGAAGTCGCCCACGACCACGATGGTCGCGTACTCGGGTCGGTAGTTGGTCTGCACGAACTCCTGCACCCGCGGCAGGTCGATCCGGGAGAGCGACTCGTGGTTGCCGATCGTGCTGCGGCGGTAGGGGTGGTCGGCGGGGAACAGGCTGGCGGCCACGAGGTCCCAGGCGGCGCCGATCGCGGCGTTCTCGTAGCGCATGCGCAGCTCGTTGCGGGCGATCTCGCTCTCCAGCCGCACGACCTCCTGCGTCACGTTGGCGACGCCGTCCTTCATGCGCAGCGCCTCCAGCCGCAGCAGGGGCACCATCGCGTCGACCGGGGCGACGGTCATGTAGTTGGTCCAGTCGTTGCTGGTCGAGGCGTTGATGTTGCCGCCCAGCTGCGAGATCAGGTCCCAGTTCTTCGGCAGGCCGGCGTGCTCGGCGCGGAAGGCGAGGTGCTCGACCACGTGGGCGATGCCCTCGTAGCCGGGCTGGTCGTGCTCGCTGCCGCGGTCGAAGACCAGGGTGATCGCCACCACCGGCTGGCTGTGCTCGGACTGGAACATGATCCGCAGGCCGCTGGGGAAGCTGAAGTCGCGGATGTTGACGTCGTAGTTGTCCAGCTTGAGCTGGTAGGAGGCCGCGGGGATGGCCGCCAGCGAGGGGGCGGCCGAGAGGGCGAGGGCGAGGACGAGGCTGGGGATCATGCGGCGACTCCGAGTGCGAAGCGGGGGCTCGATAGCCCCGTGGGAGCGAGAACGACGAGAGTTAACCCGCGCCGGTGCGCCTTGGCTCCCCGCGGGAGCGAGGTGCGTCGCCGCCTACGCATCGCAGCGTAGATGGCGTGGCGGGCGTCCCCCAGCCGCGATAGGACTCGGCCCTTCTCACCCCAAGGCGGATGACGACCATGAGCAACACGGCCACGAGCAGCAGCGACACCAAGGTCTTGTTCGAGATCACCGAAGCGCACCTGGACACCGGCTTGCGCGGGCTCCCCGTGGGCACGGTGCTGACCAGCGCCGTCAGCCCGACCGAGGGCGTCTCCTACGTCGGCTACCCCGTCGCCGACCTGGCCTACCACGACCCCGAAGCCGTGGTCTTCCTGCTCTTCCACAAGCGCCTCCCCGACGACAAGGAGCTGGTCGACTTCAAGGCCGACCTCGCCGCCCGCTCGGCCGTGGATCCCAAGGTCCTCGACCTGCTCGCCTCGCTGCCGCGGGACGGCCACCCGATGGAGTGGCTGATGGCCGGCCTGATCTTCCTGGGCATGACCGGTCGGACCGGCGACTGGCTGGAAGACTCCCTCAACCTCGTCGCCCGCTCGGCCACGCTGGTGGCCAACATCTTCCGCATCCGCGCCGGCTGGGGCGCCCCGATCGCGCCTCGCCCCGAGCTCGGGCTGGTCGAGAACTGCGTCCACCAGATGGGCGTGCCCGGCGGCGACGTCGCCCGCCTCAACGAGCTGCTGCGCGTCTTCTACGTCCTTCATATGGACCATGGCGGCGGCAACCTCTCGACCTTCGTCGGCAAGGCCATCGCCAGCGGCCACGCCGACGTCTACACCAGCCTCTCGGGCGCCATGGGCGGCCTGTACGGCCCGCTGCACGGCCGCGCCAACCAGGAGTGCCTGGACTTCACGCGCGAGGTCGGCAGCACCGACCCGGTCCAGGTCGAGCGTTTCACCCGCGAGACCCTGGCCAGCGGCGGCAAGATCTACGGCTTCGGGCACGCGGTCCTGCGCGCCGAAGACCCCCGCGCCCGCATCCAGTACGAGCTGGGTGAGCGGCTCTGCCCGACGGACCCGCTCTTCCGCACCGCGGTCGTCATGCGCGAGGTCTGCAGCCGGGTCCTCAAGGAGAACCCCAAGGTCGCCAACCCCTACCCCAACGTGGACGCCGTCAGCGGCACGCTGCTGAACGCCTCGGGCCTCAGCGACAGCGACTACTACACGGTGCTCTTCGGCTTCAGCCGCATCGCCGGCATCGCCGCCCAGATCGTGGACGAGCGGACGGTGCTGCGCGAGGGCAAGGGCGTGCCGATCTATCGCTGCAAGTACATCGCCAAGGACCAGCCGGCTCGCCGGATCGGTTAGCAGGCTGCCCCGCCGGGGCGTCAAGCCTCTCTGCTCGGTACGCCGGGCAGGGGGGCTTTTCGCAACACCGCCATTCTCCCGAGAACCCCAGAGGAACTCCCCATGAAGCTTCACGAGTACCAGGCCAAGGAGCTGCTGGCGCGCCAGGGCGTCGCGGTGCCCCCCGGCAAGGCCGCCCACACGGTGGCCGACGCGGTCGCCGCTGCCAAGCAGATGGGCGGCACCTTCTTCGTCGTCAAGGCCCAGGTGCACGCCGGCGGCCGCGGCAAGGGGCGCTTCACCCACGCGGTCAGCCCCGAGGTCATCCAGATGGTGCTCGAAGCCAAGGCCGATGTGCCGGGCAAGGGCGGCGTCATCCTCTGCGGGGCGGGCAGCCATGACGAGGCGGTCGCCAAGGTGCAGGCCGCGGCCGAGCTGATGCTCGGCAACGTGCTGGTCACCAAGCAGACCGGGGCCGAGGGGGTTCGGGTCAAGACCGTCCTGATCACCACCGGGGCCGAGATCAAGAAGGAGCTCTACGCGGCGGTGCTTCTGGACCGACAGAACAGCCGGATCCTGCTGATGGCCAGCTCCGAGGGCGGGACCGAGATCGAGATCGTGGCCGAGCACAACCCCGAGGCCATCCACAAGGTCTGGGCCGACCCGATCACCGGGCTGGGCGACTGGCAGTGCCGCGAGATGGCCTTCAAGCTCGGCTTGAGCGGCAAGGCCTTCAAGGGCGCCGTCAAGATGTTCAAGCAGCTCTACCAGGCCTACCTCGCCACCGACTCCAGCATGCTGGAGATCAACCCGCTGGTCATCACGCCCGACGACGACGTCGTCGCGCTCGACGCCAAGGTGATCATCGACGACAACGCCGTCTTCCGGCAGGCCGAGATCCAGAGCTGGTACGACGCCGGCGAGGACGAGCCCGCCGAGATCGAGGCCGCCAAGTTCAACCTCAGCTACATCAAGCTGGACGGCAGCATCGGCTGCATGGTCAACGGC
>DDSR01000236.1:2431-18773 GCA_002343455.1 Deltaproteobacteria bacterium UBA2385 | reverse complement strand
GGGGCGCGATTCATCGCGCCCGGGGCCCGCCTCCGGCTGCCAGTTCCTCTCGGTTCAAAGTTGCCCGCGACCGGCGCCGAGATCCTCCTCGACCGGATCATCCTCCTCCGGCGCCAGCACCAGCTCGCCCATGCGCATCACCGCCGCGCCGCTGGTCGACATGCTGCCCAGCGTGAAGAGCAGCACGTCGTCGCCGGGGCCGAACAGCCCCCGCCGGGCGCCCTCGTAGAGGTTCTGGGGCATCAGCACGGGGCCGGTGTTGGCGGTGCGGGCGTAGGTGTCGGCGACCCGCTCGGGCGGCAGGCCCAGCACCCGGCAGGCGAAGTCGGCGAACCAGGCGGTCGGCGTGGTCATCGCCGCGAAGCGCACCTGGTCGACCCGCAGCCCAGCGGCGGCCAGGGCCTCGCCGCAGGCCAGGGGCAGGTACTTCAAGGCGCAAGCCTCCAGCGCGCGGCCGGCCTCGCGGGTGGGCAGCATCTTGAGCATGTAGCGCTGCACGGGATCGGGCTCGATGGCGTAGTCGAAGGCGCGGGCAGACTCCAGGGTGGTGTAGCTCTTCCAGGAGCGCAGGCCGTGGCCGGCGGGGACCTCCGAGACCAGCATGGCCGCCGCCCCGTCGCCGGAGGTGAGGGACATGGGGTTGTCGGCGTCGGCGGAGCGCGAGTAGGTGCAGGCGGTGATGATCAGCACCCGGCGCGCCCGGCCGCTCTCGACCATGGCCGCGGCCAAGGCGAGGTCCGCGACAGCCACGCCGCAGGCCGACTCGACGTTGATGCAGGGGCAAGAGAAGCCCATCCGCTCGGCCAGCCCGATGGCGTCTCCCAGGACGTACTGGTCGGGGAAGAGGCAGCTCACCAGGACCAGGTCGATGTCCTCGGGGCCGAGGCCAGCCGCGTCCAGCAGGCGGCGAGCGGCCCGCTCCTCCAGGTCGTGGGCGGTCTCGCCCGGCGCCAGCACCCGGCGGGCGGTCGTGCCGCGGAAGACGTCGGACAGGTAGGGCGCCATCGCCTCCTGCCAGGGGTTGGTCCCTCCCTGGCCCTCCCAGACCTGGCCCGCACCGCGGCGCTCCAGGGACGCGATGAAGTCGGGGGCGACCGTCCTCCACCAGTCGTTGCGGCGCACGGTGCGGGGGAAATAGACGCTCAGGGCGGTGATACCAGCGGCGGGCATGCGGGACTCCGGAGGGCTCAGGCGCGGGCGCCCATGGCGTTGAGGGTGGAGACCCGCCGGGCGAAGGGGCTGGGCTCCTCGGGGTCGATGATCACGTCCACCACCACCGGGCCGGGCAGGGCCATGGCCTCGCGCAGCACGGCGTGAAGCTCGTCGGGGCGGTCCACGCTGAGGCCCCGGGCGCCCATCGCGCGGGCCAGCATGGCGAAGTCGGTGGCCGGCAGGCTGGTCTCGTAGGGCTGCAGGCCCAGGCCGGCCATGCCCTTCTCGACGATGCCCATGCGCGCGTCGTTGAGGACGATCCACACCGCCGGCAGGTCGTACTGCACCGCGGTCGAGACCTCGTTCATCATCAGCATCGCGCCGTCCCCGACCAGGGCCACGGCCTTTCCGCGGGTGGCGGCGAGGCCCAGGATCCCCGAGGTGGCGTGGCCCATCGAGCCCCACAGGCCACTGACGCGGTAGCGGCCCGGCTCGGGCACGCAGAGCAGGTTGTTGGCCCAGAGGAAGGCGTTGCCGGACTCGGCGAGTACAGTCGCCAGGGAGCCCTCGATCACGACCTCCTGTACGGCGGCCAGCAGCTCCTGAGGCAGGATCGGGCCGCGGGAGCGCAGGGTCGCGGGCTCCGACCGAGGGAGAACGGCGGCAGGAGCGGCCGGCAGGCGGGCGCTGAGGGCCTCCAGCACCCGGCCCACATCGCCGACGAGGCCCAGGGTGCGGGCCTCGGGGTAGGCCGCGCCGAAGGCGGCCGGGTCGAGGTCGACGTGGACGAAGCCGTCGGGTGGGCAGAGCCCCGGCGACCAGCAGGAGGAGAACTCCCCGAGCTTGCTGCCCAGGACCAGGATCCGCCGCACACCCAGCGCGGCCAGGGCGGGCTCGAGGTGCTCGTGTCCCCCGCAGCCGGTGACCCCCAAACAGAGCGGGTGGGCCTCGGGCAGCACCCCCTTGCCGCGGGGAGTACAGATCACCGGCACGCCGCAGCGCTCCACCAGGGTGCGCAGCTCGGCGCCGGCCTCGCGGGCGCCGTGGCCCACCCAGACGGCGAACGGAGCCTCTGCCAGGGCGGCGGCGGCGTCATCGAGCTCCTCGGCCGGCGGCAGGGGGCGCAGCATCGGCCGAGCCGCGAGGCGAAGCTCCGGCACCTGGCTGCGCTGCACGGCGATCGGCAGGCCCAGGTGGGCGACGAAGCCCTCGGGGCGGCGGAAGCCCTCGGCGATTCGCTCCAGCAGCTCGGGCAGCTCCTCGGCGCGATCCAGCAGGGCCGCCTCGTGGAAGAAGAGCCCCGGCCGGTAGAGGCTCTCGGCGGGCAGGGTGCCTGGGCCCGTCTCCTGCACCGCCCAGCGCCCCCGCTGAGGGGCCGAGGTAGCGCCCGAGATGAGCAGCACGCGCGCGCCCTCCCAGCGGGCGGCGACCGCGCCGGTGAGGGCGTTGAGCAGGCCGGGCCCGGTGGTCACGAAGGCCAGGGTGGGCCGGCCCGTGGCGAGGCTGGCCTCGACCGCGGCGAAGAGCGCGCCGCCCTCGTGGCGCACCTGGAAGCTGCGCAGGGGCGAGCGGGCGAGGCGATCGCAGAAGGGCGCGATGGCCCCGCCGACGAGGCCGAAGGCGTCGCGCACGCCGAGGTCGTGGAGGGCCTGGAGCAGGCGGTCGGTGAGGCTGCTGCCCTGGAGCTGCGGGGCGTTCATGATGCTCTCCTCAGGGAGATGTGGCCCTCGGGCCGGGCGAGGCGGTCGATGGCGGCGAAGAGGCGGGCCTGCTCATCGGGCTTGCCGACGGTGATCCGGGCGGCGCCGGGCAGGCCCCAGGCGCAGAGGGGGCGGACGCTCAGGCCCAGCTCCTCCAGTGCGGCGGCGAGCCCGGGGGCCCGGGGCAGGAAGACGAAGTTGGCGGCGCCCTCGACCACCTCCAGGCCCCGCGCCCGCAGCCCAGCGGCCAGCTCGGCGCGGCCCGCGGCGTTCTCCCGCCGCACCCGGGCCCGCCAGCGACGATCGCCCAGGGCGGCCAGGGCGGCGGCCTGGGCCGGTGCGCCGACGTTGAAGGGGTCACGGACCCGGTCCAGGGCCTCGATCAGCGAGGGCGCAGCCAGCGCCGCGCCCACCCGCAGCGAGGCGAGGCCGTGCGCCTTGGAGAAGCTGCGCAGCCGCACCAGGTTCTCGTGGGCCCCGCGCAGGTCAGGGAGCGCCTCGTAGCCGGCGTAGGCCTCGTCCACGACCGGCACGACGTGCGCCGGGAGGGCCTCCAGCCAGGCGCGCAGCCCCCTCGCCGTCGTGCCGGTCGGGTTGTCCGGGTTGGCCAGGAAGATCAGCCTCGTCTGGGGCCCGATCGCCTCGCGCAGGGCGTCGAGGTCCACGCGACCGTCCGCCGCGCGGGGCGCGAGACGAACAGACAGTCCCGCCGCCGTGGCCGCGCGCGCGTACAGAGGGAAGGAGCCCTCGCTGGTCAGCACCTCGCCCGGCAGCGCCCGCACCAGGAGCTGGATCGCCTCCGTCGCGCCGCTGGTGACTACCACCTCCTCGGTTCTCAGCCCCTCCTCCTCCGCCAGGGCCGCGCGAAGCTCGCGGGCGTCCGGGTCGGGGTAGCAGGCCCCGATCGCTTGGACGGCGGCCCGCCAGGCGCGGGGCGAGGCCCCCGTGGCGCTCTCGTTGCTGGCCAGGTGGACCGCCGCGCGAGGCGGCGCCGCCGGGTAGCGCGGCACGCGGGAGAGGGCGGGGTGGGCAGCGGGATGAAGCATCGAACCTCCGGGGAGAGCGGGGAGAGCAAGGGGCGTGCCGGGGCGGGACGAGGGTAAAGGGTTGAAGTCAGGTAAACGGGGGGGGAGTGCGCACGGGGGGCGCACGTGCGCGCACGGGGAGAGAAGGGAGATCAGTTGTGAAGGGGTTGGCCACTGGAGGAGACATGCCAGCGACTGCGAGCCTCCTCACCTTCCTGATCGCCTGCGAGGGTGGGTCGACCCGACCGGCAGCGTCCAAGCTCGGCCCTGGTGGGGGGGTCGAGAGCCAGGCCTTCAGCCGCGATGGGCTGCAGCTCCTGCCGTCCGACCCCAGCGAGAGCGCAGACTTCGGGGACCAGGTGTCGATGGGCGGCGATCTGGATGGGGATGGTCTGCCCGACCTGGCGGTTGGGGCCCCGTATGCAGAGGTCGACGAGCGGCCCGCAGGAGCGGTCTATGTCTACTCGGGCTGGGATGGAGCAGGGGCTTCCGTGACGGAGCTCACGGTGAGCTCCTCGCACCCGTACTCATACAGCTACTACGGGAGCGCGATCACGACGCAGGGCGATCTCGACGGAGACGGCCTGCACGACCTCCTGGTGGGGGCGTATGGATTCCCCAACCCGGAGCAACACGCCGGGATCGTCTACCTCTATCGAGGCGCCATCGGCGGCATCGACCCATCTGCGGAGCTCTCGATCAGCGCCTCGAACCCCGGGGAGTGGCACGCTTTCGGGATCGCCCTGTCCAGCGGCGGCGACGTCGACGGCGATGGACTGGACGACCTCGCCGTCGGGGCGCCGGGTTCCACCTCCGGTAGCCCCGAAGACCAGCCCCGTTGCGGTTCGGTGTATCTGTACATGAACGCCACCGGCGACCTCTCCGGGAGTGTCGAACAAGAGGTCTGGGCATCGGACTGCGCCATGGACGACGACTACGGGTCAGCGGTGGCCTCCGAGGGCGATCTCGACGGCGATGGCTACGCGGACCTGGTCGTCAGCGCCCTCTATGCTTCGGACATCAAGAAGGGGGATGAGCACGGCAGCGGCCGCGCCTACATCTACCTTGGGGGGGCGGGTGGAGTCTCCGTCGACAGCGAACAGAAGGTCACGCCGAGCGATGGGGCCGACTTTGACGAGTTTGGCACTGCCCTCGCCACGGGGGGCGACCTCGACGGCGACGGGCATGACGACCTGGTCGTGGGGGCCCCCTACGACGACGACATGGGGCGCAGCTCGGGGGCCGTCTACGTCTACCTGGGATCGACGGTGGGGGTGGACCTGGCCTCGGAGACCAAGCTTACGGACCCTGCCGGTGGCGAGACATATCTGTACGGAGCCTCGTTGGCGCCCTTGCGCGACCTGAACGGCGATGGACTCGCCGACCTGCTGGTCGGGTCACCCAGGTTCGACGGCCGCACCGAGAACAACGGCGCTGTGCTCCTCTACCTGGGCACACCCGCGGGTGTCGCTCCCCTCGCAGACCAGGTGCTGGAGCCCAATCCAGGCCAGAAGCTGGAGAGCTTTGGTGCCAGCATCGACGCGGGCGTCGATCTCAACGGGGATGGCAACCTCGACATCGTCGTGGGAGCGCCGAACTACGACAGCGACCTCCGCGACTCGGGAGCGGCCTATCTCTCTTCACTCCGCGGGGAGGGCGATGGAGGGACGGCCGGCGACGGCGGGGAGAGCGGCGACGGCGGCGCCAAGACCGGCTGCGCCGCGCTCAACGGCGGTGGGCTCCTGCTGGCGTTCTCGTCGATCTGGGCCATCGTCGGGCGAATCGGACCCCGTCGCAGAGCTGGGCCGGGCCCACCAGGGACGCCCTGGGCTCGGTAGGACCGCGATCCGAGGCCTGGCGTCAGACCTCCCCCATGCCCCTGCACAGAGCGTCCGGCTGCCGCGTCTCTCCTCAACGGTCGCGGGTTGCCTTCTTCACACCGCGAACCTTGGGCCCGCCGACGACGGCAGAGGCGCTCCACTCCGCTAGTCGCTTCACGACAGACTCGGGCACAGGCTCATCGAGGCGGAAGCGGATGATCCCCTTGCTCGCATCGCGGCCCTCGAGGTCCTCTCGGATCGTCTCGAAGAGCGTCGACGAGACGATGTAGAGCGCGAAGTGGTCCTTCCATCCCGCAAAGGAGACGACCGCTCGGCCGTCGACGAGGTAGGCCGGCATGTTGTACTTGATGGCCTCCACGGCAGCGGGGAGCGCGCGGCCCATCGCGGCGCGGACCTGGTCCAATGCGGCGCGGACATCGGGAGGCTGGGCGGCGAGGTACGCGTCGACGTCGGCGTGCTTGGGGGTCGGCATACGGGGAGTCCTACCACGGCGGGCGGTGATCCCCAGCGTCTCCGAATGCTCCCCTTCAGGCGTTAGATTCCGGCATGCATCGGCTCGCCCTCCTCCTCACCCTCCTCCTCACCCGCTCCGCTCTCGCCCAGGATCCCTCGCCCCTCTGCGCCGCCCTCATGGCCGAGCGAACCCAGGTCGCCGTCGCCCTCCGCCTGCTCCAGGGCGGCGCCGACCCCAACGCGCACTGTCCGACCCCCATCACCGTCCGCGGCCGCCGCCTGGACTTCTTCGAGGTGGTGCTGGGCGTGCTCATCCCGCCCATCGGCGCGGTGATGCTGTACGACGCCAGCACCCACCGCTCGCAGCGCATCATCTACCCGGCGCCGCTGGACCTCGCGATCGGCCTGCGCAGCGAGGCGCTCGTCGACGCCCTGCTGGCCGCTGGCGCCGATCCCCTGCAGCCCTCCCAGGGCGGCCTCCCCCGCCCGCTGGCGGTCGCCGTCGGCCAGGACGTCGCCCTCGGCGGCACGACCTGGACCGACCGCCTCAGCGCCTCCCTCGACCATGTGCCCGCGGACTTCATGGCCCGCGAGGTAGGCGGGCTGGACGGCCTCCTCGACCGCAGCGATCTGCTGCAGCGCCTGCTCGCCCTCGGCCTCGACCCCGAGGGCCGCGACAGCAGCGGCGGGACCTGGCTGCTGCGGGCGGTGGAGGAAGGGAGCTCGGCGCGCGTGGAGGCCGCCTTGCGGGTCGGCGCGGACCCGAACCTGGCGAGCCCCCGCGGCACACCGCTGGCGCTCGCGGTGCGAGAGGGTGAGCTGGAGCTGGTCGGCACCCTGGTCCAGGCTGGAGCGGACCCACGGCGCGCGGTGCAGAGCGGCCCCGGCCTCCTGACGCTGGCGGTGCAGGGTGGGGATCTGCGCATGGTCAGGGCCGTGGTTGCCATGGGCGTGCCGGTGGACGGAAGCGACGGCAGCGGCCCCAGCCCCCTCTCCGCCGCGGTCGAGCGGGGCGATGCGGCCCTCGTACAGATGCTGCTGGAGCTCGGCGGCACGCCGACTGGCCGGGATGTGTACGAGGCCGTCGAGCGCGGCGACGGGCCGGTCCTGGAGCTGCTGCTGGCCGCCGGCGCACCGCCCGACCAGGAAGAGGACTTCGGCCGGCGACCCCTGCACGCCGCGCTGCGCTCCGGCCACCCGGCCCTGGTCCTGGCGCTGCTGCGGGCCGGCGCCGATCCCGGCCGCGCCGACCGCACCATCTTCGACGAGCCGCGGCCCCTTCAGCTGGTGATCGACGCGAACGATCTGACGATGCTCGAACAGATGCTCCCCTACACAGGCGCCGCCGCGCTGGACCTGGTGCTGGCGCGGGCAGTCGACCAAGGCCGCGTCGAGGTCGCCGAGCTGTTGATCTCCCACGGGGTCTCCGCGGACCGCGCCTTGCTGTGGAGCTGCCGGCCCGATGCGGAGCCGACCCGCCGCTGGCTGCGCGACCATGGGGCCCGGTTCCCCGAGGACAGCCTGGCGAGGGTCGTGCTGGACGGAGATCTCGCGCTGGTGCGGCAGGCGGTCGAGGACGGCGCGTCGCTGCAGGCCCCGGGAGGGTGGCTGGATGAGACGCCGGCCGAAGCGGCCGTGATGCGGGGAGAGGAGGGCATCGCCGCCTACCTCGCCCAGGCCGGCGCGAGGCTGCCGGCGGACTGGTCGGCCCAGGAGCTGATCCGCGACGAGGATCTGCCACGAGTACAGATGGCCCGGGCCCTGGGGGCCACCTTCGACGCGGGCGATGTGCGCGAGGCCGCCTGGCGAGGCCACCGCGACATCATCGACCTCCTGGCCACCGTGGTCGACGCCCCCGAGGCCTGGAAGGGCTACGGTCACCTGGCGCCGGACCTCGCGTTGCGGTTCGAGGAGATCCACGCCGAGAAGCTGGCCCAACGCAAGGCGACCCGACGGGAGGCCCGACGGGCGCGGAGGCGCTGAACGGGCGGCCTGCTCCATGGACGACGTGCTGGTGTGGAGCGGCGAACAGCGGTCGACTCTCGGCAGCTGAGATGCAACCCTCCCCGATTCGACGGCGAGGCAAGGCGCCGGCGCACAGAGAGAAGGGAGAGTGAGGGCAGGCGAAGGTGCTCTGGCGCTCGGCCCGCTGGCCCCGCCATGACTGCATACGCTCCGCCCGACCCAGCCCGCGGTTGGGAGAAGATGGCGCCACCGGCGTGGCCACCCAACCCCGGCGTTTCTGCAACCCATCGCGGTCAACCCCCTCCATTCTTCAACATCGCAGGGTCCACGAGCCCCTATGTGCAACAAACACGTCGCCGAGGCTGGCGATCCACCTGGCCACACCGCCATGGCGTTGCAGAACGGCCTGGGTTGACCTGGCCCGGTTGCAGATCCGCCGGGCTTGACCGCTCAGCGCCGCCGCCGCAGGCGGCTTGACCGTCCCCGCCGCCCGATGATATTGATTGAACGTTCAATCAATGTCACCTCGCCGCCGGAACCCGATCCCCGAGGACCCGCGCCTCCACTTGATGGACGCGGCGCTGAGGGCATTCGCGCGCGATGGCTACCAGGGCACCAGCGTGCGGCAGATCGCGGCCGAGGCGGGCGTCGCCACCGGCCTGCTCTACCACTACTTCCCCAGCAAGGAGGCGCTGCTGCAGGCCCTCTTCGAGCGGAGCGGCGCCCTGGTCATGCAGGCCTTCGCCCAGGCCGCGGGGGAGCCCGACCCTCGACAGCGCCTCGCCCGGCTGCTCCGGGTCAGCGCCGCGCTGGTCCGCGAGCACCAGGACTTCTGGCGGATCTCCTACGGTGTCCGCTTCCAGCACGAGGTCGTGGCCGGGCTCGCCCCCGGGATCGCCGCCAGCTCCGCCGCCTACGTCCTCCTCTTCGCCGAGCTGCTGGGACAGCTCGGGCACCCCTCGCCCGAGGTCGGCGCCCGGCTGCTCTTCGCGACCATGGACGGGCTCTTCCAGCACTACGTGCTCGATCCCGAAGGCTACCCCCTCGACGACGTGATCGAGGGCCTCATCGTCCAGACCCTGATGGCCACCTCACCCACACCGGAGGCACCGTGAAGAGAATGCAGCTCGTCGAGCTCGAAGACCTCCCCTGGTTCCCTGCCATCCTGCGCGACGGCGGCACCGCCTACATCGAGCTGGTCGGCCGAAAGGCCGGGCACTCGGCGATGCTGGCTCCGACCCTGGGCCGCGCCCTGAAGCAGAGCGGCGCCTCCCGGATCGTCGACCTCTGCAGCGGCGGAGGAGGCCCCGTCCGCTGCATCTCCGAGGCGCTCCATGCCCAGGGCCAGCCCGTCCAGGTCCTGCTCTCCGACCTGTACCCCAACCGCGGCTCGCTCGACCACGTCGCCGCGACCAGCGCCGGGCGCGTCCAGGTCCACCCCCAGCCCGTCGACGCCACCGCCGTGCCACCCGAGCTCGACGGCTTCCGCACCCTCTTCAACGCCTTCCACCACTTCCCGCCCGAGGCCGCCCGCGCCATCCTGGCCGACGCGGTCCACAAGCGCCGCCCCATCGGCGTCTTCGAGGTCGTCAGCCGCGAGCCCCTGACCCTGATCGGCATCCTGATGGCCCCGCTGATCATCACCCTCAGCCTGCCCTTCTGGCGGCCCTTCAAGTGGCAGTGGATCCTCTGGACCTGGCTCATCCCCCTGATGCAGCCCTTCGTCGTCTGGGACGGCGTCGTCTCCTGGCTGCGCGTCTACTCGGTCGAGGAGCTGCGCGAGCTGGTCGCCGGGATCGAGGCGCCCGACTGGGAGTGGGAGATCGGCACCATCAAGCTGGGCGAGGCCCCCGCCCACGCCACCTACCTGCTGGGCCGGCCCGTCGAGCCCGCCGCCGCCTGAAGCTCAGAGCCACTCGGGCGACAGGGCCGCGACGCCGATCATGCCCGCGCAGGTGAACAGCACGATCACGCTGATGTAGCCGAGCCCGATCAGCACGCAGGTGCGGCCTTGAAGGGCCGTCTCGGGCTTGCCCAGGAAGTAGGCGCCCAGGGCGAAGCCCGCCGGCCAGAAGAAGATCGAAAGGGCGTACAGCAGCAGGGCGCTGCCCTCTGGGGCGAGGACCCGCTCGGGGCTCTCGGCGCGAAAGCGGGCCACCCGGCGGAAGGCGAAGGTCGCCACCAGGCCCGCGCAGGCGATCCAGCCCACCATCACGATCAAGCAGGCCAGGACCATGATCAGCAGGGGCATCAGGCTCTCGGACACGGGCGGCCTCGGGTGGGAAGGCGGAGGAGGAGGAGCAGGGGCAGCAGCATCCCCCAGGCACCCTTGCCCCCGCAACCGCCCTCGCCTTCGGCCTCATGGCGGCTGCCGGCGAGCTCCTCTCCCGAGTCCGGATCCGGATCCGGATCCGGCTCGTCTGGCTCTTCCGGATCGGGGTCCGGATCGGGGTCCGGCTCAGGCTCAGGCTCAGGCTCCTCCTCCGGCTCGTGCCAGGCCTGGATCAGGAAGGCCTGCGGCACCTCGCGGGAGGAAGAGACCCAGTCCGTCCCGTCCACGCGCAGCTGGGAGGAGCCCCCGCCGTCGAGCATCATCGTCGTCACCGCCCCCCAGGCGATCAGCTCGTCCTCGGCGAACTCCTGGGTCGCCAGCTCGCTGACGAAGAACAGCAGCGTCCGGTAGCCCCCCTCGTGCGGATCCTTGACCCCGGCGAAGGTGCGCTGGACCCAGGAGCTGGCGCTCTTGTCCGCCTCGGGGTGCAAGGCCACCACCTGCTCGGGCGCCGACTCCGGGTTGTCCAGGCTGGCCGCGTCCGCATCGACGATGGCCGCCCGGCTGGCGCTGTTGCGGATGTGCAGCGAGCGCTGCTGGCCGACATACTCGCTGGTCGTGCCGTAGCCGGCGTGGACGTAGCCGTAGGGGTCGGCGCGCAGGCCGAAGGCGGGCGAGGTCGGGTCGCTGGCCGTGCTGAAGAAGGCGCCGTTCACCATGGCGAAGCGGCCCTCGGCGGCAGAGGCCCGGTCCCAGAAGCCGGGGATCGTGTGCCGGTTCAGCTCGCTGCCCGAGGGGTCCAGCACCGAGCTGACCGTGGCCTGGGTCAGGTCCACCACCAGCACGTAGTCCGGCGCGCCGTCTGTCCACGGCTGCTGGTAGAGCTGCACCCCGGGCGCCTCGGCGATCAGGGTGTAGGTCGAGACCAGCGGAGCCGCCGCGAGCGAGGGCCCCGGGCCCGCCTGGGCGGAGGAGAGGATGGAGAGGAGCGCGAGGAGCATCGTCCGATGGTAGCCGAGCGCGTCGGTGGAGGTGGAGGCATCTCGGTAGACGATCCGATCGCGCGCGGCTGACGCGAGAGGATGGGACCGTCGAGCCCCCTCCTCCCGTCGTCGACTTCAGCTCGGCGCTCTCGAGCGAGGTCTCCTACTGAATCCCGGCTCCAAGGTGGCCCCGGTCGGAGGTCGGGCCTGGAGTGTGCCGGATGCGCCCAAGCGGCCGCGGGGGTCCTCCTCGCGCCACGTCTCCCCGCCTCCAAGGCGGAGTCGCACTGAATGAGAGTGACCCTGGGCGGAGCCGCACCGAATGAGAGTCCAGAGCCCCTCCGTGGCCTTCAAGGAGCGACATCGACCCCAAAACACCCCAATTCGGGCAGCGCCGGCCCGATCCACTCTCACTCGGTGCCTCTCCGCCGCCGCTGACTCTCACTCGGTGCCTCTCCGCCGCCGCTGACTCTCACTCAGGTCCACTCCTCCGCCCTTGACCTGCCCCCCGGGCCGCGGCGGCGTCCGCCTTCGCCGGTGCCAGCCTCAGACCGGCGGCGGGAAGACCCAGGCCGCCGGCGCCGCCACCTCGACCTCGGGGTCGGCCTGCATCGTCCCCAGCAGCGCCCGCCGCTCCGCCGTCCAGCCGTTCTCCGGCCGCGCCGCCTGGATCAGCGCCGCCAGGCCCACCCGGCGCAAGCGGGCGTCGCTGTGGCCAGCCAGGCGCCGCGCCAGGCGGTCGCCGTAGAGGAAGCTGCCCACCGCGGCCATGGCGGCGGCGATCGCGTCCTGGTGGAGGTGCCCGCGCGCGCTGAGCCGCTCGAGGCCGGCGGCGAAGCCCAGGTCGTCGCTGACCTTGGCGAGCAGGGGAACGGCGAGCCCGGCCGCGAGCCGATCGGCCTCCAGCGCCGGCAGCAGGGCCAGGCCGAGCTGCTTGTGGTGAGGAGGCGCCCAGTGGTGCAGGGCCGCGCAGAGGTGCTGGATCAGCGCCGCGCTCGTCTCCCGCCGCGGCAGCAGGCCCGCCAGGCGCGCGACCACCGGGGGCACCTCGCCGGGCTGCATGCGCACCAGCACCGCCGAGAAGGCCCGCGCCGCCTCGGAGGGATCGGGCGTGCCCAGGTGCCGCAGCAGGGCCGAGAACAGGACCCGCCGCTGGTCGCGGATGGGCGAGCCGCCGACCACGTCCAAGAAGCCCAGCCGAGCCAGCGCCTGCGGTCGGGAGAGGACCTCGGCGAACAGCGCGCAGAGGCGCGCGTCCGCCGGCTCGGAGAGGCGCAGCATCGGGATCGAGAGCAGACGGCTGGCCAGCACCGGGTCGGGGTCCCGGGCGGCGGCCTCCAGCAGGGCCCAGGCCGCCGGGTCCTCGATGTGATCCCACAGCGCCCGCAGCAGGGCGATCCGCACATCGCGATGAAGCGGCTGCTGGCCCTTCTCGATCAGCAGCTCGCGGGCCTGCGCCCCGCCCAGCTCGCCCATCAGGCGCAGCACCTCCTTGGCCACCGTCACCCGCTCCAGGGGCACGGCCGCCAGCCGCGGCAGCACCTCGGCCCGCGGCAGCTCCATCAGGCAGCGGCGCAGGGCGTAGGCCGCGATCCGGGCGCGGTCGTCCCCCATGCAGGCCAGCAGCTCGTCGAGGCCCTCCCCGCCGTCCAGGGAGGGCAGGGCCCGCAGGGCGATGTCTCGCACCGGGGGGCGGGGGTCCGAGGCGTAGCGGATCAGCAGGGCCGCCGGCGCCAGGGCCAGGGCCGCGAGGCGCTCGATCGCCCAGCGGCAGGTCGGCACATCCCGCTCCGGCTCGTCCAGCAGCCCGCAGAGCTGGCTCGCGTACAGCGCCTGCTGGGCCGGCGTCCAGCCCTGCATGGACAGTCCGAAGTCCAGCACCCAGTGGGTCCGTCCGCTGGCGAAGCGGCCCTGCATCGGCTCGCCCCGCAGCAGCGGATCCAGCAGATCCGTCCGCGAGACCGCCAGCAGGCGGGCCACCCGCGGCAGGCAGGCCACGCTGCGATCCTGCTCGAAGAGGGCCAGGGCCCGCGCCTGGAAGCGAGGCCGATCGAAGCGGGCCAGCAGCTCCAGAAACACACCCAGCACCGCCAGCGAGGGCATCGCACACAGCCCGTCCATCGCCTGCAGCGTGGCGCTCATATGACGCACCCGCTCGCCCAGGCCATGGATCAGCGAGAGCACCGCCGCCGCCCGCTCGGTGCGGGCCCAGCGCTCCACCAGGCCGGCCAGCACCGGATCCAGCCGTCGCACATCCTGCACGCTCAGCCGCGCGCCCAGCGCCGCGCCGTCCACGCTGCCCCGCACCCGCAGGACCCGCACCAGCAGCTCCATCCCCCGCTCGGGCTCCCCCGCCAGCACCCGCGAGGCCAGCACCTGGGCCGCCCGGGCCGTCGGGGCCGAGAGGTCCGCGGCCGCCAGGGCCTCGTCCACCACCGCTTCAACCTCGGGCAGCAGGGCCTTCGGCAGGCGCGAGGGCGGCAGCGTCCCCAGCGCGCCCAGCATCGCCAGCCGCACCGGATCCTGCTCGTTCTTGCGCTTACGCGTCGCCGCCAGGGCGGCAGAGGCGGCCGCCCGGTCGTGGCGCACCGTCGCGAAGAGCAGGCCCAGGCCGATCGCCCGCTGCTCGCCCTCGGGGTGGCGCAGCCAGTCCTGGAGCTGGACCTCGGCCTCCTCGTAGGGCAGCAGGGCGGCGTAGGCGCGCCGCTGCTCGGGCCGGCTGACCAGGTGCTCGACCTCCTCCAGGTGCCGACGAGCCTCGCGCTCGCGCAGCTCCCGCGGCAGATCGTGCAGGCGGTGGACCGGGATGCAGCCCTTGCCGTCCCGCGCCGCCGTCGACCAGCGAAGCCAGGCCCGCTCCCGCTCCGGGGCCGGCATCCCCTCGGCGGCCCCGAAGAGGAAGGCCCCCCAGGAGCCCGTCCCGCGGCTCAGCCAGTGGCGGACCAGCGCCTGCCGATCCTCGGCGGGCATCCGCCGCAGCCACTGCCTCCCCTCGCTCCCCTCCGCCAGGCAGGCCGGGGCGTGCTCCACCGCCCAGCGCAGCCGCTCCAGCCCCAGCCGCTCTGCCCGGACGAAGCGCACCAGCCCGAAGAGCCCCGAGAGCGGGGCCGGCAGGCCCATCCCCTGGCGGGCGCGGACCAGGTCGAAGGTGCGCCCCGGCCGCAGCACCGCCAGGCGGGCCAGCGAGGCGCGGATCGGCTGGGCCTGCCCCGCGTCGGCGAAGAGCGCCTCCACCAGGTCCAGCGCCCGGTCCGGATCCGCCTCCACCAGCGCCGGCAGGATCGCCCGGACCCGCCAGTCCTGCCGCCGATCCACCCCCAGCCCCGGCGAGGGCCGCAGCGCCTCCACCGCCAGCCCCGGGTGCGCCCGGGCCAGCCGCAGCCAGGCCGAGGGGCTGCCATGCTCGGAGAGCAGCCCCAGCGAGCGCCGCACCACCGCCTCGCTGCACAGCGGCAGCCAATCCAGCCAGTCGGGCTGCTCGGCCGTCGCCCGCTCCACCACCAGCGCCTCGACCGCCGGAGCCGGGCGCCGGGCCAGCACCCGCCCCGCCAGGCGAGGCGCGAAGCGGCTGTCCGCGTGATCCCGCAGGGCGTCCGCCACCACCTCGGCCGGCCCGCAGCGCCGCAGCAGCGACCAGGCCCGCCCGCGCACCAGGCGGGAGCGGTCGTGCGTCGCCCGCCGCAGCGCCGGCCAGTCCCCCGTCGAGGCCAGCCCGATCAGCCCCAGCCAGCGGCGCCAGGGCTCGGCGTGCGACACCAGCGCCTGGATCTCCGCCCGCGCCGACTCATCCCCGGCGGCCGCGGCCCGACCGAGGCGGTGGAGGGCCTGCCGGCGGGCCGGGTGCGAGAGCTCGTCGAGGACCATGGCGACTCCGAGGCGGGGTCCGGCCTCGTATCCGCCCGCTCAGTCGTCGACCGGCTCCAGGCCCACGATGTGGTCCTTCATCGCCTGGATCACCTCGGGAGCGTGCCCCTGCCAGTCCCGCAGCTCGCCCAGCACCCGCAGCGGCGCCTGCGAGCGGTAGGACCTCGTCGGGTTGCCCGGGAAGCGCTTGTCCGTCAGGTTCGGATCGTCCACGAACTCGCCCGTCGGCTCCACCTCGTAGATCCGCCCCCTCCCCTCCCCCTTGGCCAGCTCCGCCCCCCAGGTCGCCGCGTCCAGCGTCTCGGTGAAGTACACCCAGGGCGAGCGCCGCTCCGTGTAGTTCGAGGAGTAGCCGGGCTGGATCAGATCGCCCGGGCTGAGGTCGGCGCGGGTGCCGTGGAAGAAGCGCCGTGGGGGGGTGGTCATCGCGGCCTCCGAGTGGAGCGGGCCTTCTACGCACCCCCATCCGCCCGTGTCAACCTGATTGGTGCGGTCCATCGCTTTGGGGGTCCGGGGGGCCGAGGGCGAGCGCCCAAGCGCCCGATACCCGGACACGCGCGCCACCGGCACGGCCCTTGCACCACCTGGAGCCACCCAAGGAGCCCCCATGCCCGCATCCACCTGGAGAGCCCTGCTCGCGCTCGCCCTGCCGACGACCGCCTGCATGGGTCAGGACTTCTCCGTGACCGTCAACCCCACCTGCACCTGCTACGACTCCACCTACCTCTCCGACCTGTTCGCCGACGAGGACACCTACGCCCTCACCTGGGACGAGCGCTGGCGGGACGGCCTCTCCGAGCTGCTCAGCCTGCGGGCCTTCACCTGGAACTACGACGAAGAGAGCGCCGTCTGGGAGTCCCCCACCATCGGCGCCGACGCGTACCGCGACCCCGCCGACGGCAACCAGGCCTACTGCGAGGTCTGGTCCGGAACCTGGCTCGGGGCTCCGTTTCACGACTGGGCGGACGATGTCCGGTCGACTCGGGTCGGGGTGACGGATCTCAGCTTCGCGTACTGCGACCAGCACCTGCGGACGTGGATCGCGAGTGAGGATGTCGAGGTGTACAGCTGGTAGGGGGGGTGGGGG
>DDSR01000236.1:0-2373 GCA_002343455.1 Deltaproteobacteria bacterium UBA2385 | reverse complement strand
GATCGCGGCCAGGTCGAGGCCCTGTTCCGCCTCGCCTTCCTCGCCGCGGGCGCCAACCCCATCCTCATCCGTCCTGAGGGCATCGGGACGTCCATGATCGCGAGCAACGTCGCCTACCAAGCCTTGCTCCCCGGCGACACCATGCGCTTCGTGATTGCCGCGCCGCCGCCATCCTGGGCGACCTCCCCGCCCAGGAAGGCGCCAGCGCCCTGCGTCGCCACATCGCCCGCTACGCCCGCCCCCTAGTTTCATCATCGACGAGATCGGCTACCTGACCAACACCAGCCGCTATGCCCACCTGATCTTCGAGGCGAGCATGCGGCGCTACGTCGACGGCCACAAGCCCATCCTCGTCACCACCAACCGGATCTTCCAGGGGTGGAACGAGGTCTTCCTCAGAGGATCCCGCGTCGTCACCCTCGTCGAACGGCTGGTCCTCAGCTCCGAGGTGCTGACCATCGGGGGCAAGTTCTACCGGCTCAAGGGGGCAGAGGACACCGCTCAGCAGCGTGCTCGGGCTAGGACCAAAGCCAAGTCGACCGGGCGGTGATGACTGGGGCGGGGATTGCACCGAATGGGCGTGGGCTTGGAGCATCGACAACAGGCCTTGTTGTAGCCTCGCTGCTACAGTGCGGGCGCGAGAGCCTGTTGAAGCCAATTGCAGTTTTCGGAAGCCATCATCTTGTGCACCCAACGCTTGTGCCGGTCAGCTTCGACCGCGAATCGGCCGTCTGTCAGCAGCGGGCAGTTGGGCGGCTGCCTCAAACAGGCCACCCCTCAGCGCAAATCGGCAACTCGCCGTTGTTTCGCCTGATGGCATTGATCAGCCGCTTGGTATCGGTCGGCGTCTGGGTGATCACCAGTCCGCAGACCGCAACATCACCCCAAGTCGACGACATTGGACCAACAGTCTCTTGGCATGGAACTCCAAGGTAGTCCGCCTGCCCCGACGCACCTTCGACAGCCGCCAGTATCTGGTTCGCGAACGACCTTATCTCCTCCTTCGTGCCGACCAGGAACGACTCGTCGTGGCCCGTTTCGAACATGATTGCCGGCATGGACTCTGTCATTGCGCCACCTCGATGTACGCCTAACGCCAGCGCTAACTTGCGGCCCACCAGCGCCCCGCCTACCACCACCCGCCCAGCGCCCCGCCACTGACGTTGCTGCCGTCAGTTTCAGCGCGTCGTTATGTTTCGCCCACGGCGGTCGGCGGCTAAGAGTGGCGGAAGCGCCGATTGGTAAGCACCGTCCCATCCCCAGGCCCAAGAACCCGACCGACCGAATCGGAGTGCGCTTCCAAGACGGGGTCGCCCACGAGCTGGCAGTCCGTACTCTCGGTCTGCCGGTGGAATGCGGAGCAGGCCTCGGTTGTGCTCGAGGAGTTCGATCGCAGCGGTCTTGGCCTGGCAGGCTTCCCTCGTCTTCACGGCCTGTGTCCGCAGCGGATCCGGACGTGGCGCACGCTGCTGTGGGGGCCAGCGGAGCGGCGGCTTCCCCGCGAGGCCAGCGGGGCCTTCGCGGAGCGCGTGGCCCAGCCGCTGCCCGAGGCCGTGGAGTCGCCGCGGCTCTCGAACCGTTGCCCGACAGGCCAGATCATCGAGCCCACAGGAGCCGATACGGCGCGGGGCCTCGACCTGCTCCTCTGCACCTTCGAGGGCGTGTGATGCTGAGGCCGATGGGGGAGCGCATCTTCCTGGCGATCCAGCCGGTGGACCTCCGGGCGTCCCGTCACAGCCGCCCCTGGGCGCGTCGAACCGCCGCAGCCGCCCGTGAAGCCAGCAGCGGGCTCAACGCGACTGCTGTCCCCGCGCGGGGACAGCCGCAGCACCCCGCCGCTCTCGGGCGATGTCCGCCTCGCCGCGGCTGGTCTCCGCCTCGGCCTCAGTCTCCGAGCTCCAGGGAGGGCAGAGCTCCCACGATCTTCATCGTCTCCAGGCTGACCGTGATGACCCGCAGCAGCAGCGAGAGCGGGTAGCGCGGATCGCCGACCGTCTCGGTCGCCCAGGCGTTGGCGTCCTTGACGATGCCACTGGCCTTGTCGGTGGTGACGGCCTGGCGCTCCATGACCCACTCGATGGCCGACTTGCCGTTGACGACGTACTCGTAGGCCGACAGCGGGATGTCGCGGACGGTGAAGAAGGCGTTGTAGTGGACGACCGTCTTGTCCTTTCCCTTGCCGAACTTCATCTTCTCGACGCGGAGCTGGGTCGGCGTCGGCTTTGCCGGGCCCTCGACGCGGGCGGGGTGCTCGGGCACGGACTCGTAGCCGACGTGCAGCTCGCCCAGGGCCCGGCCGGCCGTCACGAAGGCGCGGAAGGCCTCCACCGTGGGGGCGCGCGGGATGCGCGGCAGCTCCTTGCCGAGGTTGTC
>DDSR01000100.1 GCA_002343455.1 Deltaproteobacteria bacterium UBA2385 | reverse complement strand
AGACCCTGGCCAGCCCCGCCGTGCGCTCCTACGCCCGCGAGAACGACGTCGACCTGACGGCCGTCCCCGGCAGCGGCAAGGGCGGCCGGGTCACCCGCGCCGACGTCGACGCCGTCAGCCAGGCGCCCGAGCCTCGCGCCCTCCCCGCTGTGCAGGTGCCCTCCTGGGCTGGTGCCGCTTCGGGTCAGGACCAGGTGGTCAAGATCATCGGCCTGCGCCGCAAGATCGCCGAGAAGATGGTGCAGAGCTACATCAACAAGCCGCACTTCACCTACGTCGACGAGGTGGACGCGACCGAGCTGGTCAAGGCCCGCGAGGCGATCCTGCCCGCCGCCGCCTGCTACGGCCTGAAGCCGACCTACATCCCCTTCATCATGAAGGCGCTCTGCCTCGTCTTCCGCGAGTTCCCCACGGTGAACTCGACCCTGGACGAGGCGACGATGGAGATGACCATCCACGGATCGGTCAACATCGGCGTGGCCACCGACACGCCCCAGGGGCTGTACGTCCCGGTCATCCGCAACGTCGAGCGCAAGAGCATCCTGGAGCTGACCGCCGAGCTGACCTCGGTGACCGAGCGGGTCCGCACCGGGCAGGCCGGCGTGGCCGATCTGACCGGCGGCACCTTCACCATCACCAGCGTGGGCAACATCGGCGGGCGCTTCGCCACCCCGATCATCAACGCGCCGGAGTGCGCCATCCTGGGCGTGAACCAGATCCACGACCGCCCGGTTGTGCTGGACGGACAGATCGTCGCCCGCAAGATGATGTACCTCTCGCCCTCCTTCGATCATCGGGTGCTCGACGGCGCGGTCGCCGCCCGCTTCGTCAGCGCGCTGAAGGACGTGCTGGAGAACCCGGCCCGCCTGCTGCTGGAGCTTCGGTGAGCGCCATCCAGCAGGCCGAGGCCGAGCTGGCAGCGCTCGGTCCGCTGCCCTTCTCCATCCCGCTGGGCCGCCTCGCCCCGGCGGTCGAGGCCCTCTTCCAGGCCTGGCCCAAGGGCGAGTGGATCCTGGCCGGTCCTCGGGAGCGGGTTGGCGCCATCCTGCGCGGCTGCCCGGCGGCCCGGCTGGTCGATCCGGCCCAGGGAGCCCGCCCCTACAAGCTGGCCCCGGTGGGCAGCCGTCCGGCCTCACGCGCCCTGCACGCGGTCGGTCTGGCCCTGGGCGCAGGCGCGCCGGTGATGTGCCTGCTGGGCGCGGCCGGCGCAGCCTCCGGCGATCTGCACGAGGCCTTCAACCTCGCCGTGCTCACGGGCGCGCCGGTCGTCTTCGTCTACCTCGACCCGCCCGTGTCGGCGGATGCTCCCCTCGCCCGGCAGCTCGCGCCGGCGATCGAGGACCTCGCCGCCGCCTTCGGCATCGAGGCCGCCCTCCTCCCCCTCGACGCGGGCTCCTCCCAGATCGGCGAGGCCCTGCTCGCCGCCCGCGGGCGCGCCTCGCAGGCCCCCCAGCTCCTCCGCCTCACCCTCTCCTGAACCCCTCTGCCTGGAGGCCTTCATGGCCCGCACCATCGAAGTTGAAGCCGTCGTCGTCGGCGCCGGACCCGGCGGCTACCCCTGCGCCATCCGCCTCGCCCAGCTGGGGGTCAAGACCCTCTGCATCGAGAAGGAGTACTGGGGCGGCGTCTGCCTCAACGTCGGCTGCATCCCCAGCAAGGCGCTGATCACCGCCGGCAAGCGCTTCGAGGACCTGGCCGATCTGTCCACGATGGGCATCTCGATCCCCGAGGGCGAGCGCAGCGTCGACATGCAGAAGCTGCAGGCCTGGAAGGGCAGCGTCGTCGACAAGCTGACCGGGGGCGTGCGCACCCTGCTCAAGGCCAACAAGGCCGAGATGTTGACCGGCACGGCGACCTTCACCGGGCCGAAGACGCTGTCGGTGCAGACCAGCGAGGGCGAGGTCACGGTCAAGGCCGACAACGTCATCATCGCCACCGGCAGCCGCCCGGTGGAGATCCCCGGCTTCAAGTACGCCGACGAGCGCATCCTGGACAGCACCAAGGCCCTGGCGCTCAAGGCCGTGCCCGGTCGCCTCGTCGTCATCGGCGGCGGCTACATCGGGATGGAGATGGGCCAGATGTTCGCCAAGCTGGGAAGCAAGGTGACCATCGTCGAGGCCATGGACAGCATCCTGCCGGGCTTTGACGCCGATGTGGTCAAGCTGATCGGCCGCAAGCTGAAGAAGTCGGGCATCACGGTGCTCACCGGCAGCAAGGCGCTGGGCTGGGAAGAGGCCGAGGGCGGCGCGGTCGTCAAGGTGCAGACCCCCAAGGGGGAGCAGGCCCTCGAAGCCGACGCCATCCTGGTGACGGTCGGTCGGCGGCCCAACAGCGAGGGCCTGGAGCCCACCGGGGTCAAGCTGGAGCGCGGCTTCGTCGTCATCGACAAGCAGTGCAAGACCAGCGTGCCCGGCGTCTTCGCCATCGGCGACGTGGCCGGCGGCGCCATGCTGGCCCACAAGGCCACCCACGAGGGCGAGATCTGCGCCGAGGTGGTCGCCGGTCACAAGGCGAGCAACGACGCCCGCACCGTGCCCGCCGTGGTCTTCACCGACCCTGAGGTCGCCACCGCCGGCCTGCAGGAGCACGAGGCCCGCGCCCAGGGCTTCGAGATCAAGGTCGGCACCGTGCCCTTCGCCGCCATCGGGCGGGCCCTGACCACCGGGCACAGCGAGGGCTTCATCAAGACGATCATCGACGCCAAGGACAACCGGGTCCTGGGGATCACCATCTGCGGCGATCACGCCAGCGACCTGATCTCCGAGGCGGCCCTGGCGATCGAGATGGACGCCGAGGCCCTGGACATCGCCCTGACCATCCACCCGCACCCGACGCTGGGCGAGGGGCTGATGGAGAGCGCCAAGGCGGCGCTGGGTCAGGCGGTCCACGTCCTGAACAAGTAGCAGCGCTTCAGAGGCTGCGCTTCAGCGCCTGCGGCGGGCCCGGGGTTTCAGCGCTTGCGGCGGCGGGCAAGCGCCAGCAGGCCCATCAGCCAGGGCGCCCCGCCCAGGGCTCCCGAGGCGCAGCCGCAGCCGGTCGGCTCGGGCGACTCGGGGGTGTCGGCGCCGTCGCCGGTGTCTCCCGTGTCGTCGGGGTTCGGCACACCCTGACCGCAGGGCACGCCGGTCTCGCTGTCGACCAGGCAGGCCTCCCAGTCGTAGACCCAGGTGTCGGCGCGGGTCCACTCGTAGTTGTAGCCGCTGGCGTCCTCGTCCTTGGGGGAGACCACCAGGAAGGCCTCGTGCTCGCCCTCGAAGGGGATCCAGGCCGACCCCTCCCCGTCGATGACCTCCAGTGCCACGCTCTCGTAGACGGTGTGGCCGGACCCGGTGACCAGGACGACGTTCCAGTCCACCGCGTCGGGGGAGGAGAAGTCGATCTGGAGGTACTTTCCGGGCTCGCCCAGGTCCTCGTCGAAGGAGAAGTGGTTCAGGCCGAGGCTCTCGGCGGCGTCGTTCGGCTCGGTGCCCGAGGCGGGCAGGGTGGTGTACGACTCGACGCCTCGGACATCGGAGTAGTAGTTCGACTCGCGGAAGTCCATGAAGGCGGTGGTGGCCATGAAGCCCTGCCAGACCTGGTCGAAGTCCAGGCCCATGTCCTCGAGCACATCGGGCATCCAGTAGCTGTAGGTGCCGCTCTGCGAGGCGGCCTGCACCCAGGTGTCCTGAACCGTGTCGTGGCCTCCCCAGTACTCGTCCAGGTAGGTCGCGAAGATGCCCATGGAGTACATATGGTAGAAGATGGCCTGGTCGGACTGCGACGAGGCGTTCATGCCGATGTACGGGTAGTACGAGAAGGCCTGGTACATGTCCGCCCAGTCGTTGCTCGAGGGGTAGGCGTACTCCTCGCTCCAGGTGGCGCTGGCCTCCCACCAGTAGAACTCGTGCGCGAAGCCGTAGCTGAACTGGCTGGCGTGCATGAACTCGTGGGCGCCCATGGTCTTGTACCAGCTGCCCGCCGAGAAGCTGCCGGAGCCGGTGACCATGTAGGGGACGTAGCCGACGCCTGCGCACCACTCGACCGTGGTGTAGGCCCCGGCGTAGTTCTGGTTGGAGATGTGGAAGCGCAGCTTGACGCTGGGGGTGCCCTCGGGCTCTCGCCAGCCGAGGTCGTCGATGATGGTCTCCCAGGAGTACTCGAGGACCTCAAGCATCGCCTCGGCCTCGGCCTGCGAGGCGTTGTCCCAATAGACGACGAAGTGGTCGCCGACCAGCGAGTTGGCGCCGGTGTTGCCCACGCAGGTGCCGTCGCTG
This sequence comes from Deltaproteobacteria bacterium UBA2385, assembly GCA_002343455.1. GTDB lineage: Bacteria > Myxococcota_A > UBA796 > UBA796 > UBA2385 > UBA2385. Next base: position 2,410 of record DDSR01000100.1, on the reverse strand, counting down.
AGCGGGGGGGCATGCGTCGCCGGGGTGGAGAGGGGCAGGTCCAGGGCCAGGGCCACCTCCTGCCACTGCTCGGGGCTGAAGTGCGCGCGGTGCTCCTTCAGCTCGGCGACGAGGCCCGTCAGGCAGGTCGGCCGCTCGTCCAGCGGGGGAGGCGCCGCCCGAAAGCTGCGGACCCGCTCGATCAGCGTGGTCACCTGCGGATTGACGGGGGCTTCCTGGGCGAGAGCGGCCGAGGCGAGCAGGGTGAGGAAGGGGATCATGGCAAGGCTCCGGATGTGGCGAGCACCATGCCACAGGCAGAGGCGACCCGCGCTCGGCGGAGGTGAGGGTCGCGTTAAAGCCCGGTGAGGAGGAGAAGGCAATGCAGACCCGCTTCATCGCCATCGAGGGCATCGACGGCTCGGGGGGGACGACCCAGGTCGCGCTCCTCGCCCGCTGGCTCGAAGCCCGGGGGCAGCGGGTCCACACCACCGCCGAGCCCTCCGCCGGGCCCGTCGGGCGCTTCCTGCGCGAGGCCCTGCGCGATCCGCAGCAGCGGGTCGGCGACGCGGTCCTGCCCTACCTCTTCGCCGCCGATCGCCGCGACCACCTCGATCGCGAGATCATGCCCAGGCTGGAGGACGGGCACTGCGTCATCAGCGACCGCTACCTGCACTCCTCCCTGGCCTACCAGTCCCTGGTGATGGGGCTGGCGGCCGTCTCCGAGCTCAACGCCCGCTTCCGGGCCCCGGACCTGACCCTGCTGCTGGACCTGGACCCCGAGGTCTGCCTGCAGCGCATCCTCGCCCGCGGCGAGCCCCGGGACCGCTTCGAGGCCCTCGATCGCCTGCGCGCCGTCCACGACGCCTACGACGGGGTCGTGGTGCTGGCCCGCAGCCGGGGAGAGCGGCTGGTGCGCGTCGACGCCAGCGGCAGCGTGGACCAGGTCCATGCCCGGGTCGTCGCGGCGGTGGACGAGGCCCTGCTGGCGTGAGGATCGAGCGGCTGCGGGGGCTGCCCTACGCGCAGGCCGAGGAGCGGATGCTGGCGCTGCTGGAGGAGCGCATCGCCGACCGCGTCCCCGACACGCTGTTGCTGGTCGAGCCCGAGCCCGTATTCACCCTCGGCCGCCGCAGAGAGGCCGCCGCCCACGTCCTGGCTCCGGGCGAGATCCCGGTGCTGCCCGTCGCCCGCGGTGGAGACGTGACCTTCCACGGGCCCGGTCAGCTCGTCGGCTGGCCCATCGTGGCCCTGCCGCCGGGCCGACAGGACCTGCATCTCTGGATGCACGGCCTGGAGCATGTCCTCATCGGGGTGCTGGAGAGCCTGGGCCTGCGACCCGGTCGCGACCCGCGCAACACGGGCGTCTGGCTGGAGGGGCGGAAGGTCGCCGCCATCGGCATCGGCTGCCGGCGCTGGGTCACCTGGCACGGCTTCGCCCTGAACCTGGACGTGGATCTGGGCTACTTCCGGCGGATCCAGCCCTGCGGCCTGCCCCTGGACACGGTCACCCGGCTGGCCGACCACCTGGAGGCGCCGCCCTCCTGGGAGGAGCTGGCCGGGCGCTGCGCCGCGGAGCTGGAGCGCTGGTGGGAGGGCGAGGACCCGGCGGGCGAGGTGAGGCGGAGCCTGGAGCGGCTGCCGGCTGGATAGTTGGCCATGCCGCCGTAGACGGGCTCCACGAGCAATGAGACAGGCAGCCCCCCCTCCGGCCCTTCGGGCCACCTCCCCCCGCGAGCGGGAGGAGGGTTGATTTGCTCTCACCCTCCCCTCGCTTGCGGCTCATCATTACCCACATCTTTTCAGACCATGTCGAGGGAGGCCTCCATCGACCTGCCCTATCCGAGGCCGCGGGAGCCAGGGCGCCACGAATCAGGACGCAAGTTGCCCAGACCACCTGTCCAACCGGGTCGCGTCCGACCGGGAGCCACGAACCTGGACGCAAGTTGCCCAGGCCGCGGGTATAGCCGAGTTGTGTCCTGTCCTTTTTCTTGATCTTCGGACACAACTCGCCCAGAGCTTCGGTCCAATCGAGTTGCGCCCTGCCGAAGCATCTCCGGCCGCCGCTACGCGGATGCCCCCGCCATGAGCCGGGCGCCGGTCTCCCACTCGCGAAGACGTTGGAGGCCTCGCCAGATGGTGCGCCACCCTGGCTCGCCGTCGCTCTTGCGGGAGAGGAACCCGCCAAGGCGCGCGATGGCGCGCATGATCTCCCGAGCGCCCGGCTCGGCCGGAAGCTTCCGGTCATGTCGCTTGAGGAGTTTGAGGGCCACAGGGCTGACCACGTCGCTGTTCAGCGGCATCAGCTCCCGTGCGGCGTCCCGCAGGCAGAGGACCCTCCAACTGGTCACGGTCGCCAGCGCGAGGAAGTTCGTGATGGCGTGCGCACTTTGAAGCTGGATCCTCTCGCAGCCGCATCCCGTCTTCAGGC
>DDSR01000450.1 GCA_002343455.1 Deltaproteobacteria bacterium UBA2385 | reverse complement strand
ACCTGCGACCGCCGCGCCTGCTACCCCTGCGACGAGGACCACGGCCGCGCCTGTTCCGAGCCCTCGCGCCTCGACCGTCCCGCCCCCACCGTGACCACCGCCGAGGAGAAGGGCACGCGGGCCAACGCGGTCGCGAACTGGAGCTTCAACGGCGGGCCTGACCGGGCCTCTGACGCCGCCTTCCTCGTCGCCGGCATCCGCCGCATCGACCTGGACGAGGGCCTGCGCCTCCAGGGCCTCCCCTCCGACTGGCCCCTCCAGGGCACCGTCCACCAGCGGTACACCCAGGTCGGCAACGCCGTCCCGCCCGCCCTCGCCGAGGCCGCCGGGCGCCTCGTGCTCGCCGCGCACCGCGCCTGGTTGGCCCTCCAAGCCGCCGGGGTGGACGGCGCCGAGCTGGCCCACGCGCTGCGACGGGGTCGCGTGTCCGTCCCCGGGAGGGTCGCTGCATGACGTGCTCCTGCTCTCACCCCGTCCCCGCGCCCGGCGCCGAACCCAAGGCCACCGGCCGGGTCCGCATCGACCGCGCCGCCCTGCGCCAGGAGCTGGCCGGAGTCGCCGAGGTCCGCGAGGCCATGACGAGCAAGCTGGCCGGCCGCCCCTCCGCGAACGTGGGCACCCTCTGGCTCCTGCTCACGCGCTCGGTCTACAGAAGCGGCGATCTTCCCTGGCTTGCCACGAGGGAGGCGGCTCAAAATGGACTTGACGCGGCAAGAGCAGCGATCCGCGCCCGCCAGATCAAGGCCGGCGAGGGCCGCTTTGAGGTCACCTGGGACGCCGCCGCGGGCTCGTTGACCTGGGCGGACAACGGGATCGGCATGAGCGCCGAGGACATCATCGGGAAGTTCCTGGCTATCGGCGAGAGCGGCAAGCGGGACGCCGACGACTCCGGCCAGGCCGCCGGGGGCTTCGGCGTGGCGAAGGCCGTGATCCTCGGCGTGTCCCGCTCCTTCAAGTGGTCCATGCACACCCGCGACAACCTCGCCATCGCCGACGGCATCGACCGGGACGTGCAGGTCTACGATGCCCCGCCGCGCCAGGGGACCTCGCTCACCGTCCATGACATCGACCCCGAGCTGGTCCGGTATTGGGACCGCGCCCGCGGCGTCCACGTGGACATCGAGGACCGGCTGCGCGAGCTGCTGGCCGCCAACGATCTGCCCGGCTTCACCTTCGTCTTCAACGGCGAGGAGGTCCGCCCGATGTTCAGCCGGCGAGGCGGCTCCCGCGTCGCCGTCGAAGGCTCCTGGGGCGAAGGAACCTCGGCGGCGGTCAAGGCGTACCGCCGCCCGCCCGGGGATCGTGGCGGCGCCTGGTACCTGCGCCTCAACGGCCTGTTCCAGGTCAAGTTCCCTGCCCAGCGCGGAAACCTCAAAGCGGACGTAGTGATCGACTTGACCACTACAGTCCGGCCGGGGCATCGGGGCTACCCCTTCAATGCTGCGCGCGACAGCCTCCAGGACCGCGCCGCCTGGACCTTCGCCGATCTCGTCGAGGAGGTCGAGAAGGAGTCGGAGTCGGTGGGCGCCTCGGAGGAGGACGAGTTCATCGACCCCGAGGGCGACGACGACAGCGAGGGCACCGGCGCCGACATCGCCGCGCAGATGGCCGACGCCTTCGCCGACGCCGATGTGCGCCGGGCCATCGCCGAGGCCGCCGGGGGCATCCTCGACTTCTACGTGGAGCAGTCGAAGTACGCCGGGATCGAGGAGCCCGTCGCCTCGGCCGCGCCCCGCGGCACCAAGGCCAGCCCCGCCGACGAAGAACCGCGCCGAGGCTGGGTGCTGCCCGCTGGCATCGCCGCCGCGCGCGAAGCCCAGGTCGAGCCCGACATCGAGGCCCCCTCCGAGGTGGCGGCGGCCCGAGTGCTGCGCGCCGTGCTCACCGAGGCCGACGCGGCGGGCCGGGCCGCGGGCGGCGCGCTCGCCGTCGTCGTCACCGAGGAGGTGGACCAGGCCCTCCGTCGCGCCGAGGTCGGCCAGCAGCTCGACGGCTGGCAGACCCAGGCCGTCGAAGCCGCCATCGACCGCGCTGCCGAGGCAGCCCTCGCCCCCGGCGGCGGCGGGCTGCTCCAGGCCGTCGCAGTCTCCAAGGCCCACGGCGCGCTGGACGCGCTCACCCCGAGCTGGGCCCGGTCGCTCGACAAGGCCGAAGGCCGGCGCGTGCGCAACCCCTTCGGCCGCTTCGCCGGCCTGCGCATCGCGAAGAAGACCTACGACCGGGGACGCGCGTACCGGTTCAAAAAGGGCTACGCGAAGTGGGTCCCCTACTTGCTCGCCTGGGACGGCACCCTGCGCCTGGTCGCCTCCGAGGCCCGCATCCGCCGCGCCTTCCGGCCTGGCTTCGTGCTCGACGATGGTGTGGTCGGCGAGGCCATCGAGCGCCCCGGCCCGCGCCGGTTCATCTTCATCCACCCCGACCGCTTCGCCCAGGTCGTGAAGGCCCACCGCGAGCGGCCCCTCGCCATCGCCGCGTTCTTGCACGGGATCGCCGTCCACGAGCTGAGCCACCTCGATGGCAGGATGGGGTTGGGCCACGACGAGTCCTTCATCGCGGCGCGAGAGGACCTGGGGGCAGCAACGGCGCACCTCCTGCCCGCCATCGCCGTGCTGGTGAGCAAGCTCCTACGTCTGCCCGAGGCGCCCAGCCCGGACGCCCGGCGCGCGGCGAAGCTGGTGCGGCAGCTCGACCAGGCCCGGACCGCGGTGAAGGAGCAGCGGGCAAGGATCGCCGCCCTGGAACGCGAGCGGGAGCGGCTGCGGGGAGCGGCGCCGGCTCCGCGTGGCGGGCTCGACGCCGAGCGGCTGCTCGACGCGGCGGCGGCTGCGCTGCGGGCGAACCCGCCGGCCGGTGTGGATGCCGAGTACGTCGATGCCTTCCTCGGCCGGCGGCGGGGGGAGCTGGTGGCGGTGGTGCGGGGGGCGTTCTCCCGCTGAAGCGCAGGCGGTAAGCGAATCGTCGGGCCCGTGGACCCCCCTTGTGGTACTCGAAGCCCATGGCCACCTCGAAGCCCACCAAGCCCCGCGCCGCGCTCTACGTGCGGGTCTCTACCATCGGCCACGGCCAAGACGTGGGCCTCCAGGTTGACGAGCTGCGCCAGGTCGCCGAGCAGCGGGGGTGGGAGATCGCGGGGGTCTACGAAGATTCAGGGGTGAGCGGGGTCAAGACCTCGCGCCCCGGACTCGACCGTATGCTCGCCGACGCCCAGGCTGGCAAGCTCGACATCGTGGCCGTCTGGAAGCTCGACCGCCTCGGGCGTAGCCTCCAGCACGTCCTAGCGACGCTAGATCAGCTCAATGCCCAGGGGGTCGCCTTCGTCTCGCTCCGCGACCAGGGCCTCGACTCCACCACGCCTGCCGGGCGCCTCTTCACCGCCATGATCGCCGCCTTCGCGGCCTTCGAGCGCGACCTCATCCAAGAGCGCGTCGTCGCTGGCATCCGCCGCGCCCAGGCTGCCGGGAAGCACTGCGGCCGGCCGCGCATGGAGATCGACCTACGGCCCGCCGTGGCGCTGCTCCGGGAGGGGCGGGGGCTCAAGGACGTGGCCCGGATCCTCAAGGTGCCGCGCGCCACCCTGCGTCGCCGGCTGGAGGAGGCCGGGCAGTGGCCGGTGGCGCGGGAGGCCGGCGAGCGGGAGGCAGCGTAGGGTCCAGAAGGCCACTCGCGCCGAGGGCCTCCAGGAGGGCGGTTCCGGGGTCCACAAGGCGGGGCCCGAACGGGGTCCGGAAGGAGGTGGATCTCAACCACGCCGGCCCGAATCAGCTCGCCTCCAGGTTGCGGATCCACTGACCGAGGCTGATCAACCTGCCTTCGTTGATGTGCTCCAAAAGATCGTTGGCCTTCGCGCGCGTCTTCAACGAGTGTACTGCCACCAGGGCCTCGGGATTCATGTGAACCACCGCATCGAACATCAGGCGATGTCCATGACGGCGTCGACATGCCGCCACCAGCCGGGCTGCGTCGAACTCGTTGGTCAAGAACACGAACGAGAACGGTTGCCCGTCGAACTCCATGCGCGAATACGTGTCCAGGTCGATGGTGAACTGCTCCTCGCGATCGGCCCGGACGCTCCACTTGACCGTGGCGAGCGACCGATGGCCGGTAGTCTTCGAAACCACCGCCAAGTCCACGGCTCGCGCCTTCTCGTGCTTGGGTGGCTCGCGAAAGCCAGGCAAGTCGTGCAGGAGGGCGCGATTGTGAACCTCCAGCGAAGACGCGCCCGCGCACTCGCGGATGACCGAGGCCAGCGTGTCCTCGAAGCCTTCGCCGAGCAGGTTCTTGCGCTTGTTCTCGCGGTACAGGTCCTGTGTGACCGTGTCGATGATTTCCGACACCAGTGCCTCGCTCGGAGCGGTTCCATAGTGCTGAGCGAGCATTGCGGAGATGTTCTCGATGAGGTCCGGATCCCCCGTGGCGTCGGGCATGTCCGCGTCGAAGTCAGCCCGTTGGCGTAGCGCGTTCTTTCGGCGCTTGTCTTTCTCCTCAGCCTCCACGACAGCCAGGATCGAGATCACACCCTTGAACAGGATGTCGATCTCGCGATGCAGGGTTCGCGGTGAAGACCCAAGAGCGGCCGAAAGCCATGCGTGGAAGGCCATGCTCCGGTCGTACCAATGGCGACCGGGCTGGGACTTGTCGCTCTCGTAGCAGTGGGCGAGGGAGGTGGTGGGGTCGATCCACATCAGCAGTCGGTAGACGTGCTTCCAGGCATCCTCTGGCGTCACCACCCCGACCGAATCCAGATACTGTCGGATCAGAAACCGCCGGCTCTCGGCTCCAAAGGGCCGTTCCAGGAGATCTTGCGGGTACATCACGCCGTCCGGGTCCGAGCGTTCTCTGCCTCGACGAGCGCCCCCTGCAGTGTGCAAGCAATCGCATAGGCGAGAAGCGGCGGGACCGCGTTTCCAACCTGCCGGTACCGGCTGTGGGCTGCGCCACCGTCGATCCGGCCAGGCAATGCGCCCTTCCGCGCGTCGGTCGTGAACGTAAACCGGTCGGGGAAGCTTTGAAGTCGCGCGAACTCACGGACGGAAAGGGCGCGAGGCACCGCGTAGTGGTAGGCGGCATCGGCCTTCGTGTTCAAGGTCCACGCCCAGATCCCACGGTGGAGCCGTCGATATGCATAGTAGTGCTTCCGAGTCAGCTTGCCAGAGCCGTTGTGCTGGCCCCACTTCTCGCCGGTGATGTAGCGGGCCTGGAGGTTCTCGGGCAGGTCTCGATAGTTCCCTCCGTCTGGAATCGCCCTGAGGCGGAGCCTGGTATCTTCAATCATCCGGGGCACTTGGACGTTGGTCAGGATGTGCGATGACGAGTCCCTCATCCGTCGCTGGTACTCAGACTGTGGTGCGGCGAGCTGAGAGTAGGGCAAGGAGTCCGCGCGGTTGCCCGCCTTTAGGCCATGAAGGTCACTGATCGCCTGCTCAACCGTTGTGACGGAAGTGTTGTTGGGATCTTCCAGCGCCAAGCGGTCCTGCATCTCGCCGCTGCTCGTCACGACGTACTCGACCTTGCCCCCTATCATCGTTCGCACAAGCGCAGTTCGCTGCACAGCACCGGTCCCCTTCACCTCGGGCACCTCGAAGCCAAGGTCTCTCCTCACCCCGATGAAGATCAGCCGCTCTCGTGTCTGAGGGACACCGAAATCAGCGGCGTCCAGCTTCTTCGATCGAACCGAGTACCTGCCGCCGATGGCGAGGTCTTCTTCGATCTGATCGCGCACGCCCATCTGGTCCATGCCGGGCACGTTCTCCATCACGAACATGGCGGGCTGGAGCGCCTGTACGATCGTGACAAACTCGCGGTAGAGGCTGTTCCGGCCGTCGTCGATGAGCCGTACGTGGTTGCGGACCTGAGAGAACGCTTGGCAGGGAGGGCCACCGACAACGACCTCGCAACCGGCCGCCACCTCCATGATCCGCTTGCGCACGGCTGCCTGGCGAACATCGCCGCAGATCGCTTCTGCCTCGGGGAAGTTGTGGGCGTAGGTCGCGACTGCATCGGGGTCGTGATCGACGCCAGCCACGATGGTGCAGCCCGCTTGCCGGAAGCCCTCGGACAGGCCACCTGCACCGCAGAAGAGATCGACGACCTTGAACTTCAGGGGAGGGAGGATGGTGGGCATGGGCTCGCGGAGAGGAGTGGGGATGATGTGGCGGGAGTTGTCGGGGGCGTGGATGGAGGAGCTGGGGGACCAGGGCAGCGCGGCATCGAAGTCCATCTCGATCCTATCACGATCAGGGGGCGGCGCGCCGCCTGCCGCGGTGGACCCGCGACGGGTTGATGGCCTGGAACGCTGAACGTCCGACGTCGACATGGGCCCGAGTGCAGCCTGCGCGGGCGTGACCGGAGGTCCGTGCTGGCGCACGGGGAGGGCGCGGCAACGACCTCCGCAGGGTCAGGAGTCGAACATGACCCTCTCCAGTGCCCCGATGGCAGACCTGGCAGACCTTGGCAGACCTCACGATCCGGCAGGTCTGCCATCCGAGGATCGGCCTGCCGTCGCGCTTCCAGGGCCGATGGCAGACCTGGCAGACCTCGCCCCCGCCGCCATACGCGCGCGCGTACATTTTTCTGGAGGAGTCCGGCCGGTCGTCGGGGTCGGGAGACCGGCGGAGGAGGAGCCGAGTCCTCGAAATTAAAAACGCCGGATCACGAAGGGGGGCGGCCAGCTCCGCGCAAGGTCTGCCATCGGCAACAAGTGTGGGTATCAGCGCAGCTATTCGTGGCAGACCTACCGAGAGCTGAGGTCTGCCAAGGTCTGCCAGGTCTGCCATCCACCGAGGGCCGCCTCCGACGCGGTGGCCGGGCCGCCGCCGGGCTAAGATCCGCTCGCACGCGGCGTCGCTGGCGCTTCGTGCCCCGCCCTCGCTCCCGCAAACCACTCCGCCCGCAGCCCCACCTCCCGCCTCCGCGAGGCCCCCCATGAGCCATCGCCTCGACTTCCGTCGCCTGACCCGGCCCGACGTACTCGCCAAGATCGAACCCCAGCGCCTTCGGGGCTTCCTGCGCCAGGTCGGCGGTTCCTACGTCGCCGACTCCATCGACCTCTCCGCGAACCCGCTGCCCTTGACCGACGTGGCCGAGCTGCTGGGCACGCCCGGGGAGGGCTACCCCGACAGCCTCGTGGACGCGCTCTACCACGCCGTCGACTTCGGGAAGGACAGCAACGCCTACGACGCCCTGTGCTTGGCCGCCGAGCAGGCGGGCTTCGCCACGGTGCGCGATGAGGCCGGGGCCAAGATGACGCCCGAGGATCTCGTCGTGGCGCTGTGGCTCGTCGAGCGGGGGCAGGAGCTGGTGCGGACGGTCCACGCCCAGCACTGCTCGGCGAACCCACGCTCCTTCGAGTCCTTCTACCCGAAGGACGAGGCGCCCGAGGTCACCCCGGACTTCGGCGCGGCTGCGCTCAAGGCCATCATCAACGACCTGGACGACTTCTACGACGAGAAGCGGGGCGCTCGCGGCGTCCGGTTGATCCCGGTGTCCAAGGGGCCCGCCACCTGGCTCATCGTGCGGCAGCCGGCCCCCTGGGAGCGCCGGGTCTACATCGGCGACGACGGCGGCGACGAGATGAAACAGGGCCACCCCGAGGACTACGACGTCCTGATCTACCACCCCGACCGGCGGGAGCTGAGCGTCCACGCCAAGAGCAAGTCGGAGACCACGAAGTACCGGGAGGTCGTCGGGCTGCACGCCTTCGGCGACAAGGACCGCTTCTCCGAGGCCGGGCGGGTGAGCCTGGAGCCCTTGCGCACCCTGGGCCGGGGCGCCCTTGTCGTGGACCACATCGACGGCATCCACAAGATCACCCTGGTCGAGATCGGGTTCCAGTGGAACTCGGTGGTCCACGACCGCATGACCCGGCGTTCCGACGACCTGTTCGTCACCTTCGACCAGGTCAAGATGCCCCGCGGGCGGATCAGCCACGCCGCCTTCAAGGTCGAGTTCATCCGCGGCAAGCCGGCGCCGTCGGTTCGGGTACACGCGGGCGCCCGCACCAGCTACGACCGGGACGCGACCCACGACTGCGTCAAGGAGTGGCTGGTGGACCGGGGCTTCCTGCGGCTGCGGGGGAGGGTCCCACCCGCCGCGCTGGTCAACCTCTGGCGGGCCCTGGCCGACGAGGCGGACGCCGTGATGACGCGCGCCGAGTGGGACGCGCTGTTGGGGGAGGGGGCGGGGCCGGCCGCAGGACTGCTCCAGCCTGTTGGCGGGCCCGCGCCGACCCACCCTTGCGGCCTCGGCCCCGGCCAGGGTTGCCGCATGGTCTTCCAGGACCGCGACGACGACGGCGTCAGCACCTACCGCTGTGGGGACCAGCCCACGCGCTGCGAAGGCACGGCGCTGAGCAAGGGCAAGGCGGCCGGGTACTCGCTGAACCTCGTGGGGCTCGCCCAAGTGCTCGGCGACGCGGTGGGGGCGGAGGGCGACATCGAGGCGCCGCCGGAGCCCGGCGTGCGGATCTGGGCGCTGGGGACGCGCCGCATCGGCGGGACGACGGTCGACTTCTGGTTTTCGCCCGGCGCTGCCGAGGCCGAGCTGATCGCCGCCGTGAACGTAGTCCGCAGCCGCCGCTCCGCTGGCCTGTCCTGCCTGCTGGTGTCGTCCGTCGCGGCGGTGCCAGGCCGAGTCCTGGATGTCGCGCGCCTCGATGCAGTGCTCGTGCTGGGCCTCGACAAGGCGGGCTCCGTCGCGGGGGGAGACCTGGCGGTGGACCTGTGGCCTCTCCTCGACGCCCACCGGCGGACCCTTCGGGACGCCGACCCCACCGCCTTCTGCGGGGACCGCTTCGACCTGGTCCTCGACCCGGCCCGGGATCGGTACTGGTGCTTCGGGCGGCCGGTGACCTTCGGGAAGCGCGAGCAGCCCGCCCGCCTCCTCCTGCGCGCCCTGGCCCGCGACCCGGGCGTGGCGGTGAGCTTCGAGGAGCTGCAAGCCGCCCATCCCGACGTGGTCGCTCCGACCTCGCGAGCGTCCTGGCCGCAGTACCGCCAGAAGCTGATGAAGGCCCTGGCGTCGGGCCGCAAGAAGGCCGACCCCGACCTGCCCGAGGACCTGGTCGAGTCCACGACGGGCGGCGGCTACGTTCTCCGGGTCCCGCCGAGCCGAGTCGAGTGGTGGTCGCGGGAGGCGTCGCCGATGAACGGATGATGAACGAAACGGCGCCCACCGTTCATCGAGTGTTCATCAGGTAGCAGGCCGATCATCGAGTAGGAATGGACACGGAACCCGCCCGTGTCCAACGCCCCGCCAACCCCCGCCCCGTCGCGTCGCCGGCCCTCCCCTGGGAGGTCCGCGTGAGCCGTCGCGCGCCCCGCAACACCCTGGCCCAGGAGGTCGCCGGCCCCGTCCGCGCGGCCTTCGAGCCCCGGTACGGACGCGCGCTCGGCGACGACGAGGTGGAGGAGATCGTGGGGACGTTCCGACGGTTCAACGACGTCCTGGCCGCCTGGGACGCCGAGGACCGCGCGGGGCTGGGACCGGGCGGCGTCCGTGCTGCCAACGACCCTCCACCCCGGAGCCACGATGCCCCGCCTGACCCTGCGCCTGTCCCTCCAGCTCTCCCTGAGCCGCCGCCGCCCCCCGCCGCCCTGGGAGGCCGGCGCCGCTGACCTCGACGACGCGGCGAACGAGCCGCCCGTCTTCGTGACCGCGGCGGACATCGCCGCCCGCACGGGTGTCCACGAGAACCTGATCGTGGCCATCGCCCAGGAGCACGGGATGCTCGGCCGTCGTTTCACGCTCGACCAGGCCCAGCGCATCATCGACATCCTGGAGCCCCTGCCCCCCGGGGTGGCGTAGGGTGGCGGTCCCGCGCGCCGACATCGAGGGGGCGCTCGACACGATCACCCGCCCCTTCCTGGCCCACCTGACCGCGCTGCACGCGCGGCTCGGCGGCCGGACGGAGATCCGCGTCCTGCGGGATGGCGTGGTCTGGTCGGCGCTCATCGGCCCCGACGAAGTGGACGTGCTGGTCGCGGCGCTGCGTCCCGTCGGGGATGCCCCCCGCGAGGTCATCCCCCGCGGCGACCACCCCCGCTCGGGCGAGGCCAACGTCTACTTCACCCTCGGCGCTGTGCGACCCGACCGCGCGGGCGCCACCGGCCTGCCCTTGCGTCGGACGAAGAGCACGACGAAGGACGCCGACATCGTGGCCTCGCCCTGGGTCGTGGTGGATGTGGACCCGGAGCGGGAGCCGAAGGGCCGGTCCTCCACCGACGACGAGAAGGCCGCCGCCCGCGGGGTGGCCGAGGAGATCGCCGGCACCTTCGCTGCGCGCGGCGTGCCCACGGTCCTGGCGGACAGCGGCAACGGCTGGCACCTGCTGACCCGCGCCGTGCCGGCGCTGGGCGACGAGGCCGTGCGCGCCCACGCCGAGGGCTGCAAGAAGCTCCTGCACGCCCTGGACGCCCGCTACTCGACTCCCGCGGCGAAGGTGGACAAGGCCGTCCACAACGCCTCGCGCATCTTCAAGCTTTACGGCACCGTGTCGGTGAAGGGCGAGGACACGCCCGAGGCCCCTCACCGTCTCTCGTCCATCGACCCGGCGGCGATCCCCGGCGAGGTCGAGGCCCTGACCCTGCTCGCCAACCTGGTGGCCCCCCCGCCGAAGGGCAAGCCGGGCCCCAAGACGCCGCCGCCGGGCCGTCCCCCCCGCTCCACCAACGAGGCGCCCGAGTGGAAGGCGTGGCGGGCCGAGGCCCTGGCCCGCCTCGACCTGGACGCCGTCTACGGCGCGTGGCTGACGGGCAAGGACCGGGGCAACGGCTGGCTGGAGTGCCGGGACCCGGCCTCGCCCAGCGGCGACCAGCACCCCTCGGCCGGCGTCGCCAGCGGCACCGCCCAGGCCGAGCG
>DDSR01000449.1 GCA_002343455.1 Deltaproteobacteria bacterium UBA2385 | reverse complement strand
CGGCAGGCCCTTGTCGGTCTTGCGTCGGATGGAGGCCAGGCCCAGGCGCCAGCCGAGCCCGAAGGGGCCGTTGCCCGAGCCCGAGTCGTAGGAGAGCGACAAGGCCGGCGTAGCCCCTTCCCGGCCGGGGGTCAGGGGCAAGGGGAGGGAGAAGGACGCGGAGCCGGTGACCGGGTTGGCGCTGAGCTTCTCGCCGATGCTGGAGATCGCACCACCGCCCTTGGGCAGGGTGACCGAGGGTGCGGCTACCCGGAAGCCCTCGGACAAGGTGCCGTCGGGGCCGCGACCCGGCGCCGGGTTGCGGGCCAGCGTGCCGGGGCGCGGTGGGGTGCGGGGGGGGCCAGCGGGTTCGAAGGCCATCAGGTCACCTGCCGCACTCGCGCCATGCCAGTCGAGACTCTGCGCCTGGTGCTGAGATGGTCCAATCCGCCTCTGTGAATCTCCTCGCCTGGACCTGCTGATCCAGCAAAATGGGCCTTGGTCGGCCTCCGGAACCCATACTCCTCATCGATCATCGCTTGCGCTCCATACATTTCAGCTGGACTCTACAATGGGAGAGGCGCGCCTGATCGTGATTTCGCAAGGCCACGTCTCCGATGCGGCTCGGCGGGGGCACAAGAGGGGCCGAGGTCGGCTCTGGGTCAGCGATTGCGGCCACGCGGAGGTCGGCGGCGACAACCGCACCGCGGTGGCCTCCGGATCTGTAGGACCGCCGGGCCACTCTACCGGTCACAACGGCTAGGTCGGTGCCAACTTCTGCATGACCTGGCTCACCGCAGCCGCCGACACTCCCTCGCCCCGCGCCAACTCTGACTGGCTCGCGTAGACCCCCTCGTCCAACATCCGCCGCCAGGCACGGGCTCGGGCTCCCGGCTCAGGGCGGGCCTGCTTCGTCGGGGCCGGCTTCTCCTCACCGGGAGGCGTCCAGCCCTTCGTCCCCTTCATCCCGGGCGCCTCGACCCGGATGCGGAACTGCGGGCATGGTGGGTTGGTCCAGGAGGAAGGATGCCTTCACCGGTTCAGTGGTCACAACTTCCCGACCTTGCGGACGTTCCCCCGATCGATGAAACCGACGTGGCTTGCTTCAAGGCACTTCGCGACGGGTTGAAGGCCCACGGCAAGGCGGAGCGCTTCGGTGTCGCCCTGTTGGACTCACACTTCGATCTCGATGAAGACGAAATCATGTTGGAGTTCCCCGATTCGGGGTCCCGCACCCTTCAGAGTCGCCTGGCCAAACCAGCTGGGGTGGGCGTTGGGAGTGTGCCCACGCTCGGGGTACTCGACGGCGAGGTGGTTGGGGACGCGGACTATTACTGCCACAGCTACTGTTGGGAAACGCTCCTCGGCCAATCATTAAGGCACCAGCAGCGAAACGGTGATCGCCGCGGGCGGTAAGGGCTTGTCGAACTTCGTCCTGGTTTCAGCCTGAACAAGACGTTCGGGTCGTCGCCTCGCGGTTTGAGTCTCCCTGTGCGCAGGCCACTTCAAGCTCCCCATCGGTGACGTTCAAGCCGGAGGTTCAGGTGGCCAAGTTCATCTCACTGCCGCCTCCCGCTGCCCGGCCTCCCGCGCCACCGGCCACTGCCCCGCCTCCTCCAGCCGACGGCGCAGCGTAGCGCGCGGCACCTTGAGGATGCGGGCCACGTCCTTGAGCCCGCGCCCCTCGCGGAGCAGCGCCACCGCGGGCCGCAGGTCGATCTCCTTCCTCGGCCGGCCGCAGTGCTTGCCCGCCGCTTGGGCCCGGCGGATGCCGGCGACGACGCGCTCCTGGATGAGGTCACGCTCAAAGGCGGCGAAGGCGGCGATCATGGCGGTGAACAGCCGGCCGGCCGGGGTGGTGGAGTCGAGCCCCTGATCGCGGAGGGAGACGAAGTCGACCCCTTGGGTGTTGAGCTGGTCCAGGGTCGCAAGGACATGCTGGAGGCTCCGGCCGAGGCGGTCGAGCTTCCAGACCGCCACGATGTCGAGCTTGCCAGCCTGGGCGTCCGCGAGCATCCGGTCGAGCCCGGGGCGGGAGGTCTTGGTGCCGCTCACGCCGGCATCCTCGTAGACCCCGGCGATCTCCCAGCCGCGTTGAGCCGCGACCTGGCGCAGCTCGTCGAGCTGCAGGCCGACGTCCTGGCCGTGGCCGGTCGTGGAGACTCGGGCGTAGAGCGCAGCGCGGGGCTTGGTGGGCTTGGAAGTCATGCCATCCGAGTACCGCAAGGGGGGTCCACAGGCCCGGGGATTCGCTTACCGCCGACACTTCAGCGGGAGAACGCCCCCCGCACGATCCCCACCAGCTCCCGCCGCCGCCGCCCGAGGAAGGCATCGACGTAGGCCGCATCGACCCCCGGCGGCGGGTTCGCGCGCAACGCCATCGCCGCCGCGTCGAGCAGCCGCTCCCGCTCGCGCTCCAGGGCGGCGATCTTCGCCCGCTGCTCCTTCACTGCCTGTCGGGAGTGGGCGAGCTGCCGCTCAAGGCGCGCGGCGCGGCGGGCGTCCTCGCTCGGCGCCTCGGGCAGGCGCAGGAGCTTGCTGACCAGCACGGCGATGGCCGGCAGAAGGTGCGCGGTGGCGGCCCCAAGGTCCTCCCGGGCTGCGACGAAGGACTCGTCGTGTCCCAACCCCATCCGGCCATCCAGGTGCGTCAGCTCGTGGACGGCGATCCCGTNNCGGCGCGGGCCGGGGCGCTCGATGGCCTCGCCGACCACGCCGTCGTCGAGCACGAAGCCGGGGCGGAAGGCGCGCCGGATGCGGGCCTCGGAGGCGACCAGGCGCAGGGTGCCGTCCCACGCGAGCAGGTAGGGCACCCACTTCGCGTAGCCCTTCTTGAAACGCCAGGCGCGCTGGCGGTCGTAGGTCTTCTTGGCGATGCGCAGGCCGGCAAAGCGGCCGAAGGGGTTGCGGGCGCGGCGTCCCTCGGCGCGATCCAAGGACCTCGCCCAGGTCGGGGTGATGGCGTCCAGCGCGCCGTGGGCCTTGGACACGGCGACGGCCTGGAGCAGCCCGCCACCTCCCGGGGCGAGGGCCGCTTCGGCGGCGCGGTCGATGGCGGCCTCGACGGCGCGGGTCTGCCAGCCGTCGAGCTGCTGGCCTACCTCGGCCCGACGGAGGGCCTGGTCGACCTCCTCGGTGACGACGACCTCGCGCGTCCCGCCCATGGCCCGGCCCGCATCGTCGGCCTCGGTGAGCACGGCGCGGAGCACCTTGGCTGCCACCACGTCCGAGGGGGCCTCGATGTCGCTCTCGACCGGAGCCTCGCGGGCGGCAGCCATCCCGGCGGGGAGCACCCAGCCCCGACGAGGCTCCTGGTCGGCGGGGCCGGCCTTGGTGCCCCGTGGCGCGGCCGAGGCGACGGGCTCCTCGATCCCAGCGTACCGGGCCTGCGCGCCGTAGAAGTCGAGGATGCCCCCGGCCGCGTCGGCGATGGCCCGGCGCACATCGGCGTCGGCGAAGGCGTCGGCCATCTGGGCGGCGATGTCGGCGCCCGTGCCCTCACCGTCGTCGTCGCCCTCGGGGTCGATGAACTCGTCCTCCTCGGAGCGGCCGACCGACTCGGACTCCTTCTCGACCTCCTCGACCAGGTCGGCGAAGGTCCACGCGGCCCGGTCCTGGAGGCTGTCCCGGGCGGCGTTGAAAGGGTAGCCGCGCTGCCCTGGCCGGACGGTGGTGGTCAGGTCGATCACCACGTCGGCCTTGAGGTTGCCGCGCTGGGCGGGGAACTTGACCTGGAACAGCCCGTTGAGCCTCAGGTACCAGGCCCCGCCCCGGTCGCCAGGCGGCCGGCGGTACGCCTTGACCGCGGCGGTCGTGCCCTCGCCCCATGAGCCCTCGACGGCGACACGCGAGCCGCCGCGCCGGCTGAACATGGGGCGCACCTCCTCGCCGTTGAAGACGAAGGTGAAGCCGGGCACGTCGTTGGCGGCCAGCAGCTCGCGCAGCCGGTCCTCGATGTCCACGTAGACGCCGCGGGCCCGGTCCCAATACCGGACCAGCTCGGGGTCGATGTCGTAGACCGTGAGCGAGGTCCCCTGGCGCGCTGGGGCGTCGTAGACCTGCACGTCGCGGTCGATGCCGTCGGCGATGGCGAGGTTGTCGCGGGTGTGCATCCGCCAGCGGAAGCTTCTCGATACGCCGAGGATCACGGCCTTGGCGACACCGAAGCCGCCCGCCGCCTGGCCCGAGTCGTCGGCGTTGCGCTTGCCGCTCTCGCCGATGGCCAGGAACTTCCCGATGATTTCTTCGGCGCTCATGCCGACGCCATTGTCCGCCCAGGTCAACGAGCCCTCGCCCGCGTCCCAGGTCACCTCGAAGCGGCCCTCGCCGGCCTTGATCTGGCGGGCGCGGATCGCCGCTCTTGCCGCGTCAAGTCCGTTCTGCGCCGCCTCCCTCGTGGCAAGCCAGGGAAGATCGCCGCTTCTGTAGACCGACCTCGTGAGCAGGAGCCAGAGGGTGCCCACGTTCGCGGAGGGGCGACCGGACAGCTTCGAGGTCATGGCCTCGCGGACCTCGGCGACGCCGGACAGCTCGCGGCGAAGGGCGGCGCGGTCGATGCGGACCCGGCCGGT
This sequence comes from Deltaproteobacteria bacterium UBA2385, assembly GCA_002343455.1. Lineage (GTDB taxonomy): Bacteria > Myxococcota_A > UBA796 > UBA796 > UBA2385 > UBA2385. The sequence goes on along the minus strand of DDSR01000449.1, from coordinate 2,074 downwards.
GGCCTTCGGAACGGCGCCGGGCGCGGGGACGGGGTGGGAGCAGGAGCAGGAGCCCGTCATGCAGCGACCCTCCCGGGCACGGAGACGCGACCCCGGCGCAGGGCCTGGGCCAAGTCGGCGCCGTCCACCCCGGCGGCCTGGAGCGCCGTCCAGGCCCGGTGCGCGGCCAGCACAAGCCGTCCGGCTGCCTCGGCGAGGGCGGGCGGCACGGCGTTGCCGACCTGGGTGTACCGCTGGCTGACGGTGCCCTTGAGGGGCCAGTCGGCGGGGAGGCCCTGGAGGCGCAGGCCCTCGTCCAGGTCGATGCGGCGGATGCCGGCGACCAGGAAGGCGGCGTCGGAGGCCCGGTCGGGCCCGCCGTTGAAGCTCCAGTCGGCTACCGCATTGGCCCGCGTGCCTTTCTTCTCCGCCGTCGTCACCGTGGGGGCCGGCCGGTCCAGGCGCCAGGGCTCGGAGCAGGCGCGGCCGTGCTCCTCGTCGCAGGGGTAGCAGGCGCGGCGGTCGCAGGTCCCGCGGTGTAGCGTGTCGCCGATGGCCGCACCCATCGTGAGCCAGGGGCGCAGGCCCTGGTCCTCGGCGGCCTCGGGGCGGGCGTGGGAGGGTGCGGGGCCGTCCGGGTCCAGGGGCAGCGGGCCGGCCCACAGGATCAGGCGGCGACGCCGCTGGGGGACGCCGAAGTCGGCGGCGTCCAGGCGCCACTGGCCGGTGAAGGGGAAGCGGCGGCCCAGCTCGGCGGCAACGCCTTCGAGGTGGCAGGCGGGGCAGGCGGCCTGCCCGCCTCCGCAGAGGTCCAGGTGGTAGCTCCAGCCGAGCACGTTCTCGGCCAGGAACCAGGTGGGCCGGCAGGCGTCGATGGCGGCCAGCGTGACGGGCCAGCCGTCGCGCTCGTCGGCGGCGCCGCGCCGCTGGCCGGCGGTGCTGCCGGGCTGGCAGGGTGGGGAGGCCCACAGGAGGGCAGCATGGCCCCGGAAGGCGGCGAAGTCCACGTCGCGGGCGTCGGCCACGACGGTGTGGAACCCGGCGACGCGTAGCGTGGCTGCGGCGGCCGGATCGCGCTCGACGCAGGCGAGGTGCGCCCAGCCAGCGCGGTGCAGGCCGAGAGAGGCGCCGCCGGTGCCGGCGAAGACCTCGACCACGTTCACGCCGCCCTCGCCCAGCCGTCGATCCCCCGCGCCACCGCTGCCCCGACCTCGTCGAGCCGCGCCAGGAACTCTGCCCGTCGCGGCCCGTCCAGGAAGTACGGCTCCAGGCACAGCGCCACCGCCCGCACCCCGGCGATGGTCCCGAACGCCTCGCTGAAGTCGGCGTCCCGCGGCACGCCGTTGGTGTCCGGCCGGCAGGCCCGCGCCTCGCAGCGCCAGCCGAGCGCCCGGCCCAGCTCGCCGGCCACGCCCTCGGCCAGGGCTCGTCCCCGCCCGCTGCGATGGTCGTGGAGCACCAGCCCCCGGTCGCCGCCACCCGCGTTGACGTGGCAGTTGAGGTAGACCCCTGCCCCCACGCCGTCCGCTCGGGCCCACTGCTCGCGGTACTCGCCGTCGGAGAGCAGCACGCAGCCGTGGCCCAGCCGGCGCAGCTCGCGGTCGAGCGCATCGGTGTAGCGGCGCACGGCCGAGGTCTCCTCGACGCCCTCGAAGACGGCGCCGCGGTCGGCCAGGCGCGAGGGGCGCCCGGCGTGGCCGATGGTGGCGGCGACGATCACGCGACCGCCTGGCCGGTGAAGGTGCCGGCGGCGAAGAGGGGGGCCGGGTCCACGATCCGGCCCGCCGCGTCGTAGACCTGGAGGTGCAGGTGGGGGCCGGTGCTGCGCCCGGTGCTGCCAACGAGCCCGAGGGTCTGCCCGGCCTGGACGCGGGCGCCCGGGGCGACGAGCACGCGCGACAGGTGCAGGAAGGCCCAGCGCCGCGTGGCGGACTTCACGAAGACGGCGTTGCCGTTGATCTCGCCCCGGCCGGCCCCGGCGTGGTCCACGCGGTCCACGACGCCGACCTCGGGGGCGGTGACGGGGGTGCCCTCGGGGGCGGGCAGGTCGATGCCGTCGTGGTGGCGGCGGTCGCCGTGGATGGGGTGGATGCGC